>CADBQG010000007.1 GCA_902796805.1 uncultured Bacteroidota bacterium
AAGGGGGAGAAATTCACCACAAACGTGCAGTAACAAACACACAGTGACTTAAACATCATCGAAAAAGTTTTACCGGACACCGATAAATAAAAATGTAGAAACTTATAAAAAAAACCGTGGCAGATGTTTCCGCCACGGTTATGCAATTGCGTTGTCAAAAAGATGCTATTTCTTGATGAATGTTGTGGAATACGAGCCTGCCAGACCTTTTATCCTGACAATATATGTTCCGTCTGCGATGTCGCGGACATTAATCTTTGCGTGTGTATTGCCGATGTTACCTGACTTCACTTTCTGGCCTGCCATGTTGAAGATTTCGAAGCAGTCAATCATTCTGCCCTCAATAACAAGAATGTTGGTTGCAGGGTTCGGATATATTGAGAATGTTGTCTCATAGTCGTTCACACCTACAAAGTTGTATGTCACAATGTCGCTGTTCTGCATACCCTCCTTCATGGCGATTGCCTTTATGGTAAGAGGCTCGGGCTGAAGAGGAATCTGAGAGGTGAAATGGTAGCTGCTCTCATCAGGGTCGGTGCCGTCGATGGTGTAGTAAATGTCGGCTCCTTCGGTTGCACAGGTTATGTCCATGAAGTAGAATTCGCCCGACAATTGGAACGAGAATTCAGGATTTGCCACCTTCTCGAGTTCCTTGACGGTGATGTCCTCGTTGCCGCGCGGGTAAATCTGGTAACCGAAGTTGTCGGAGTAGCTCACAAAACCTGTAACATCAGCCATCATGCCTTCGGCAATCTCGATGTCCAAGGTGTTGAACCTGTCGAAGATGCGCATGGTGTCGCCGTTCTGTACGAATGTGTCTCCATTGATGAACATGACATTGCTGATGCTGACGAGCCTTGACTCGTAAACAGAAGAATATTGATTCTTGATGTCTGATATGCCTGCTACGGTTGGCTCAACGCTTGCGGAAGTTGTAGAAGCCGGGGAGTTGAAGGTTGGTTCAAGCTCTACAAGACCGTTGTAAAGTTTGTATTTTCCGAACACGCCGGCTTGGATTACGTCGCCCTCGTTGTATTCTGTCGTGATTACAGGATTCTGGTTGTCATAGATAAGGAGTGCTGCCGAGTTGTCCTCAACAAAAATGTATCTGCCGCTGCGGAACACGAACGTAACGTCGCTCATGATCTGCTGTACATCGTCTGAGGTGTTGGCCTTGAAGGCTGCTATGTTCTCGGCCTGAACGGGGAACGAAATGGTTGCCGAAGAGACGAAGCTCGGTGTCATGCCATCTTTCCAGGCCTTCGCGTTGACGGTGGTGGTGGCGCTCACGGTGAACGGTGCGGTATAGAGCGTGGAGTTCTCGTCGGGCTGAGTGCCGTCGGTGGTGTAGCGTATCACCGCGTCCTCTGTAACAGAGGTTATCTCAACACTCTGCGGCTCGTAGTAGAAGTTCGACGCTGGGGAAATCTGCGGCGCAGCAACCGTTGTGGGCGCTAATCCTATGATGCCATATACAGCCACATTGTCAATCACAAGGCGGGAGTTTGCGTTCGGGGTGGTTGCCGGCATCACAATCGCGAATTTAAGGCGAACATAGTCGTATTCGCCGGTCTCGCTTACAGCATAGTCGAACTCTCTTGCTGAGCTGGTGACGTCGAAAGTCTGGCCCTCGGAGTAGGTAGTGCCGCCGTCAACGGAGTGTGAAACATTGACTTTCAGTCCGTTGGAGTTTGCAGCCTTGAATGTTACGTGCGTAACGTTGCGCAGGTCGAAGTTGGTGAAGGTGTAGCCGAGATTGCCGGAGGCCGACGAATACCAGCGCATCTGCATCGACTGACCGCCGTCAATCATGTTGGTTGTAGAAGGCGTTCCGTAGTAGGTGCCCCATTGCTCGCCATCGTTACCTGTGTATTTGATTTCTGAGTTGTTATATACTGTCGACGCTTCAAAGCCTTCGCTTGCCTCGAAGCCGGTGGCGTAGATGACTGTGTCGTTGATTGTGGGTGATGAAATCGTGTAAGTGCCGGTGGCGATGTCGCTGTTCTCCCAGTTTTCCTTCATCGCTATTGCCTTCACAGTGTATGTTCCCACCTCTGTGAACGAGAGAGGCTCGCTGTAAACTTCCGATTCCGCGGTTGGCTCGTCGCCGTTGAGAGTGTAGTGGATTGCGGCGCCGGCAACAGTGGATGTTATTTCGACAACTATGCTCTCCTCCGATGTGGCTGCTGCAGGGCTGAATTCCGGAGCCGGAAGTTTTGCAGTTGCCGAGAGTGCTACCTCCGCGCTGAACTCGCCGGAAACGATGGTGACAACGTCGCTGGCAGGTTCAGCACCGTCGAAAGTGACCGTTATCTGTGTGTTGCTGTTTGGCTCGGCAATCTCCTCGGCAGAGAGTGTGAAGTGGCTGTTCGCTGTGCTGAGTGTGATGGGCTCGGTGAGGTGCGCGCCGCTAACTGTGAACGTCTTGCTGAGATCGGAGCTGCTGAACGTAAGCTCGGAAGGAGTTGCTGTCAAAACCGGCTCGCTGACAACCACGAAGTCGGCGCTCACGGTCGCGCTCGGTGCATAGTAGTCGGCTGAAAACTCGCTGATGAATGCCTTGGCCTTTACTGTGGCGGACTCGTGAAGAGTTATAGGAATAAGGTAGAGCTCAGACTCCTCTGTCGGCTCCGAGCCGTCTATAGTATAATATATTGTAGCGAAAGGCGCGAACTCCTCGTCGTAGTCGAAAGCCACATTCACGCTGTCGGCGAACGTTCCGCCGTCGGGTGTGATTATTGGTGAGGGAATCTCGTATTTCGTAACAGTGAACGTCACGCTCTGTGCAACTGCGGGGTCGAGCTCCACGGAATCCATGTCAACAAGCGAGGCGTTGATTGTGTATGTGCCGCCCGGCATCGGTGTGATGATGAGGTCGTTTTGAAGATAAGACAGCATCTCGGCATCGAGATACACAGGATTCACACCCATAAGGTTTTCAACGAAGTCGGACTCGAGTTTCAGGTATCCGTCGGTGCCCGGCTCGAAATTGTTGATTTCAATCTCAACCGGCAGAATGTCGGTGGAGAGGAACTCTGAGCCGTCGGCCGGTGCGGTGATGGTGAGCTCGGGCGTGACAATGTTGGTTGAAGGCACGACCATGATGTTGTCTATCTCCCACGCTGCAGCGGCGGAGTCGGTGCAGGTGTAAATCCATGCGAAGCGCACAGGAGTTGCACCGGCCAACTCGTAATCCCCTGAATATTTCCAATTCCAGTTTCCGTTGCTGTATGAGAACTCATCTGTGATGTCGGTCCATGTCGCAGCTGCGGGCTCACCGCTGCCACTGTAGTCTGTGGAGTACTTGACACTTATAGGCGCCCCGGTGTAATTTTTCGCGGACACGAATGAGAGTGTGACACCGGCGGGATTCTCAGGAGTGATTTCGGGGGTTATAAGCCAAGAAGTTGCTTCGCCTTTGTTATATCCGTTCACGTATGCGTAATTGTTTCCGGAATGGCTCTGGGTTAGCCAGTTCACTTCGTCGTTGTTGGTGAAAGATGTCATTTCTCCCAAGCTGGTTTCTTCAAAATTCTCGAAAAACAGCATGTTGGCTGTGATAATCTGAACATTTTTCCTCACAACGCCGCTTACATTGTCTCCTAATATCGCAATAGCCTTGATGTCAGTGTTCTCTGTGATTTCAAAAGGTGAGGAATATAGTGTGGAATTCTCGTCTGGATCGGTTCCGTCGATTGTGTAGTGGATTTCGGCTCCTTCGTCTGCGGTCATCGACACCGTTGCGCTGTTGATGTACGTGGTGTCGTCGTATTTGTCGCTGCCCGACAATGCAATCACAGGAACTGCAACATAGTCTTCGACTCCCACTATTGAGAAAACAACGTTGTCAAGCACCAAATGATCCATGTCGTGGTCGGTGTTCCTGAAAGACAGTATGAACTGAGCGGACGAGGTCGTGGTTGTGCAGTCAATAGTGTCTGTGAAGAGCGAATATGTGTTGCTGTTGATGTTGAAGTAGTTGTTGTAATTGTAGGCTGTTACCCCGGAAGTGCCGTCGTACAAGCCAACACGCACCTCTCCATTTCCTTTTGCATAGAACGAAACAGCATACCTTTTACCGTCCTCAACCGCAACTGCTGCGGTGGAGAATCGTTTGTGGCTGTTGGAGGTGTTTATGAGTTGAAGGGCGTTTTCGCCTTCATAGGCGCCGTCGGTGTATTTGGCGAATGTGCCGTTTGTCGTGCTGCCGCCCCAACCGGAGGGCGTCGTGCCGCTCCAGTCTTCAAAACCGACATTTGTGTTCACCTGTGCGTATGCACCCGCACACATAAGTCCCATGAACAAAGCCATGAGGATAAATGTAGATTTTCTTTTCATAATAAATTATTGTAAATTGTTGATATTAAAATTTTTATACTTGTCTTAAAAGACTTAACTTCAAAGGTGCAAATATACATTATTATTAACAATGCGGTGTTAAAAAATGTAGGTACGTGTGCGAAAGGCACGATAAGTTTTTTAGTGTGGAAAAGGATAAAAATGTTACTTTTGCATTTGTGTTTTCTATTTTGAAATTATGAAGAAGAGAAGAGCTATAATCAGTGTGAGCGACAAGGAGGGAATAGTCCCCTTCGCGAAGGGTCTTGCAGCCCTCGGCTTTGAAATAATCTCCACGGGCGGCACGAGGAAGACCCTCGACACTGCCGGCATCCCCACGATAGGCATCAGTGATGTCACCGGCTTTCCGGAAATCATGGACGGACGCGTAAAGACTTTGCATCCGAAGGTGCATGGCGGACTCCTGTCGGTCAGGACCAACGCCGGGCATGTCAAGGAGATGGATGACAACGGAATAGAACCCATAGACATGGTGGTTGTGAACTTGTACCCGTTCAGGCAGACCATTGAGAAGCCTGGCACGACTTTCGAGGACGCCATCGAGAACATCGACATCGGCGGCCCGTCGATGCTGAGGAGTGCTGCGAAGAACCACGCCTTCGTCACGGTTGTGGTCGACTGCGGCGACTACAGCGCGGTATTGTCGGAACTCGAAGCCCATGGCGACACCACATTGGAGACGCGCCGTCGCCTTGCCGCTAAGGTCTTCAGGCACACTGCCGCCTACGACAGCCACATCGCCGCCTACCTCACCGAGAAGACCGGCGAGCAGGAGCCGGAAAGCATCACCCTCACTTTCGCGAGGAAGCAGAGTCTGCGCTATGGCGAGAACCCCCACCAAAACGCGGCGTTTTATGCAGGCAAAAAGCAGGGCTATTCGGTGGCCTGGGCGGAGCAGCTTCACGGCAAGGAACTATCTTACAACAATATACAGGATGCCGACGCGGCGCTTCAGATACTGCGCGAGTTCGACGCCCCGACGATGGTGGCAGTGAAGCACAAGAACCCCTGCGGCGTGGGCGTCGGGGCGACGGCACTCGAGGCTTGGACCCGCGCATACGAGGCCGACAGCGTGTCGATATTCGGCGGCATCGTGGCCTCCAACCGCGAAATCGACCTGCCGACAGCCGAGGCCATGAAACCCGTGTTCCTCGAAATAATCCTCGCGCCGTCTTTTTCCAAGGAGGCTTTGGATCATCTGTCAGCCAAGAAGAACATAAGGCTCATGACGTTCAGCACCGACAGGAGCGGCGCCGACGAAAGGATGTACGTAAGTGTTGCCGGAGGGCTTCTCTGCCAGTCGCTCGACCGCAAGGGCTTCGACGACTACGAGCTGAACGTCGTGACGGAGAAGAAGCCCACGGCCGCCGAGATGGAGAATCTGAGGTTGGCCATGACTATATGCAAGCATGTGCGCTCAAATGCCATCACTGTGGCCTGCGACGGAAGGATTGCCGGAATAGGCGCGGGGCAGATGAACAGGGTGGGGGCGGCGCACATCGCCCTCGAGGAGGCCAAGTCCAAAGGACTCTCCGCGAACTTGTGCCTCGCCAGCGACGCCTTCTTCCCTTTCGACGATGTTGTGAAAATGGCCGCAGAGTATGGCGTTACAGCGATAATACAGCCTGGCGGCAGCGTTAGAGACGAAGACTCCATCAAGGCTTGCAACGATGCCGGAATATCCATGGTCTTCACTGGAGTGAGACATTTCAAACATTGATTCTCAAGCGTTTGGATAGAGACTTGTGGTGCGGCATACTTTGCCGCGCCACTTTTTTTGCATCTGCACTACAGCAGCCTCGCCAAATCCTTGACAGTGTTCCCGACGTTGATGAGGTGGTCGGCGATACGCTCCGAGTTCTGCGCCAGCGAGATGTATTCTGCCCCGACCTGCGGGTTGCAAACCCCTGACGAAAGCCGCTCTATGTGCTTCTGCTCCATCACTTTCGTGAAAGTGTCAACTTCCTCCTCTATCTGGTAACCCCTGTCAAGCGCCACCAAGTCGATGCTCTTGTAAGCATGCATTATCTCTCCATAAAGACTGCACACCAAATCCTGAAGGTGGAGTATTTCCTTGATTGCGTCCTCCGAGAATGTGGAATCCTGCTGCTTCAGCGAGTCGGCATATTCCACGATGTTCTCCGAATAGTCGCCTATGCGCTCCAAGTCGCTGACGGAGAGAATGGAAGATGAAAGGAACTGGTGGTCGAACTTGTTCAGCTGGTTGTTTAGGAGGGCCACGGCATACTTCACCAGTTCCTTGTTGAGGAAGTTCAGCTCAAGTTCCGTGTTCCTGAACTTCTTCAGGTCGGAATAGTCCATCGTTGTAACTATATGTATCGACCTCCTGAAATTGTCCATGGCGAAGGAGGCCATGTTCATGATTTCCTCCTTGAGCTGTCTCACAGCCACCACAGGTGTCCTTAGCATCTGTTCATCGAGGAAGTAGAGCTGTGGTTCCTGCTGCAAATCGCTTGTCTCGGCCTTCTTGTCTTTTATGGCGAGGCAAGACAGGCGCACGATGGCATTTGTCAGCGGCAGGGCGACGAGCATCGTGGATATGTTGAATGCGGTGTGGAACATGGCAAGCTGGAGCTGTGGCGCCGAGGGGAATAGGCTCTCGAAAATTGTCCCGTAGCTAACCTTTCCTGACGAGAAAAGCCAGAGCGCACATGCCCAGAAAAGGAACAGTACCACTCCCATGACGTTGAAAGTCAGATGGATAAATGCCGTGCGCTTTGCATTCGTGCCGCTTGTGATACAGGCTATTATGGCCACAACGCACGAGCCTATGTTGCTGCCCATGGTAATGTAAATGCCCTGGCTCAGATTTATGAGTCCGGTGACCACCATGGTTATGGCTATGGATGTCATCACTGACGAGGACTGTATTACGGCGGTCAGTACTGCGCCTATCACAACCAACAGTATCGGGTTGCTGATCCCGGCGAGGAAGACCTTAACAGAGTCGAGCGCCGCGAACTCGTCCATGGCGGAGGCCATCATCCCGAGGCCCACGAACAGGAGGCCGAAGCCCGTGAGTATGCCGCCCGTCTGCTTGCCCTTCTCGTGCTTGGCGAAAAGCGAGATGAAGGTGCCTACGCCCGCGAACGACGCGAATATGATAGTGGTGGAGATGCTGTTCTTCCCGAACATTCCCAAGGCCACGAGCTGCGCGGTGACCGTGGTGCCGATGTTCGTGCCGTATATTATCGTGGCTGCCTGCGCGAGCGACATGATTCCAACGTTCACGAAACCCAGAACCATCACCGTGACCGCACCGCTGCTCTGTATCGCGGCTGTGCCTATGGTGCCGATGCCGACCCCGATCCACTTGTTGTTGCCGGTCTTCGAGAACAGGCTCTTCAGCCGCTTTGATGAAGCGCTCTCGAGGTTCGAGCTCATCATCGTGCACGCGACAAGGAAGACGCCTATGCCGGCTGTGAGCGTGAGAATGGCGATGATGACCGAAACAATATCCATGACAAAAACAATACCCCTAATTTAGGGGTGCAAATATAGCATTTTATTTCATATATGCTGGCATCTAAACCTTTTTTTTGAATTAATGGCGTGAGAATCTGTTTGTTGCGACTGTTTTCAGACAAGAGGATTTTTTTTTGTATTTGGCATGGCCGAATTATCAAAAAAAGTGTATCTTTGCGCTCCGAAAAAAGGCGGGGTAGCTCAGATGGTTAGAGCGTCGGATTCATAACCCGGAGGTCACGAGTTCAACTCTCGTTCCCGCCACGCAGCCGGAACGTCTCGCAAGCGTTCCGGCTTTTTTTCAGTCCGGATTCCGCAACATAGCGATTTCGCGGCTTTCCGGAATGTTTTTTGCCAGAAGGAGAAGGATTGATTTTTCTAAAATTCCGTAAGCAGACATGACAGATGTTCTCACATACCAGGGCGAGTTCGAAAGCAACCTCGAACTGCAGCTCGCCGAGTCGGTGAAGGCCGGCTTTCCGTCGCCGGCAGACGACTACCGTCACGAGCCTCTCGACTTCAACCGCGACCTCATAAGGCATCCCGAAGCCACGTTTTACGGCAGGGTTGACGGCGACAGCATGATTGAGGCCGGCATTGGCGACGGCGACATCGCCATTATCGACCGCGCCCTGGAAGCCGCAGACGGTGACATTGTGGTTGCATATATCAACAACGAGTTCACCATGAAATACCTCGACCTATCGCACAGTAAGGACGGCTACATAGAGCTCAAACCCGCCAACAGGAAATACAGCCCGATACGTATCAGCGACACCGACAACTTCGAGGTCTGGGGCGTGGTTGTTTGGACAATCAGGAACTGGAAGCGCTGATAATGTACGCCATCATCGACTGCGACAACTGCTACGTCTCCTGTGAGCGAGTGTTCCGTCCCGACCTGAACGGCAAGCCGGTTGTGGTGCTGTCGAACAACGACGGCTGCGTGGTGGCGCGGTCGAACGAGGCCAAGAGCCTCGGCATCAAGCCCGGGACCCCATATTTCAAGATGGCCCGGCAGTTCAAAGAGGACGAGATAGCAGTCTTCTCGTCAAACTACGAACTCTATGGCGACCTCACCGCCCGCGTTGTAGAAATCATCAGGCAGGAGGCACCGCGCTATTTCAGGTATTCCATCGACGAGTGTTTTGTGATGTTAGACAATTCATCCTCCACCGACCTCAAGTCATGGGGCGAGCGCCTCTACAAGAGGATACGCAAGTCGGTCGGGATGCCCGTCAGCGTGGGAATTGCGCCCACAAAGACCCTTGCAAAGGTGGCGAGCCACTTCGCCAAGAAATACCCGGGATACAACCATTGCTGTATGATTGACAATGAGGAGCGCCGTGTCAAGGCCCTCAAACTCTTCAATATAAAGGATGTGTGGGGGATAGGGAGGAGATATTCTGCAAAACTCGAGACACTCGGCATCGCGACGGCCTTCGACTTCGCTTCAAAAAGCAAGGACTGGGTGAACAGCACTTTCCGCAACGTGGTGGCTTTCAGGACATGGGCCGAGCTCAACGGCGAGGACTGCATAGCAGACGAGACGATGGCGGCGAAGAAGAGCATCTGCACGAGCAGGAGTTTCAGCGGACAGGTGAAGGACCTTGAAACGCTCGGCATATACGTCAGCAACTATGCGGCAAAGTGCGCCGAGAAGCTGCGCCGCCAGGGCTCCGTGGCCTCCGTGGTGGGTGTCTTCATCCAGACCAACAGGTTCAGGGAGGACTTGCCGCAGGACTGGCAGTTCCTTGAACACACACTGCCAACCGCCACCGACTCGTCGATACTCATAGTGCAGGCCGCCTCCGCGCTGTTGAAAAGAATGTTCAAGGAAGGTTACCAATACAAGAAAGCCGGCGTCATCCTTAACGGCATCACGCCTTCGGAGAGCGTGCAGCTAAATATCTTCGGCAGCGACCCCGAGACCCTGAAGCGCCTCAAGGCCATTGACACCGCGATAGACAGGATCAACAAGCTGAACGGCTCCGAAACAGTCTTTCTCGGGGCCCAGCAGTTCGCCGGAAAATCAGATGGAGGGAAATCGGAAGTCCTTGCCGAAACCATGCGTCACGAGTTCAGGAGCAAGAACCCCACAACCCGCTGGAGCGACATCATCAGGCTCAAATAGGGCGAAAATCGAATAAAAACTTTCAGAATGGCAGACAATCTCGTTTTTTTATATCTTTGCGGCTGTCATTTACACAAACATTCATAAAGCTATGTTAGGAAATTTCACATACGAAAACCCCACAAGACTTCATTTCGGAGAGAAAAGCCTTGATTTTCTGAAACAAGAACTGTCGAATTTCGGTGGCACCGTGATGCTCTCGTACGGCGGCGGCTCTATAAAGCGCACCGGCCTGTACGACAAGATTATCAAGATATTGGAAGAGGCCGGAAAGAAAGTCGTTGAGGATCCGGGCGTTATGCCAAACCCCACTGTGGAGAAGCTCTACGATGGGTGCAGGATAGCCCGAGAGAACGGCGTGGACCTGATTCTTGCTGTGGGCGGCGGCTCCGTGTGCGACTATGCAAAGGGCGTTGCGGCCTCGGCCTGGATTGACGAGGATCCGTGGAAGAGGTACTACCTCGAGTTCAAGGATCCCGACGCCGGAGCGAAGATTCTTCCGGTAGGCTGCGTGCTTACGATGGTGGGTACGGGCTCGGAGATGAACGGCGGCTCGGTGATAACAAACCATTCGCAGAACCTCAAGATAGGCAAGGTTTTCGACAGCAGGCTCATGCCCAAGTTCACGATTCTCGACCCCACGCTCACATACACCGTGCCCCAGTACCAGATGGTTGCCGGTTTCTTCGACATAATGTCGCACCTCATGGAACAGTACTTCAGCGGCGACGACGACAACACCAGCGACTATCTCAACGAGGCTCTTATGCGCTCGCTCGTGCACAGCAGCAGGGTCGCCATCAAGAACCCTCGCGACTACGAGGCGCGCAGCAACATCATGTGGACCGCCACATGGGCGCTCAACACACTCGTGGGGAAAGGGAAAACCCAGGACTGGATGGTGCACATGATCGGCCAGGCAATAGGAGCAGTGACCGACGCAACGCACGGCATGACACTCGCGGCTGTTTCTATACCATATTATAAATATATAATGGCCGACGGACTCCACAAGTTCGTGCGCTTCGCCAAGAACGTGTGGAATGTCAATCCTGACGGAAAGAGCGACGGTGAGACCGCTTTGGAGGGACTCTCGGCGTTGGAAAGCTGGATGCGCGAAATCGGAGTTGCGATGAAAGCCTCTGAAGTTGGCGTGACACCAGACAACATTGAGAAAGTGGCCGACGCGACAATACTTGGAGGCGGCTACAGGCAGCTCACCCGCGACGACGTTGTCGCCATCCTGAAAAACGCTCTTTGATTACCAAAATGGTTCAAAACTGACTTTGTTATGGAAAAAAGGTATTGGAACGAATATGTGAAGGATATTGCCGACGATCACTTCTTCTACGAGCGCAGCTGTATCCGGCAGACTTTCTTCCCAGGCTCTGAGGCCGTTTTCCTGAAGATTCTCCGCAACGATCTGGGAAAGGACATCTACGACTCGTCGCACCAGCATACCTGCACCGGTATCGGTTACCACTCTGACGTCGTCCCCTACGAGACCACCATGACCATAGTCGCCAGGCTTTTCTCCCTCATGACTGAGCATGGCTACAAGAACTACATACCTTCGTGCATCACATCTTTCGGACTTATGACCGAACTCATCGAGACCTGGAAAGAGAACCCCGACATATTGGACAAGGCGCGCGGGTACCTGATGAAGGCCACCGGCCGCACTTTCGAGCTTCCCGAAAATATTGCACACCCTTCGGACGTGTTCTTCAAGTTCAGGCACGAACTGAAAGCCAAGATGAAGTACCAGCTCGTGAACAGGTACACCGGGAACCCCCTCCGCGGCGTTGACCACATAGGCTGCCACTATGCCAAGATCTTCCCAAAGCACGGCATCGGAAACGCCGAGTTCCCCCACGTGCTGGCCGGAATGGTTGAGGCTTGGGGCGGCGAGGTGATCGACTATCCCGAGCGCCGTCACTGCTGCGGCTTCGGCTTCAGGCAGTATCTCGTGCAGGAAAACCGTGGCTATTCCATCGCGAATTCCAAGAAGAAGTTCGAGTCGATGGAATCCTATGAACCGGACTTCATAGTCTCCAACTGCCCAGGCTGCGCCATGTTCCTTGACAAATGGCAGTACACCATCGCGGAGATGGAGCACAAGACCTACGACCGCGACGGCTACGGGATCCCGGTGTTCACGTATGAGGAACTTGCAGGAATCCTGCTCGGATACGACCCTTGGACTTTGGGTCTTCAGCTCCACCAAGTGCAGTGCGAAAGGTTCCTCAACAAGATTGGCGTGGAATACAACCCCGATGAGAAGTACAAGGGCGCTTCGGGAAAACTGCTGCGCGCACCCGAAAAGCCGCAAATACTGAAAGTTTAACATGAATAAAACAATAAGGAAATATGAACATAGCTGTAATAGGGGCGGGCCCCGCAGGCATAGAGGCCGCTTCGATATTGGCCTCCGGACACAGTGTGACAATCTTTGAGAAAGAAAGCGCCCCTTTAGCCAACATCCGCGACAAGGCTCTCCTTTTCCCCGATTTCAGTTCAGCCTCCGACCTGGCAGACAGGCTCGAGGCCAAGCTCAAGAACGACAACATCGTCCTTCACACCGCCACTGAAGTGCTGAACGTGCAGCAAGACGGCGGCAAATGGATCGTGGAAACTGCCATCGGCGGCCGTATGACATTCGACTTCGTGATAATGGCAACGGGCTACAAAACTTTCGATGCACGTAAGAAGGAGGAACTCGGCTATGGCATTTACAAGGGAGTGATAACTTCCGTGGAACTCGAGAGAATGATTAAGGAGAATTCTATCCTGAACAACATGAACGAGACTCCAAAACAGATAGTCTTCCTGCAGTGCGTCGGGTCGAGGGACGAGAAATCGGGCAATAACTACTGCTCCAAGGTTTGCTGCGTCACAGCTGTCAAACAGGCCATAGAGGTGAAGAGGCAGCACCCAAGCACCGACGTTTACGTGTATTACATGGATCTGCGCATGTGGGGCGAAGGCTTTGAGGAGATGTACCGCGAGGCTCAGGAAACTTACGGCGTGAACTTTGTGCGCGGACGTATTTCGGAGGCGTCGGGGACCTTCGACAAGAGGGTGCAGATCAAGGCAGAGGACACCCTTCTCGGCACGCCGTTGACCATGAACTGCGATCTTTTGGTGCTGATGGTCGGGATGTGCGCCTCGGAAGGAACAGCCGGCCTCGGCAGGAAATTAGGCATAGACGGGATGTACGGCTTCGTTGACAGCAAGTCGCCGCACCTCGATGACAATGCCAGCAAGCTCCCGGGACTATTCCTTGCAGGCTCGTGCAAGCGCCCCATGTGCATAAGCGATACCGTGAACGATGCCCGCTCGGCAGCCGTTACACTGCTCAGAAGCCTGTAGCTTATATTGTTGATTACCTGATTTCGAGAAGAAGTCCTTTGAGGTACTCTCCTTCCGGGTGGAAGATGCTCACCGGGTGGTCGGGGGCGTGCTGCAGACGCTGCACTATCCTGACCTCCCGTCCTGACAACGCTGCGGCAGAGAACACCGCCGTCTGGAAATCGTCGCGGCCTACGGCTTGAGAGCATGAGAATGTGAATAAGAAGCCGCCGCGCCGAATCTTCTCCATGGCTTTCCTGTTGATGTTGCGGTAGCCTTTCAGCCCCTGCTCCCTGTCCTTCACATGCTTGGCGAAGGCAGGCGGGTCAAGCACGATGATGTCGTATTGGTTCGCAGGAATCTTCTCCAAGAAATTGAATACGTCTTCGCAATATGAGCTGTGCTTTCTCGCAAAATCTCCCCCAAGAAGACGCACGTTCTCTTCCACAAGTGCTACGGCCTTGGCTGAAATGTCCACGGAGTCGACGTGAGAGGCGCCGTTTTTCAGTGCGTACAGTGAAAATCCTCCCGAATAGGAGAACGTGTTGAGGACTTTGCGACCCTTGGCAAATTCGCCCAAAATCGCTCTGCTCTCCCTTTGGTCGAGGAAGAACCCGGTCTTCTGCCCTTTCTCGATGTCTATTACGAAGCTTATGCCGTTCTCCACGGCCACCGTCTTGTTGGCGGGCGCACCGAAGCGCCATCCATCCATGGACTTTTCCCGGCCAGTATTCTCCATTGCGCTCTTGAAGTAGAACGCGCTCACCCAGGGCAGAAGTTCCTTCACGCTGTCAACAATGGTCTCCCTGATACGGTACATCCCCGCCGAATGAAACTGCAGTACCGCGTGGCTGCCGAAAATGTCGATGACAAGACCTGGCAGGCCGTCGCCCTCGCCGTTCACGAGCCGGAACATGTTGGTCTGGGGATTGGGAAGACCGAGTGCGGCTCTGAACTCCGCAGCGTCCTTAAGTTTGCCGAGCCAGAAACCGGCGTTAACATGGCATTGCCTGAAACTGAAAAGTTTGACCGCGATGGTGCTGTCGCTATAGTGCCCGGTTGCTATGTAGTTGCCGTTGTGGTCGCACACTTCCACGATGTTGCCGTTTTCAATGTGTCCTCCCTTGTGGGCTATTGCGCCTGAGAACACCCACGGGTGGCGGCGGTGAAGCGATTTCTCCTTGCCCTGCTTAAGAGTTATTTTCTGGTATTCGTTCATCGATGTCGGAATTTTTGGTGGAAATCCGGTTAAAAAAAAGCACCTGCAAACAATGCAAGTGCCATGTTGACTTTGTGGTCCCTCAAGGGCTCGAACCTTGGACCCTCTGATTATGAGTCAGATGCTCTAACCAACTGAGCTAAGGGACCGACATGCGACATGCGTCATGTCATGTAAACCAATCGGCGGCAAAGATACACTTTTTTTTGAATTGTGCCAATCATTTTCAACTTTATTTTTTTCTGCAAAAATTGCCGGTGAGTTTTGAACTTGGAGTAGGAGTACACGCTTCCAAGCGTGTGGGATCAGGAAGTTGGAGAATAAAGAAGTGTTTGTGAAAAAAAAGTATCTTTGCGGTTCAAAAATCAAAAACGATTATGAACATGAAGAAAACACTTTTCAGCATTTTGTCTGCCGGGGCTTTGATTGCGTTCTGTTTTGCCGGCTGCAAGAACACAACCACATCAGAGGTTGTTGAAACCGCCGGTGAATGCGGCAAGAACGCCGCCTACGAGAACATCATGACGCGCACGAGCGTGCGCTCGTACACCGGCAGGCTCGTCTCGTCCGACACTGTCGAGATGCTTCTGCGCGCCGGCATGGCAGCGCCTACGGCCCGCAATTCGCAGCCTTGGCACTTCGTGGCCATCACCGACAGGGCAAAGCTCGACGAACTTGCAGCTACCAACAAGCACGGCAGAATGCTCCAGGAGGCACCGCTCGCGATAGCAGTGTGCGGCAACATGGACAAGGCCCTTGATGGCGACGGCCGCGACTATTGGATACAGGACTGCTCAGCCGCCACAGAGAACATCCTTCTCGCCGTCAACGCCCTCGGGCTTGGCGCGGTGTGGACAGGCGTGCACCCCATAAAGGAGAGGGTTGAGGCAGTGAGCAAGGTGCTCAACCTCCCTGAAACTATCGTCCCGCTCTGCGTAATCGTGATTGGCTACCCCAATGAAAGCCCGCAGCCCAAGGACAAGTGGAAGACTGAAAACGTTTCCTACAACACGTTTGAATAGAGGCTATTGGTTTCCATAATCACGGCGGAGCAATCGCCGTGATTTTTTTTGTTTTTTTTCTTGCAAAAAAGAAAAATATTTATATTTGCGTTCCGAAAATACTGGAAAGAAAAGATTTATTCAAATTATAACAAAACACAAAGATTATGAAGAAAAGTTTACTGCTTTTTGTTGTCGCGCTGGCCTGCTCTTTTGCGGCTTCCGCGCAGATTACCGACACAATCGTGTCGTTGGAACCCTCCAACAGGAACGTCCTCATTGAGGAATACACCGGCGTGAACTGCGGCTACTGTCCCGACGGCCACAAGATCGCCAACAATATCAAAAACGCGCATCCCGGCAGGGTTTCGATAATCAACGTCCATGCGGGTGGATATGCTGTGATGTACACAACCCAGTTCGGGGCCCAGCTCAACAACCAGGCGGGTATCTCGTCGTATCCCAACGGCACGATAAACAGGCACGCTTTCTCGGGCTCGTCAATCCAGGTGTCGAACAGGAACGCGTGGAACGCATATTCGAACGTGATACTCGGCATGGCATCGCCCGTTAACATTGCCGCAGATGCAGTGCTCGACTGGCAGACAAGCAAGGTTACCATCCGCGTGCAGCTGTATTACACGGCAGGCCAAACTGTTACGTCAAACGCACTTAACATCGCTGTGCTTCAAGACAATGTTTGGGGTCCGCAGGCCGGAGCAGCCTCGTTCTATCCTCAAATGGTGCAGAACGGCCAGTACCGCCACATGCACATGCTGCGCCACCTCATCACAGGACAGTGGGGCGAGACCATCACCGACATCGCGCAGGGCACTCTCTTAGAGAAGACCTACGAGTATGTGATACCTGACGCACTCGGCACAGGCACGCCGGTGCCGACAAAGCTCGAGGACATGCGCTTCGTGGCTTTCGTGTGCGAAGGAAATAAGGAAGTGCTTACCGCCGTTGACGTTCCGGTGGAGATAATAAACCGTCCCGCATACGAGGTGCGTATCCTCAGCGTGGAGGATGTGCTGGTTAAGGACTGCGAGGCGCACAATTCCGGACAGTTCACCTTCTCTAACAGCGGAGCATCTGAGAACCTCACATCAGTGAAATACACATACACTGTGGATCAGACCGAATATTCCGGAGAGTGGACCGGCAACCTTGCCCCGAATGCTTCAACAACAGTCTCTTTCCCAACCTTCGACGTGAACTACAACGAAACCTACCCTCTCACCGTCAAGATCACAGAGCAGAACGGCGTTCCTTGCGACAAGCCTCAAATGTCAATACAGACAATTAAAAATGTGTATTCAAACAACGGATACATGTATTTCAAACTCGTTACCGACGCTTATGCCGACGAGACGACTTTCAAATTGTTCGACCCCAACGGGGCGGTTGTGCTCTCCGGCGGCCCGTTCGCCCAATTGAACGCGGCGGGAACCACCGTGCATGAGTACGATATTAGGCCGTCAATGACAGGATGTTACCGACTTGAGGTCTATGACGCATACGGCGACGGAATAAACGCAGGCTTCGGCAGCGGCTATTTCGAGGTTTACAGCGCCGACGGCTCAAGGCTGTTCCGCAATGACGGCATGTTCGGAAAACAGGCTGTGTACTCGTTCGACATAACCGAACCATACGGCATCGCTGAAGTTGACCAAGATTACACATCAGTATACCCGAACCCTGCAACCGACAACGTAACCGTGAACAGCGGCAACAATGTGAAACTCGTAGAGATATTCAACCTGCAGGGACAGCTCGTGAAGACTGAAGCCAACACTAACGTTGTTTCCGTGAAAGAGCTCGCCAACGGAATGTACATGATGAAAGTTACGTCGGAAAGAGGCGTTTCAATGCACAAGGTGGTGAAAAAATAGAAGTAATGATGGAGTTCGTGGTGCATGAGCAGCGTGCATGACGCTCCACTGCATTTATATGAGGCAGGTCTTTGATGGCCTGCCTTTTTTTGCGTGATTTTTTTTCACGTCTTTCAAATCTTTTTTATCTTTGCGGTTTAAAACATAAGTCATGGAAGAGGTGATTAAAAAGTGTGTGTCCATTTTGAAGGAAGGCAAAGTGATCCTTTATCCCACCGACACCGTGTGGGGCATTGGGTGCGACGCGACCTGCGAGGAGGCCATATCCAGGATCTACAGGATAAAGCAGCGCAACGAGAAGAAGAGCATGATTATCCTCATCGACTCGGCGCAGCGTTTGCCGATGTATGTTGAAAGGATTCCGCTTATAGCCTGGGATCTCCTCTCCCATGTGAGCCGTCCCACAACTTTCATCTACGAGACGGCCTGCAACCTCCCGCAGAAGATCATCCACGAAGACGGCACGATAGCCATAAGGATTGTGCAGGACAACTTCTGCAAGAGAGTGATAAAGGAACTCGGGCATCCGCTGATTTCCACCTCGGCCAACGTGGCAGGGCAGCCCACGCCGCCCACGTTCGACAAGATAGACCCGCAGGTGATCGCCGAGATGGACTACGTTGTGCCACAGGAGTGTGCCTCCTCGACGGAATTCAAGCCGTCGCGCCTAATCAAGTTCCTCGACGACTACAATTTCACGATAGTAAGAAACTGACATGGAACGCATAGCAGTGTTTGCGGGCTCGTTCTGCCCGTTCACGAAAGGACACGAGGACATAGTGCGCCGCGCCGCCGCCATCTTCGACAAGGTTGTGGTGGCCGTCGGGCACAACCCCCGTAAGCGGGATGTGTTCTCCGTGGAGGAGCGCGTGGAGTGGATTTCCGGAATCTACCGCGGCGACACAAGCGTTGAGGTACGCGCATACGAAGGACTTACAGTGGACTTCTGCAAGCAAGTTGGAGCCCGCTTCCTCGTGCGCGGTGTGAGAAATACTGACGACATGGCTATGGAATGTGAAATGGCACTGGCAAACAGGGAGTTGTGCAACGATATTGAGACCGTGGTCATTTTTTCCGACCCTGAATATCATATTCTGTCCTCTTCGTTCGTTAGGGAAATATGGTCTATGGGCCGCGACTGTTCAAAATATGTTTCATACAAACTCCCAGACCCAACATCTTGATGAACTTGAAGAAGCTGCATATCCTGAGTCTTGTTTTCCTGCTTTTTGCGGGAACCGTCTGTGCGCAGCCTCCTGTGGTTATTTCGGGCACGGCGCCATTCGCTGCCGGCGAGGAGATCCGCCTCATGGTGTACGACGACTTGCTGAACGACATACCTTCGCTCGCGGCCACCGACATAATAGACAAGCACGGACGCTTCACCATAAAATACAAGACTGCAGACATCAAGGCCGCCCAGCTGGCCATCAGGACATCCAAAGCCGACATCTTCATCGTGCCATCAGTTTCGTACGACTTTGCAATCTCGGTCGATTCGCTGCTTTTCAGGACAGTGAATCCGGAGAGATACGGCGGAATGCTCAACATCAGGAACCTCAATCCCGACACCGCCGACTTGAACGTCAAGATAAACAGGTTCTCAAGGTTCTACGGCGCGCTTTGCGACAACTTCTCGTTCGGGCTCCTCTACGGTGGCGATCCAGGCGTGTACGACACAATCCGGCAGAACGTGACTTCAAGATTCCCATACATGTATGCCCCTGAAAACTATTATCTGTCGTACATCTATTACACGCTTGGGGGCATCGACCTGCTGCAGCACAAAAAGAAAAACTCACTCGTTTATGGAAAATACTTCGACAACGACAATATACTATACAACAATCCTGCCTACATGGCGCTATTCAACCAATATTACAGTGGTTATCTTTACATGTCGCCAAAAATCAGCAAAGAGCTGCTCACGACCACGATAAACGAGAAGCCCGACTACCTGACTCTCTTCAACGAGGCCGGCAGGGATCCTAACCTCGCCAACGCGAGACTTCGTGAACTTGTGATAATTAAGAACCTGATAGAATTTTCTGAAAACAAGGAGTTCGACAAGGATAATGTGCTCAGTCTCCTGGACTATATCAGGAAGACGACCTCTTTCGAGATTCATGCTAAGATCATAGACAACACCTTCGCGGACATGGAACGAAAGAGAAAACCCATGGCGGAGGTGACCTTCAAGGATGAGAAGAACAGGAAGGTGTCGCTTAAACACTTTGAAGGCAAGCCGGTCTATCTGCAAATATTCCAGTCTGACTGTGTAGACTGCATACGTGAAATGGCAATGCTCAAGGAGTTGGAAAGCAAATATGGCGAAAAGGTACAATTCGTGAGTCTGTGCATAGACCCGGAAGAGTCGGGGTTCAGCAGCTTCGTCAGGAAGTACAAGAAGAACTTCGGATGGTCTGTGTTGTATTTCAACCAGGAATACGAGTGGCTTTACAGGGAGGGCATAGAGACACTTCCTGACCACATACTCTTCAATCCCGACGGGACTGTGGCTATGCGCTACGCGCCGTCGCCTGAGCGCGGGCTTCCGGAATTCCTTTTGATGAACTTCTCCGGCGAGGAGCAGCAGGATTTGAATCCACTTTTTTTTGAACGAAATAAACAGCAGAAATGAAAAAAGCATTCTTGACATTATTGGTGATTGCGTGTTGCGCCTCTGCGTTCGCGCAGGAGAACAAAAAGAAACTCAGCAGGTTGCCCGAGGTTGATATCCAGACTTTGGACGGTGCCGTGTTCAACACCAAGGACATCGCAAACGACGGGAAGCCTGTCATCGTGAGTCTGTGGGCAACGTGGTGCAAGCCGTGCATAGCCGAACTCCTTGCGATAGCCGACGAGTATGAAGACTGGGTTGAGGAGACAGGCGTGAAGCTGTACGCCATTTCGATTGACGACTCGAAGACCTCGGCCAGGGTTGCGCCGTTCGTGAAGGGCAGGGGCTGGGAATATACAGTGCTTCTTGACGTAAACTCCGACTTCAAGCGCGCGATGAACGTCAACGACGTGCCGTACATGTGCATCCTCAACGGAGAAGGCGAGATAGTGTGGCAGCACACGTCATACGCCCCCGGTGCCGAGGAAGAGGTATATGAGATAATAAAGTCTCTGTCGATAAAATAGCGGACAAAAAAATATCCTATGCGAAAGACATACATTCTGACGGCAGTGTTGCTTTCACTGTCGCTGTTCAGCGCCGTAGTGCTCCGGGCGCAGCACCAGATTGGCAACGGCCGCATAAGCGGCGACTTCGGATTCAACGGGATGTACTATATCCCTGACTCGACAATCGGCGCCGAGAAGGTTGACTCCAAGGTTCGCGCCAACGCCTTCATCAACATCCTGTACAGTAACGGAGGATTTTCAGCCGGGGCAAGGTACGAGTATTACCAGTTTCCGCTCATCGACCTCGAGAAGACCGGCTATCAAGGGCAGGGCGTGAAGTATTTCTTCGCCGACTACAAGAACTCCTTCATCCAGGTTACCGCCGGAAACTATTATGAGCAGTTTGGCAACGGCCTTACTCTCAGGGCCTACGAGGACCGCCAGCTCGGTGTCGACAACAGTCTTCTCGGTGCGCGTGTGAAGGTGACGCCATACAAGGGCATATACTTGAAAGGCGTGTGGGGCGTTGAGAGAAGAAATTTCGACTCGTATATAGGCAGGCGCGACTTTGTCAGGGGCGCTGACGCTGAGGTTTCCTTCGGGGAGATTTTCCCAGCCATGCAGGAGAAGGGTTTCCTTGCCCGTATAGGCGGCAACTTCGTGAGCAGATACGAGAAGTCGGAGGACGACCTTATTTTCAGCCTCTACCCGAACACCGACTCGACGGTCAGCGCGCTTATCCCTGCCAACAAGTTCCCATCTAATGTTGCGGCATGGGCTGCCAGGATGTCGTTCGGTTACAAGGATTTCAGGATTGACGGCGAGTACGCCCGCAAAATCAACGACCCCAATATCAGCAACAACTTCATATACAAGCCCGGAAGCGCCCTCTTCTTGTCGGCGACCTACGCCATGAAGGGATTCGGGGTTGCAGCGTCGTTCATACGTGCCGACAACATGGAGTTCCGCTCTCAAAGGATGGAAAAGAGCAACTCGCTGCTGTACGTAAACTGCATACCTGCCATAAACCGCCAGTACTCGTACCAGCTGATCGGGAAGTACAGCTATGCAAGCCAGCCCAACAGTCAGATTGGCGTGCAGCTTCAGGTGAACTACCAGATTCCCAAAAAATCCGTCTTGGGAGGCAAATACGGCACTGACCTCACTTTCAACTATTCGCGGTTTCACAGCATAGAGAAGAATCCCGTTGCCGAGGCCGTGGCAAACGGTACGCCAATCGGAACCGACGGATACACCTCTCCGTTCTTCAAGTTCGGCCCCGACCTTCTCTATCAGGACATCGGTCTCGAGATAAGCCACCGTTTCAACAACAAGAACTGGAAGTGGATCTTGGCATACAACTACATAACCTACAACCTTGAGATTCTTCAAGGCCACGAAGGCATGATGCGCGGCCACCTTGTATCCTCCGACCTCTCATATAAAATAACCAACAAGCACGCACTGCGCCTCGAAGCACAGCATCTTTACACGAAGGACGATGACGGCAGCAGCGTTTACGCAATGCTTGAATACTCGTTCAGTCCCAACTGGTTCGTGTCGGTGGGCGACGAGTTCAACTACGGCAATCCTCTGAAGGAGCATAAGACACACTACTACAACATATCTTGCGCCTATGTGTGGAACACCACCCGCGTTGCCTTGAACTTCGGGAAAACAAAAGAAGGCATACTCTGCGTTGGCGGTGTTTGCCGTGCAGTGCCTGCCTCCTTCGGTGCGGGTTTGTCTGTTACGACCTCTTTCTGATTACACTATGTTCGCCGGTTTTATGGCGAAGTCGAACACCGACCCGGGTGTTATTTCCTGAGCCTCGCTGCCGTGGCGCAGCACAATCATGTTGCGCGTGCCTTTCAGCGTGATGCGTTCGTTCTCCACCCAGAGTGCAGTGCTCTCGCGAAGGCCTACCACGGTGACTTGCCTGTTCACGGCAAGGAACTCATTCAGTCGCACCTGCCGTGTCTCGCCTCCGTGGCGTATCGCGTCGTTTATCTCCTCCGGATACGGATCGATGTAGTGCGGGTTTATCTGGAACGGCACCAGGTCGAGACAGGAGAACGACTTCGGCATCACTATTGGCATGTCGTTGGTTGTGCAAAGCGTGGGGCAGGCCACGTTTGAGCCGGCACTCCATCCGATATACGGTGTGCCCTGCATGACTTTTCTCCTTATCGGGCCGATGAGGTTGTTGTTGTGCAGCTCGGCGACGAGGTGGAAAGTGTTGCCGCCGCCAACCACGATCTGCGCGGCCTCGTTCACCGCTTTCACAGGGTCGTCGACCTCATGGACAGACAGGACTTTTTTTCCGAGTTTCTCAAATACTGAGCGAACACGGGCAGTGTAGCTGTCGTAGCTTTCAGGATATTCCTTGCCTCCTACATCCACCCCGGCGTATGGCACGAATAGCAGTTCATCGGGCGAGCCTTTCATGAATTCTGAGAGTAACGACTGACACCAACCTAAATACGGTTCTTTGTAATTGGTTGAATTACTGATTAATAATAATTTCATAATTGTAAAAGATTAAAAATTTCTTCAAGAATGCAAATTTAATTATTTTGATTGAAACTCCGAAAAAAAAAGAGGGCGTGCTTTGGGCGCGCCCTCTCGGTGTGTTTAAAATGACAGGTTAGCTTCTCACTTCCGCTGTCTTCACATTCTTGTCCTTCTTGAGTGAAAGGAGGTCGAATGCGAGCGGGTTGGACACGAAGATACCTGAGTATGTGCCGAATGCGATACCGAGGAACATTGCGAAGATGAATCCGCGGATAACCTCGCCGCCGAAGATGAAGATCACGAGCAGTGTAACGAGCGTTGTGACGGCGGTGTTGAAGTTACGTCCCAGAGTGCCGTTGATGGCAGCGTTGAAGTTGTCGTAGTTGGAGCGTTTCGGGTAGAGCGACATGTTCTCGCGAACACGGTCGAAGATAACCACGACATTGTTGATTGAGTATCCTATCACAGTAAGGATGGCTGCTATGAAGTTCTGGTCGATCTCCATTGTGAACGGCATGATCTTGTACAGCAATGAGAACATACCGATTGTGAGGAACGAGTCGTGGAAGAGCGCGAACACGCCCGCCATGCCGAACTGCCAGTTTCTGAAGCGCACGGCTATGTAGATGAAGATGAGAACCAGCGAGGCCAGCACCGCCCAGATGGCGTTGGTGAGGAGCTCGCGGGCCACGGTGGGCTGGATCTTCGACGACGACTGGATTCCGCGCACATCGTTGGTGAGGTGTGTGAAGTCGTATTCAGAGAGGTCCTGCTTGTCGTAGAAGCCTTTCAATGCGTTGTAGAGTTTCTTCTCGCAGAGAGCATCGTCTTTCACGTCGTTGCTTTCAATCCTGAAGTTGGTAACTATGCGCACCTGGTTGTTGCTGCCGAAGGTCTTCACTTCAGGAGAGCCGCCGAACTCCTTGATCACGGCCTCGCGCACGTCCTTTGTTACAACGTCCTTGTCGAAGCGCACAACATAGCTTCTGCCGCCGGTGAAGTCAACGCCGGGCTGCAGTTTGAGGGTGAAGAACGAGATTACGGAGATGAGCATCAGCGCTCCCGAGATGCAGTAGCATATCTTTCTAACCTTGAGGAAGTCGAAGTGTGTGTTGGTGAAAGCGTTTAGTGTCATCGAGTTGCCGACGGTGAAGTCTTTGCCTTTCTTGAGGCGTGCCTCGATGATGATTCTTGAGACAAGAATTGCGGTGAACAGTGAAGAGAGGATACCGATGATGAGCGTTGTGGCGAAGCCCTGGATGGGGCCGGAACCGAAGATGTAGAGCACGATGGCTGTTATCAACGTGGTGATGTTACCGTCGAGGATTGCGGAATAGGAGTTCTTGAAGCCTTCGTCAACGGCAACGCGTATGCCCTTGCCGGCGCGCAGTTCCTCGCGCACGCGCTCGTAGATGATAACGTTGGCGTCGACGGCCATACCCAAGGTGAGCACGATACCCGCGATGCCGGGCAGCGTGAGTACGGCGCCCATAGAGGCGAGGATGCCTATGATGAAGAACACGTTAAGCAGCAGTGCGATGTCGGCCACAACGCCGGCACGGCTGTAGTAGAACACCATGTAGATCACGATGAGGAGGAACGCACCGAGGAAAGAGAAAAGTCCGGAGCGTATCGACTCCTTACCGAGTGTGGGGCCCACAACTTCCGACTGCACAATATTCACGGCAGCCTCAAGGTTTCCGGAATTGAGCACCGTTGCGAGGTCCTTTGCTTCTTCAATGCTGAAGTTGCCCGATATTTCAGAGTTTCCGTTGGGTATCTCGGAGCGCACAGTGGGCGCTGAATATACAAACTGGTCGAGCACGATGGCGATGCAGGTGAGCTTGTTGTTGCTGTTGTTTGCCGCCTCGCGGGTGATCTTGCGCCACTCGTCGGCTGCCTGGTCCTCCATCGACATGGTTACAACAACGCGGTTGTTCTGGTCGACGTCCTGGCGGGCCGAGCGAACCACGCGGTTGCCGCCGATGGTCTCGGAGCTCAACAGCGGTCCGAAACGCTCGTTCTTCCTCTTGAGGGGGTAGAGCGGGTAGGCGTTGCCGTATTCATTCTCGGGCGAGCCCCAGTAGAACACGATGTTGGGGTCGCCGAGGATTTTCTGAAGTTCGGGGAGAAGCCTGTCAACTGCAGGCATGTCGGCCTCTTTGAAGTATGCAACAGCAATGCCGCCGTTGAACATGACTGCGGCGTGGCTGAGGATTGCACCTTCCTCAATGGCCTCCTCTTCGTCCTCGTCATCTTCGTCATCCTCTGCGGCAGTGTCGGCACTCAGGGCTGCGAGGGTTGAATCGATGGCGACTTCCTCCTCCGACTTGGACTCCGGCGTAGCTGACTTCTGGTTCTTGAGCTGCTGTGCGAGCTTTGCGTCAGCCTCGGCGAAGCGCTGCTGTATTGTCCTGCCGCCTGCAAGTTCGTTGTAAACCTCCCAGAATTCAAGCTTTGCGGTGCTCTTCAGGAGGTCGGTAACGCGCTCCGGCTCCTTCACGCCCGGAAGTTCCACGAGGATTCTTCCTCCCTGGAGCATCTGGAGGTTTGGCTGAGCCACGCCGAAACGGTCTATACGTGTGCGGAGAATCTTGAACGTACGGTCAACAATCTCGCTGCTCTCTTTCTTTATGAAACTTACAATCTGGTCGTCGGTGGCGTTCTTGATGCCTGAACGCTCGCCGAAATATGTGCGCAGACTGGCGTTGTTGAGGTTCAATGCTTTCTTCTCCGAGTTGAAGTTCTTCACGAAAATGTCGACAAAATCGCCGTTCACGGTGCTTTCGTACTCCTTTTGGGCCTTCTCGAATGCGTTTTTGAAAAGCTGGTCGTCGGTGTTGACCGCCAAGCTCTTCACAGCGTCGGGCATCGATATTTCAAGGGTTACGTTCATACCGCCCTTGAGGTCAAGGCCGAGGTTCAGCTCCTTGTATTTGGCCTGCTTGTAGGTGTTTCCCAAGTACACGGTCGAGTCGTTCATGTTCGTCAGATACTGACGAGTGCGCGCCTCGATGAGCGAGTCGGTGAGGTGCTTCTCAAGCATCACGTCCCCGTTGGCTGCCTTCTTGACCTCTGCCAATGCTGTCTGGTCGTTGGCGAACTTGTCGGCCTTGCTCTCAACTCTCCATGTGGCGAATGAGAACGACAGACAATAGACGCAAACCAGGGCGATCAGAATCGTAAAGAATAAAATCAGTCCTTTGTTTTTCATCTTTCTTTCTATTAATGTTTTGATTTATAAATATTTATATTTTTTTTCGCCTAAAAATTACAAGGTCGCAAATATACAAAAAATTGTTATCACTCTTTGGCAAAAAGCGAAATATACGGACTAAAACCCGCCGTTCCACTTCCTGAGGAACCATTCAACTCCGAGGAGCAGTATGATTGCCGCGATGTACCACGGCGAGTCGAGAAGCGGGGAGTACTTTTTCCGGTACGAGGCTATGGGTTTGATGTTGCCGTTGTCTTTGATTTCTTTCACCACGTTGAGCATCTCGCCGCTTTTGAAGAACTTGCCGCCGCTGACGTTCGCGATGTTTTTCAAGAGGTCGAAATCGGCAACAAGGTTGGCGGTCTCCACAAAGATCTCCTGCACCGAGAATGAGCCGCTCTTCTCGTATTTTCTGCCACCGAGCTGAGTCTCGGCTTTCCAAGTGTATGTGCCCACGGGAAGTTCGCCCATTGCGAGGCGGTAGGCGTTGTCCTGCTTCGAGAACTGCGCCTCGTAGGCGGTGTCGCCGCGCCCCTTCACGGTCATCTTCACGTCGGGGGTGTTCACGAGTTCGCCGCTCTGGTTGTAGAGCTCCGCGAAGAACTCCACCGGCGTGTTCTCGGAAAAGACCATGCTGTGGCGCACCCTGAACGGCGACTTGTCGGACCTGTTTCCCAGGAAAAGTGCGGTTTTGCCTATTATCTCGTTGAATGTTTCGTGGTTGCCGTTGTTCACGTGGTCGTAGATTTTCCACGACCAGACGCCTGTCCCGGCTATGACTCCTGTCTTCGACCCGTTGGCGTCGCTGAAGACGATGAGCGGGTACTGTGTCTCCACCCCGCTGATCTTCTGTGTCATGAAGGTGTTCGACGACACGGCGGCCTTGTAGTCGCCGAAAGGTGTCTGCAGGGGAGGCAACGACGGCAGCGCCCGCTGCGACTCTTCCGAGAACGAGAACAGCATGAAGTTGCTGTTGTAGGAAGGCGTGGCGTTGTTGGTGAGGTCTTTGGAACGCGTTACCTGCAGGCCTGTGCCGAGGCTGTTGAACGAGCTGAAGTCGGTGTTGGCGCCGATTATGTACAGTGCCGACACGCCGTCCTGGCGTATCTGCTTGAGCAGTGCAGCGGCAGGATGCCTCTTCGAGGGCAACTGGTGCATGACAACTAAGCTGTAGTCGGCGGCGTCACCCTTGAACTCTTCCACGGGCAGAACCTCTATGTCATAGTTGTCGGAAATTTCCAGCGCCGACCTTATGGCGGCGATGTCGGGGTGTGGCGAGTCGTACAGTATGACAATCTTCTCCCTGGACTCAACAACCCTGATGAAGAACTGTGCGTGGTTGTTCTTGTGTGTAACCTCGCCTTCGAGCTCTTCGAGTGCCACGGTGAATCTCTGAAGTCCCGGCTTCTCGGAGTTTACATGGAACGTGACGGTCTCGAAATATCTGTTGTTGGAAATTTTGATGTCTCTCGAGAAGACCTCCGTTTGTCCGTCGTGTACTGTCAGTCTGGCCGACCGCCCTTGCAACTTTCCTGCCTGCACCTTGATTTCCACCGGCGACCTGTTCCCTTTCAGCACCTCTTTGTTGTGGACAATGTCGGCTATGAGAAGGTCTTTCATCTGTTCGTCGGATCCGAGTCCCACGGTGTACACCGGGAAATTGGTCTTCTGGGCGGGATAATACGGGTTGGCGCCAGTGTTGTAGATGCCGTCGGTGAGCATGACAAGCGCGCCCACGTTGCGGTTTGAGTAAAGAGTGCGTATCTCGTCGAAAATCGAGGAAAGGTTGGTGGTCTTGTCTGAGAACGGCGTGCCGGCTCGGTCGTTGTCCACAAGTTCGTTCTTGTCGCCGACATTGTAGAACTTCACCTCGTAGTCGTTTTCCAGGTCGTCAACAATGGTCTGTAGGTTTTTCTGGTATACGTTGAGGTAGAATGCGGAGTCTTTGGTCGAGGCCACCGACTCACTGTTGTCTGACGCGATGACTATCACTGGTTTGTCGGTCTCCTTCTTCGTCCTTTTCAGCATGGGTGCGAGGAGAAGGAACGCTATGAGCGACGTGGCGGCTCCGCGGAGCGATGCCATCAGGATCCTCTGCCATTTCTCGAACGTTATGTTGTTGTTCTTGTAGTAGAGGAACACAGCGTATCCGACCCCGAGGAGAATGGCGAAGACAAGGAACCAGAGCGGGTATTTGGTGAGCAACGACATCGCGGTTGGTTAGAATTGTTTTATACCGATTATGCTGCGTATGTCCCTGATGGTGCGCTCGGCGCTTTCGCGGGCCTTTTCAGCGCCCTGCCGCGCAACCTTGCTTATGTAGTCGTCCATGCTGCGAAGTTCCTGTATCCTCTCGAAGACCGGACTGTTGAAGGCGATGATGTCGGCCGCGAGCTGTTTCTTCATGTCGCCGTAACGAATGGAGCAGCTCTGGTACTGGTCCTCGAAATACTGGACAGTGTCGGGCGACGACACGGCGCGCATCAGCTGGAAGAGGTTCTCCACAGCCTGCGACTTGGGCTCGCCGGGAGCCGCAGGACCGCTGTCGGATACAGCTTTCATCACCTTCTTGCGAATGACCTCCGGGGAGTCGGCCAGGTATATGCACGAGTTCTCGTTGTCGGATTTTGACATCTTGGTGGAGCCGTCGAGGCCGGGTATCTTCACGAGCTCGCTGCCGAAGTTGTAGGCCACGGGCAATTTGAAGTATTCGTTTTTGTAGATTCTGTTGAAGCGCTGCGCGAAGTCGCGCGTGAGCTCGAGGTGCTGCTCCTGGTCTTTGCCCACCGGCACCTTGTCGGCGCGGTGCAGCAGTATGTCGGCCGCCATGAGAACGGGGTAGGTGAGGAGGCCGGCGTTCACGTTGTCGGGCTGGCGGCGCACCTTCTCCTTGAAGGATGCCACGCGCTGGAGCTCGCCTACATACACGTTCATCGAAAGCAGCAGCGACAGTTCGCAAACCTGAGGGACGTCGCTCTGCACGTATATCGTGGCCTTCTCGGGGTCGAGACCGGCCGCTATGTACTCAACCAGGATGTTCTTGACATTTGTGTGCAAGTCCTGCGGAGTGGGATGGGTGGTTAGGGAATGATAGTCTGCAATGAAGAAGAAGCACTCGTTCTCCTCCTGCATCTTTATGAAATTCCTGAGGGCGCCGAAATAGTTGCCCAGGTGTAAGTACCCTGTCGGACGGATACCGCTTACTACTCTATCCATTGTTATGTGATTTTACAAAAGCGCAAAAGTACACAAAATTCGGATATGAGGGACATGGCAAATTTAATCAGTCGTCAAGATGTAAATAATAAAACCGTTTTTCCGAAAAAAATATAATTTTGCACGCGGAAACACGTTTCTGTAACAAGTTGAAAACACGCAGTATGACAAGACATCTGTTGACATATTATAACGAGATTTTCCCGAAATATTGGGAAGAGCCGGCCTTCACCGACTACAACGGCACCGACAGCTACACGTTCAGGGATGTGGCAGAGGAGGTGTCGCGACTCCACAAGTTCTTCTTCGACATGGGCGTCAGGCAGGGCGACAAGATTGCGCTGTGCGGACGCAACTGCGCCAAGTGGGCGGTGTCATACCTCGCAATAGCCTCCTACGGCGCGGTGGTGGTGACCATTCTCCACGACTTCTCCGGGGAGGACATAGAGGGGCTGATAAACCATTCCGACTCGAAGCTCCTGATCGTGGGGCCGTATGTCTGGAAAAACATGCACGCGGAGAACATGCCGGGGCTTGAGGCCATCGTCTCGCTCACGGATTTCTCCATGATAGCCACAAGGCACGAGGACATCAAGGTGTCGAGGGATGCTGTGCAGGTGCCGTGCAATAACCATATATTCACGGTGCGCGACATCGACGACCTCTTCATCATCAACTACACTTCCGGCTCCACAGGCTCGCCCAAAGGTGTGATGCTCACATACAGGAACGTCTCCGCCAATGTTGCTTCCGGACTTGAATTCCTTCCTCCCGGCAAGGAACGCCAGAACGTGGTCTCGATGCTTCCGCTTGCGCACATGTACGGCCAGTTGGCCGAGTTCCTGTACCCGCTCGCGGCGGGCTGCCACATATATTTCCTCACCAAGTCGCCCACACCCACGCTGCTGATGAAGGCATTCGCCGATGTGCACCCTTACATTATCGTAACCGTGCCGTTGGTAATCGAGAAGATATGCAAGAGAGCCGTTCTGCCTGTGCTGGAGAAGAAGTCGGTGAAAAGGCTGATGAAGTTCCCGGTGGTGAGGAAGCTGGCTGTGAAAACTATCAGGGGCAAGCTGATGAAGGCCTTCGGAGGCAAGCTCAAGTACTTCATCGTGGGCGGCGCCGCCATCAACCCTGAAGTCGAGGACCTCCTTCTCAACATTGATTTCCCGCTCATAGTGGGCTATGGAATGACCGAATGCGCCCCGTTGATCGGCGGCTGCTATGTTGACGAATTCGTGCGGCGCTCCGGCGGCCATATCCTCCCCGGAAACGAAATCCGCATCGATTCAGGCGACCCGTACAGCGAGGTCGGCGAGATACTGGTCCGTGGCGAGCACGTGATGAAAGGCTATTACAAGAACGAGGAGGCCACCAAGGCCGTGTTCACCGACGACGGCTGGATGCGCACCGGCGACCTCGGGATAATTGACGAGAAGAGCAATATTTTCATAAAAGGCAGGAGCAAGACCATGATCCTCAGCTCCACAGGACAGAACATATATCCGGAAGAGATTGAAGGCAAACTGAACGATATGGAAGGCGTTTCCGAGTCTGTGGTTGTTGAAAGAGGCGGCAAGCTTGTGGCACTTGTCTTCCCCGATTACGAGGGCGAACTCAGGTTCAAGCAGACAATACCGGAGCTTATGAAGGAAAACCTGCAGAAACTTAACGAGAAGTTGCCGAAATACGCGCAGATATTCAATATCGAGATTCGTAAGCAGGAGTTTGAAAAAACGCCGAAGAGGTCTATCAAAAGGTTTCTATACAAGTAGTTCATGGAAGAACTGAGGGTTTCATCTGGCGGCAAGGCCGAAAAATACAAGTGTCTCATATCCCAAATAGATGCAGTTCTTGACGGCACTGTCGATATTGTGGCCAACATGGCCAACATCGCTTCAATGCTGCATTTCACTTTCGGGTTCTGGTGGACCGGGTTTTACAGGGTTGTCGGCGACGAGTTGGTCCTCGGCCCATTCCAGGGACCGTTGGCCTGCACAAAGATAGCCAGGGGTAGGGGAGTGTGCGGAACGGCATGGTCGCGGGGGTGCACGGTTGTGGTGCCTGATGTCAGCCTTTTCCCGGGGCATATAGCCTGCTCATCAGCCTCGCGCAGCGAGATTGTGGTGCCGATGTTGCGAAACGGCCACGTGGTCGCTGTTCTCGACATCGACAGCGACAAGACCGGCACATTCGACGAGGTGGACCGTGAAAATCTTGAAATTATTGTATCGTTGTTGAGCAGACTACAGTAAAGAGCCTTTACTTTTTCGGAGGATAGTCGAGAGAATAGTGCAGTCCGCGGCTTTCCTTCCTCTCCATTGCATTCTTTATGATAAGATACCCAACATTTATCATGTTGCGGAGTTCGCAGATTTCGGGTATAAGAACAGATTTCTTGTAAAGGTCCTCGGTCTCGCGGTACAGGATCTCGAGCCTGTCGAAGGCGCGCTGAAGCCTCAGGTTGGAGCGCACAATGCCGACATAGCTGCTCATAATCGTCTGCAGTTCTTTTCGTGACTGTGTGATCAGCACCATCTCCTCGTTCAGCACAGTGCCCTCGGCGTCCCAGTCGGGCACCTCATTGCAGTAGGCGGTGTGTGGCAGGAGTTCTACAGCCTTGAGGCAGGCCCTGTGCGAGAAAACGAGTGCCTCAAGAAGTGAGTTTGAGGCGAGGCGGTTGCCACCGTGGAGTCCGGTTGAGGCGCATTCGCCCGAGGCAAAGAGGTTGCGTATTGTGGTCTCGCCCCATTCGTCGGTGAGGACACCGCCGCAGGAGTAGTGCTCCACAGGCACCACGGGAATCATCTCCTTGGTGATGTCGATCCCTATGCTGAGGCATTTCGCGTAGATGTTCGGAAAATGGTCGAAGATCTCTTTCTTCGATATTGGGGAGACGTCGAGAAACACGTGGTCGATGCCCTGTTTCTTCATCTCAGAGTCAATGGCGCGCGCCACGATGTCGCGAGGTGCCAGCGACCCGCGCGGGTCGTATTTAGGCATGAAGTCAACGCCTTCGGGGTCGCGCAGTATGGCGCCGGATCCCCTCATGGCCTCGGTTATGAGGAACGATGGTGACTCTTTGGGGTTGTACAGGGATGTGGGGTGGAACTGGATGAACTCCATCCCGCGCACTGCGCCTTTCGCTCTGTAAACCATCGCTACGCCGTCGCCGGTGGCCACCACCGGGTTCGTGGTGTGCTCATACACATTGCCCAACCCTCCGGTGGCCATCATGGTTACTTTCGCCAATATGGTGTTGACCTGCTTGGTGTCGGGGTTGTAAACGTAAGCGCCGTAGCATGTTATGTCGGGAGTGCGGCGGTTCACCTCTATGCCGAGGTGGTGCTGCGTTATGATGTCGATTGCAAGGCGGTTCTCGATGATTTCGATGTTCTCGTTCCTCTTCGCGGCAAGCACCAACTTCTGCTCTATCTCATGCCCTGTGATGTCCTTGTAGTGAAGAATCCTCTTTTCAGAATGCCCGCCCTCCTTCGCAAGCGCGAAGCTGCCGTCCTGGTTCCTGTCGAAGTCGACACCCCAGTCAACCAACTCCATTACCCTGTCGGTGGCCTCCCGGATGGTCAGTTCAACAATCTTTCTGTCTGAGAGTTCGTCGCCGGCTATCATGGTGTCCTCTATGTGCTTCTCGTATGTGTCGGGCCGGTAGATTACCGAGGCTATGCCGCCCTGGGCGTAGCGTGTGGATCCTTCGTCAACCTTCGACTTGGTTATGATGCATACCTTGCCGTAATTGGCGGCCTTGAGTGCAAAGCACAGACCCGCGATGCCGGAGCCTATGACCAGAAAATCAACGTTCTTGCGCATGATGCTGTTTTTTTGTCTTGTTTTACAAATGCGCCGCAAAGGTATAAATTTTGTGAAAACATGCGGCTCAGGCAAAAAACATCATCGCGATGCGTGCCGATTGTCGAGAAACTGCGGCGCGAAGCAGCCTATTCCCTGACGCAGCGCACGCTGTATCCGTCGTTCAACGGCATGTCTGCAGTGCGGAGTGCATCGCAGAAATAAGATATGTTTCCGGCACTGGAGGCTGATAGCCCGGAGGCGGTGCATGAGTGGAACCAACAGTTCGCGCCAAGGTCTTCGAAACGCCCTGTCTGCGAGTTGAAACGCCCTGAAGGCAGTGCAGAGAACCCGGTCTCGTTAGTGCCAGCATTCTGTATCCAATGGTCGGGGGAGTTCAGTGTCTTCACATCCCTGCCGTAGAGTTCCGAGATCTGCTCCGCAGTTGGGAGAAGCCAGCCCTCGGGGCATATTCCCTGAACCTGTGCTGCCGGGGAAGTTCCGTTGGTTGCGGTGTCAACAGCCGCATGCCAGTCGTAGAGTAATCCGAACACCTCGGCGTTGCCCACGGCGTCGGGATGTAGGTTCGACTCGTAGGCCATGACGTTTTTGATGTCGCGGCCGTCGCTGTATTTTCTGGACTTCAGGTTTGTCGTGGTCCAACAGTAAGATCCGATGCGCACGCTCTGATAGATGTTGCCCTCAAAGTCCACTGCCTTTGGGCAATCGATGGTTATGGCACCTGCATATTTGTTTCTGAAGACAACTTCACTCTCTCCCACGACAGCGCCTATGACATAGTTTGTCCCGGAGATTTCAGATTTGTGGTATTCAACGCTTCTGTCATCCTTGTAATGCACAAGATATCCAGAGCCGTCGTACGTTATGTCAGGGTCAGTGCCGGCAATCTCGTTCAGGTAATACCACGTTCCGGCTGTGAGGCTGTTTGACGACACATATACGTCGCCGTTCACGGTGTTCTGTAGAGTTGTTGTCGTCGCTGTCGCGTCCGTCACAAGTGCGCCGCCCTCCTCTTTCAATGGTGTGAGAAGGAACGAATAGTCGTAGCCTGCGAGTGTTCCGCCCTCAAGGATCTTCTTTCCTATGTGGATGTTAGAAACTGTTGGCACCCATTGCGCGTACAGAGTGTGCAGGTCTGAGGTGAGGGTGAACTGCTGGTTGGGGCTGTATGCCGTGCCGGAGCCGTTGGCTTCAGTGTTCCATCCGTTGAAATTATATCCACTGTAGCTGTATGCGGGTTGTGCCACAGAAACCCTGCTGTTGCGCGCGGCCAGCACGTTCATGTTCGTCATGTCGCCGGAACCGCCGTTTGCATTGTAAACCAGACGTGAGGCTATGTAGTTCACTGCCATGGCTAAAACGCCCGTTGTGTCAGCCATCTCAATCGTAAACTCGCCGTCGGGAGACACATTCCTCATGCTTCCCGGAATGGTGGAATACTTTGTGCCTAAGGGGAGGTAGTAAGGGCTGGGTACGGATGTTTGCAATATCCTGTACTTTCCGTTGGGGGCGATGTTCAAAAATGTCGCGATGCCGTCTGTGCCGGTGGTGTTCGGGCTCATGTAGTCGTTCCATGAGGATCCGTCCCACACCTGAAGTTTGAACGACGAGTTCCCTATCGCCACTGAATAGTCCATGGCGTCAAGGTTCTCGATGGTAAGGGAGTATTTGGCGCCTTTGCCGAGTTGGTTGGTCCTCTCGATGCAGTATCCAGCCCAGGTAAACGGCTCAAACTGGCCAGCCTTCTCAACACCGCCGTCCTTGGTGGCGTAGTCGTATGAGATATACGCGTAGTTGTGGTAGCATTTGCTGTATTTGTTGCGATATTGCGAGTAGAATCTTATCCTGAAATACTGTACCTTCCCGTTTACACAGTTAGCGTCGCCGTTGATGGTGTTCAGCACCGGGTCGCTTGCCATCACCGTCGGCCACAACTCGGAGCACTTGAATCCGGGGCCGTTTGGGTCGCCGGGAGAGCCGAGGTTGGCGAATATGAACGTCGAAAGCGACACGGGGTCGATGAACACGCCGTAGGATAGGGGAGTGCCTTTCACCCTCGCCCTGAAAGTCTCTTTTGTGTCGGCAGCCGACTGCTCTATCTTTTCGAGCATCCCGTTGGCCACAAGGTTGGTATGGCCCGCCGCGCCAACCCTCGCGTTCCAGTCGCCGAGACGGCCGCGCTCAGGGCTGAAGGCGTTGTAGCCCCCGTCAGACCTTGCCTCGTACCAGGGAAGTACGGCGTATATCGACGGAGCGCCGCCGCTCAGCGTCACCTCCTCGTTGCCGGGTATCGAGTCCTCGAAGAAGATGTTCGCTACAAGGTTGTTCTCGCTAACTCTCGTGCCGCCCGATCTGTACAACTCCGCGATGCCGCTCTCGTTTATGTATATGTCGTTGTTGGCGGAATTGCCCCAGTCAACGCCCCATACCGTCTTCGTGAATATATACCTGCCGTCAACCTGCCCCCAGTTGCCTGACATGATTTCAACAGCCCTGCTTGAGTACTGGACCCTCACCTCGTTGACACCGGGAGCAAGGTCCGAATATGACACGGTGACGGTCTGTGGGCTTTTCGTCAAGGTGTTCCAAAGACTTACAGACACTCCGTCGCCCCTGCCGAGGTTTATGTAGTGGAGGTTGGTGTCGGCGTCGGGAGTGGCAGTGATGTCTATGCTTTCACCTTCCGTCAGTGTTATTGTTGATGTTATTGGAGAGGTTGATGTCCATGTTGTTGTGCCTAATCCGACTGAAGCGACTTTCAGCTGCACGGGTAGCGGGTTGACAACGAGCGTGGCGGTCTTGTTCTCGACCTTCATCGTTACATTTGTCACGGTCGGCACGTACTTCGCCGCGAAGATGTCATCGGTGTGGATTTCCCCGAAAAGAGACGCGAACCTATGGTCCTCCGCCTCTGCCGAAACCACGTATATCATCGTGTTTCCATCAAAATAAACGTCGCCGAGATGGACCGCCGCATTGTCGAGAATGGTCATGACCTTGAACCTGTCCACGTCGAAGGCACTGTTGAAGTTGGTCTCCACCACGATGGTGTCGTTGGCCTTGAACCATCCCTCGCTCGCTGACGGGGTTAGCGAGAACGTGTAGTCGAAGTAAATCCGTACATTGTCGTGCGACTTTGCCATAGACGGGTTCGCCCTCAAATTGTCCACTGTGATGCTTATGTCCGCTGATTTGCCGGTGTATTTATTCGCCTCTGCCTGCAGGGCTGCAAGCATTATGAAACTCAAAGCAAAAATCTTGAAGAAGAATCCGTTAATATATTTTCTCATTTTATCAAATTTTTTCAGCTCGCAAAAGTACACTTTTTTTATCTAATCCCGCTATGATAGCGGGAATTTAATTGCTTTCGGCCACAGTGGGCTTAAAAGTAAACATTTAGATTTGCAACATGTCTGTTTGCCGATAATATTTTGTAATTTTGCGCTCCTAAAATCTTATCGAAATGGAAAAAGAGATTCTGCCATCCGAGCTGCCTGTCAACACCGACGGTGCGATATATCACCTCAACCTGCATTATGAGGATATTGCCGACAACGTGATTCTTGTTGGCGACCCCGCCAGGGTTGAACTTCTCTCCTCCATGTTCGACACTGTTGAACTCAGGAAAAAGAACCGCGAGCTTATCACGCATACGGGCATCTACTGCGGGAAGCGCATCTCGGTGATTTCAACCGGCATGGGCACCGACAATATAGATATTGTAGTCAATGAACTCGACGCAGTGGCAAATATCGACCTCTCAACACGTAAGCCAAGACCTGAGCACAGGAAGCTCAACATAGTCCGCATAGGCACTTCAGGAGCACTGCAGCCTGATGTCGAGGTGGGCGAGTTCGTAGCCTCCGCATGGGGACTCGGTATCGACGGGGTTATGCAGTTTTATGATTACGACCACTTGTCGAACGAGGCTTTCGTGAAGGCTTTTGTGGAGCATACTGGCTGGAATGAAAGGCTGTCGTATCCCTATTGCATCCCTGCCTCGCAAAAGCTGCTCTCCAAGATAGCCTTCGACATGCGACAAGGCGTGACAGCGAGTGCACCCGGATTCTACGGACCGCAGGGCCGTGAAGTACGAGCAAAGCTGATGTTCCCAGACCTGATCAGGAAAATAGAGTCTTTCCAATATGAAGAGCTCAGGATAACAAACATGGAGATGGAATGCTCGGCAATTTTCGGACTCGGCACGATGCTCGGACATGAACCCCTCACTGTCTGCCTCATAATAGCAAACAGGCTGACAGGAAGCTTTCTTAATAACTACCAAGACAGAATGAAAATCCTCTGCAAGACTGTCCTCGACAGGATATAAAAACCAAAAAGTTTCAGAAAATGGTAAAAAAAACACTTTTATTTGCGATTCTTTCTGTCATGGCTTTTTTTGCCCATGCCCGGAAGCAATATACTGTCCTCTATCTTATTCCGTTTGAGTCTGACAGTTATGAGCAGAAGATTCTGAAAAACCAGGAAGACATGGAGAAGGTGAAGTCGTTCGGACTCATGGGTTTCTGGAACGGCTCGCAGATGGCGCTCGACGAATACGCCTCGAAAAAGGATATCTCTCTGAATGTTGTTGTGAAAGACGTCTCCAACAGCGAGTCTAAATTGCGGAACATTCTTGATGATGAAAGCCTGATGAGAGAAGTTGACCTGATAATAGGCCCTTTCTACAAGCGCATGTTCATGATTGCTTCCGATTATGCCAGAAAATACGGCATCCCCATTGTCAGTCCGTTCACCTCACGCCATGAGATTCTGGAGGATAATGAGTATGTCTTCAAGTCGGTGGTGTCAGAAAGCCAGAAAGCGGCCATGATTTCGTACCTTGCGGAGCAGAGCAACGCGCTTCCGGTCCTTGTCTATGGCGACTCGAGTGCCAATAATCGCGAATGGTCGGTTTGCAGAAGGTATTTCGAGAATAACGGGGTTCCCTACTTCGCCTCACCGAACACAGCCACGCTACTGTCGCGAGTGCAGCCGGGGAAAAAGCAGATAGTGCTCTGTTTCGACGACAACTCGGCCAAAAGCCTTATCATATCAAGAAGTCTTATCTATAACGCCAAGAATCCAAATTTGATATTTATAATTCCTGAATCCTGGCTCGACTCGAAGACTTATGACATCGAATACTACTCGCAACTGAACCTCCATTTCTTCTCGAATTATTATATAGATAACAACAACGAGGAAACGAAGGTTTTCATATACGATTACACCCACAGGTTCGGCGTTCCTCCCACTCTCAAGAGTTTCGCTTTCCAGGGTTACGACATAACGCGCTTTTTCCTTGAATATCTAATCAACGACAAGGATATTGACAGAATCAAGGTGAATCCGATAGCCTTTCCGTTGTCTTTCGACAAGGTGCAGGGCGGAGGCTACGAGAACGTGAATCTTCAATTCATGGAGATTGTTGATAATGAAATAGTCCCAAGTTCTTTCTGATTTCATGATGCGAACCTTTTTCGTGGATGTGATATTGCCGTTGCCTCTGGACGCGACTTTCACCTACCGCGTGCCGAAGGAGTTGGAAGCCAAGGTGGCCTTCGGAGTGCGGGTGATTGTGCCCTTCGGGCGCAACAGGCTCTACTCTGCGGTTGTGGCAAAGGTGCATGAGACTCCGCCGAAGCAGGTTACAGCAAAATATATTCTCGATGTCATGGACGAGTCCCCGGTGGTGTCGGAAAAACAATACCGCCTCTGGGAGTGGATGTCGCAATATTACATGTGCTCGACTAACGAGGTGATGACGGCGTCGCTGCCCTCCGCTCTCCGCCTCGCTGGTGAGACGGTGGTCATGGTAAACCCCAATTTCGACGGCGACGTGTCGGTGCTGTCTCCCAAGGAGCTGAACGTCGTGGAGATACTCGCAAGCTCCGGGCATGTAACGGTCGGCGAAATCGGAAAGCGCCTGCAGCTCGCAAAGATAATGCCGCTCGTGAAGTCGCTCGTCGACAAGAAGGTGATAATTACCGACGAGGAAATCAAGAACCCGTACAAGCCGAAGAGGGAGACTGTGGTGTCGATTTCCGGAAGATACAGCAGCGAGGCCACGTTCATGGCACTGCTCGACGAACTCAACGGCAAGCCGCAGACCGCCCGCCAGGCCGACACTCTGCTGGCTTTCATGATGTGCGCGAGGAAGGACGGGAAATACGACTTCAAGGCCAAGCTGCCCAAACACGAACTCCTGAAAAACGACACCCTGAACCCTAATTCGCTCAACACTCTCGTGAAAAAAGGGATACTTGTGGTTGAAGAGCGCGTGGTCTCGCGGCTGAAGGACTATTCCGCTGAATCGCGGCAGGAAGTGTGTCTTTCTGTTGAGCAGCAGAAAGCTTTTGATGAAATAAACACTGATTTTGAAAGCTCCGACGTTGTGCTCCTCCACGGTGTAACCGGCAGCGGAAAGACTGAAATCTATATAAGGCTCATCGAGGAGCAGCTCAAAAAAAACAAGCAGGTTCTGTACATGCTTCCTGAAATAGCGCTAACGTCGCAGATAGTGAACCGCCTGAGAAGGTGTTTCGGCGATGACGTCGGAGTGTACCATTCGAGGTTCAACGAGTATGAGCGTGTTGAAATATGGCAAAGGGTTCTCAATGCCGACCAAGGCGGCGAACGCCCCAAGTACAGACTGATACTCGGCACCCGCTCGGCGCTGCTGCTGCCTTTTTCCAACCTCGGTCTGATCATTGTCGATGAGGAGCATGACGGCTCCTACAAGCAAGTTGACCCGGCACCGCGCTACCATGCCCGCGACACCGCCGTGGTACTCGCCAGGCTCCACAATGCAAAAACCCTCCTCGGCTCTGCCACGCCGTCGCTCGAAAGCTACCATAACGCACAGACCGGGAAATACGCTCTCGTACAGCTCCTGAAACGCTATGCCGACAGCAAACTCCCCGACATCTTCACCGTGAACATGAACCTCGCCGTGAAAAGGAAGGAAGTCGAAGGAATCTACTCGAAGTTCCTTACAGGACTTATTGCCGAAGCGCTCGAAAAACATGAGCAGGTCATCATATTCCAGAACAGAAGAGGATATTCGGTGAGAATGCTCTGCCACAGCTGCGAATATATGCCGAGTTGCAAATATTGCGATGTAACTCTCACATACCACAAGAGGACAAATCTGCTCAAATGCCACTATTGCGGCTATGCCGTCGATGTCCCGCATGTTTGCCCGGTGTGCGGAAGCCGCGATATTGAAATGGTGGGGTTCGGCACCGAGCAGGTGGAGGACACGCTATCCGAAATCTTTCCCGACGCGCGCATTGTGCGCATGGACCTCGACTCTACACGCTCGAAGAACGCCTACCAACAGATCATCACCGACTTTGAGCAGAAGAAGACCGACATTCTTGTGGGAACGCAGATGGTTACAAAAGGTCTCGACTTCGACAGGGTGAGCGTTGTAGGGATTCTCAATGCAGACCCAATGCTTTCGTTCCCCGATTTCAGGGCCTTTGAGCGGGCTTTCCAGCTACTGTCGCAGGTGAGCGGCCGCGCCGGCAGAAAAGATGTCCCCGGCAAGGTGGTGATACAGACTTTCCAGCCGAACCACCCTGCGCTGAAATATGTGGAGGCAAACGACTACGGCGCCATGTACGAGTCCCAGATTTCTGAACGCAGGAAATTCAAACTTCCGCCGATAACCAGGATGATCAAACTGACCCTCAAGCATCATGATGAAAAACTGCTTGACGAGGCGGCGGCCTGCCTTCAAGGGCCGCTCCGGGCGGCTTTCCCCGGAATGGTGACCGGCCCGGCAACACCTCTGGTGGCAAGGGTGCAGAACCAGTATCTCGTTGATTTCTGGATAAAGATTGCCAAGGACAACTCATCTGCGTATAAAAAACAGCAACTTGCCGACGTGCTCGGGGAGTTTAAGTCGCTGCGGCAGTTCAGGCAGGTGCGCTGCGTTGTGAATGTCGATGCATAAAAAAAAGTGCCGTGTGGCACTTTTTATCTTTTTTTCTTCCCGCCGTTCACTGGCGACATGTTCTTCACCTCTTTCTTCTTTTTGGTCAGTTCGCGCTTGTATTTGTATTCCAGGTCGTACATGTCCTGGAGGTGGCGCGGTGTGAGAATTTTCTTGAACTTTGCGTGGTAGGTCGACTGGAGGTTGAGAAGGTTCTTCCTCAATTCGAACTTCTGATCCTGCATGTAAGTGATTTGCTTGTCGCTCATGCTGGCGATGATCTCCTTGTTTGTGCCGGAAACCCCAAGGTTGATGCCCTGATTGGCAAGGTTCTTCTTGTAGGTATCCATAATCTTAATCTCTTCGCCAAGGTATTGCTCGTACACTTTCCAGAAAGAGTTGTTCTCGGCACCCGACAGTGTCAGGTTGTTTTTGATGTAGGCGACACGTTCCTGAATCATGCTATTCGACTTGTCTTGCGCTGACAGCAGCCCGACAAAGCCGAAGAATGTCAAAATCGAAACTAAAAGCAGTCTTTTCATCTCTTATTGTTTGCTGTTAATAATCCATTGTGTAAAAGTCCATCATAGCGAGTTCCTCGCTGTAGTAGTCGGTTGCGAGCGACTCCAGCGCGTCTTCCTCTGTGGGTGCGACCTCCGTTGTCTGTTCGGCGATGATTTTTGAATTGTCGTTGGTGTTGTAGGTGAAGAAGAGAGTTGTTGACAGGGCAAGAACGGCAGCGGCTGCAACACCTGCTGCCACCCATCTTGTCTTGCGTTTCATCTTCTCCTTCTCGATACGCTGCATCACTTTGCCTGGGAAGGCCTCGAAATAACCTTCTGGGATGCTGTAGTTTTCTTTCCTTTCTATATTCTCTATATCAACCATAATACTCGAAATTCAATATTTGCTGACTGTTGTCGAATCAAAAGGTTAAACGCTCCGAAAGATTTTTTTTGATTTTTTCCGCCGCGAAGTGGTATGAGGCCTTGAGTGCGCTCTCCGACGTGTTGAAAATCTGCGACATCTCGGCGTATGGGGTCTCGTCGTAGTATCTCATGGTGAACACCGCCCGCTGTTTCGGTGGCAGCTTTATGATCTCCTCTTGAAGAAGTTGCTCGATCTGGCCGGGTGTCAGCGTGTTGGTGTCGGCATGTGTAACGAGCAGGAAGTCGGTGTAACTGTCGTCCGACAGGTTGAGCAGGCGCTTTTTCTTCTCGATGAATGAAAGGGCCTCGTTGACGCATATCCGCGAAATCCAGGTCTTGAGGCTTGACTCGTTCCTGAACTTGTCGAGGTTCTTCCAGATTTTGATGCAGACGTTCTGGCTCACATCGTCGGCGTCCTCGTGAATTGTGGTTATACGGCGCGCGCTGTAGTATATGTGCTTCTGGTACTTCTTGAGCAGCAGTTCGAAGGCCTTCTCCTTGGTCGCCTCGTTGCTGAAGAGCGAAAGGATGAATTCATCGGTTATTTCGGGCATACGCGGTTATTTTCTGTTGATTGCTTTTTTGCAGGCCTCGATGATGTGGTCCTTGTCGAGGCCGAAGAAAGTGAGCAGTTGTTCTGGTGTGCCGCTTTCGCCGAAGCGGTCGTTCATGCCGACCATTTCCACGGGAGCGGGGAGTTTTCTGGCAAGGCACTGGCACACGGTGTCGCCCATGCCCCCGTTGAGCAGGTGTTCTTCGGCGGTGACGGCGCAGCCCGTCTTCTTCACACTTGCAATTATGGTCTCCTCGTCGAGGGGTTTTATGGTGGAGATGTTGATAACCTCGGCGTGGATGCCGTTGCCGGAAAGCTCACGCGCCGCCTGCAGGGCCGGGAACACAAGATGTCCGGTGGCGAAGATGGTCACGTCGCCGCCCTCCTCAAGGACGTCGGCCTTGCCTATTATGAAAGGCTTGTCCTCGGGTGTGAAGTTGGGCACCGACGGGCGGCCGAAGCGCAGGTAAACCGGCCCGTTGTGGTTGGCAGCCGCGATGGTCGCCTGCATAGTCTCGTTGTAGTCGCAGGGGTTGAGAACCACCATGTTTGGCAGCATCCTCATGAGCCCCAGATCCTCGATCATCTGGTGAGTGGCACCGTCCTCTCCCACGGTCACGCCGGAATGCGAGGCGCATATCTTGACGTTGAGGTTGGAATACGCAACGGTCATGCGGATCTGGTCATAGACCCTGCCGGAGATGAATCCGGCGAAAGCGCTCGCGAAAGGAATCTTCCCGCTTAGGGCTAAGCCGGCCGCGATGCCAATCATGTTGGCCTCTGCTATGCCCGTCTGTATGAAACGGTCCGGATAGGCGGCCTTGAAGCCGTCCATCTTGACGCTCCCTGTGACGTCGGCGGTCAATGCGAAAATCCTGTCGTTGCCGGCAGCCGCCTCAAGCAGCCCCGCGCCGAAACCCGAACGGGTGTCCTTCTTTGTGATATTGTCAATGTCGTACATGCCAAAAAATTTCCGCAAAAATACGATTTTTACGAAAAGTGAGTTATCTTTGCAACTATATTTGTTCAACTTTTTGGATGAGGAAAAAAACGGCATACCATCTCTGTCTATGTCTGCTGCTGCTCCACCTAAGCGCCACCGCGCAGCAGGAAAACTCCTCTTACAGGAGAAAACAGGTACAAGCCGACTCGCTCATCATAAAGCTCGACACGCTGTCGCTGCTGCCGCAGTCGTTCAAGGCCCCCAACATCTCGCCGCTTCAGTATCTCCTCGACCCGGTGGCGTCAACACTCTATATTCTCGACTCAAACCTCCTGCACACAAGCTTCACCGTTGAGTACATGACACTCTCGCGCGACTATTCAAGGTCGCTGTTCCACAAGCTGCCGCCGTTCGTGGAACAGCGCCGTCCCGGCCACCAGACCGCCACAATGCCACTGCTCTCCTTCAAGGACGCCGTGTCGGACAGCCGCCTCCAGACAAGCGGCTTCATATCGCGGGGCGTCTCTGTGGGAAGCAACCAGGACCTCGTCCTCAACTCATCCCTCAACTTGCAGGTTTCGGGAAAACTCTCCGACAATGTGGAGATCGCGGCCTCGGTTTCCGACAAGAACATACCCATACAACCCGAGGGGAACACACAGTTCGTTCAAGACATAAACAGCATCTTCATCACGGTGCGCATTGCCGACAGGGCCGAGATAAGGGCAGGCGACGTGGAAAAGAAGTTCTCGCAAAGCGATTTTCTGAAATTCAGCAGAAACCTGCTCGGCATAAACGCTGACGTCAAATCCGTGGACCGCGACAAAATCAAAGTCTTCAACTCCTTGGGCGGCGGTGTCGCCAAGGGCAAGTTCGCCCGGCAGTCGTTGGATGTGAAAAACGGCGTGCAAGGTCCGTACAGACTCTGCGGCAGCAACAACGAGATTTCAATAGCCATTGTCGCGGGCTCCGAGAGGGTCTTCCTCGACGGACGGCAACTTACGCGCGGACATGACAACGACTACACCATAGACTACAACACCTCCGAAATTTCCTTCACCCCGAACGTCCTTGTAACTTCTGAGAAAAGGATTGTGGTTGAGTTCGAGTACACCGACCGTCATTATATAAGATATGGTGTCTTTTCCGATAACGAAATTGATGTCAGAACCCTGTTTCCAACTAAAATCAGAGTGAATTTCTTCCATGAGCAGGACTTGAAGAACCAGTCGGTTCAGCCGGAACTTACAAATTCGCACAAACTTTTTCTCTCAAAAGCAGGCGACAATCCTGCGGGATACATGTTTGACGAATTCGAGCCTGCGGTTTTCCAGCAAAATCAAGTTCTCTACAGAAAAAAAGATACTGTAATAAATATTAATATATATACAATATATTGTTTCAGTTCCACTGCCGACACAAACGGGTTGTATGCGCCGTCGTTCACGTATGTGGGCGCCAACAACGGAAACTACCGTCTTTCCTCCAACACTCTGAACGGCAGGGTGTTCTTCTGGGTGGCACCGGAGAACGGTGTGCCTCAGGGCGACTATGAGGCGGCCCTTCTGCTAACAGCCCCGACATCGCAACAAATGCTCACCGTTGGCTTCGACACCAAGTTCAGACCCAACACCGCGCTGAAAGGCGAATTTGCCGTATCCCGCCGCGACCAGAACCTTTTTTCGAGGAATGACGACAAAGACAATGTCGGCTTTTCCTTCAAATTTAGCGCCGACAATGTGGAAAGACTCCTGACAAAGAAAGATACTGTACCCTGGCTCTTGAAGTCGTCCATTTCGATGCTGCATGTTAGCAAGAACTTCTCGCCTTTTGAATCGTTCCGGAACGTTGAGTTCACCCGCGACTACAACCTTGCCTCCGACTATTCGGGTTCAACCTCTGAATGGATGTTGCAGGCTGTGTTGAATGCATCGAAAGCGGCAGCGCATAACCTGGCATATTCGGCGAACTTCTTTCTGCGGCAACACGATTCATGGGCGTTCCGCAACGAACTGACCGCCGACGACACCTGGAAGTCTTGGAAGCTCAACTCCAGGACTAGTATGCTACTTTCTGCCGACACGCTGCAAAGGTCAAGGTTCCTCACATCTTCGAACCGCCTGTCCAAAAAGTTCGGTTCTTTTGAAGCGTATGTAGGGAACATGTTGGAATACAACAGGTTTACCGACCCTCTGTCAAGCGTTCTCAGGCCTAACAGCTATTTTTTCAACGATTTTTCAATCGGGGTGGGCAACAGCGAAATCGAGACCGCCTTTTTCGGAATACAATACAGAAACCGGGCCGAGTTTTCGCCATATTACGACAAATTCCGCAAGAACGTGCAGATACACGAGGCCAAATTCAATTTCAAGTTGCATAAAATTAAGAACCACACGCTTTCGTCGAACTTGATCTACCGTCACCAGTCCTTGATAGATTCGTCCGGGAGGCGCGCCGGAGAACATTATTTTGTTGGCAGCCTTTCGTACACCGGGCGTTTCCTGGGCAACGCCATAATCCTGAACACCTACTATGAAACCGGCAGTGGCATGGAGCAGAAAAAGACGTTCACGTTCCTCAAAGTCGCGAAAGGGCAGGGCACGCACGTGTGGAACGACTATAACCGCAATGGAATTGAGGAGATTGACGAGTTCGAGGTTGCTCCTTTCCCGGACCAGGCCGAGTACATAAAAGTTTGGATCGCGAACAACCAATATGTCAATGTCTTCATAAGTTCGCTTACCCAAAGCCTTCTTATACGCCCAGCGGCTGTATGGTCCAACAAGAAGGGCTTCAGGAAATTCCTTTCTAGATTCTCGAATGCAACCAATTTCAGGTCGGAGATGAAGCACCCTTCGCGGATGCTCCTTCCGTTCGCGCTCTCCTCTTCTGATACAGCTGTTGTTTCGCAGACAACAACGCTGTCGAACAACTTTTCCTTCAACGACAACTCCTCAAAGTTTGCCTTTGAGTTAGTGGTTCAGAAAAATATCAACAAGCAGTTTCTTTATTATGGTTTTGAAACTATTGTTGTTGATTTACAAGAGGTTGTGCTTAAAAGCCGTCCAGTGGACCAACTTTTTATCCAGTCAGTTTTCAGGCACAGGCAGACAAACAACACATCATCTTTCAGTAGTCGGCAATTCAAGGTGGAATGTTACAGCATAGTCAACGGGTTGAGCCTTCAGTTCAGGAACACCCATGAAGCAGCGCTTTCCGGCGAGTATTCGATGAAGAGGAATCTCGGCGGCATCGAGAAGGTGAACGTCTTGCAGTTCGATGTGTCGTACTCGTACAGAATCAAAAAGCGCGGACTCGCCGCATTTTCTCTTCAATATGTTGATATAGTGGGAGATGCAGGCGACAATTCCGCGGTTTCATACAACATGCTCAATGGCCTTTCGGTGGGCAGGAACGTTATCTGGAGCGCCGACGTGAAGTTCTCGATAACCGAATTCCTGAACATCGCTCTTGTATATTCCGGTCGTGCAGTGCCCGGCCAGCATGTGGTGCATACAGGTAATGTGACGCTAAGCGCGATGTTTTAGTCAACTTGCAGATATATAGAGTGTTATAAAGAAAACTGTGTGTAAAACACAGATAATCAATGCTTTGTCTAAATTGTTCATATTTTTTTTTATTTTGTGATTTCCTAATTCGGTTTGATATAGAAAAATATGCTATTTTTGGCACTTCAAAAAATTGAAGTTAGACGAGTTGTGTAACTTTTTGAAGTTCCTTGGCGTAAAACATTTGAAAGTTTAGTGTAAGGAATAGAAGATAAGTTATATAACGTTTTGAGTGTTAGATTATTAAGTTTAGATTCAAAATGTTCTGTATATGAATAGAAGAGTTAGAACGATAGGGGTTGTAATGTTTTTGGCGATGATGTTCACGGGGAACGTCTTCGCGCAGGACGATGCGCAATTTACTTTTTTCCCTTGGGTAACCTCCTACTACAATGCCGGAGGCATAGGCGAACAGAGTAACACTTTGTGCTTCACCGCCGACTACAACAACAAGTATCTCGGCTGGGGCGACGCCTCGTCTGTCATCAACAACGACTCGTTGTTCCGCACCGCCCCTCAGGACTTCCTCTTCAGCGTTGAGTCTTATCTCAAGAAACTGCACGGTTCGTTGGGCCTCACGCTCGTGCGCGACCAGCTCGGATTCTACAAGAATACAGGCTTCAAGCTCGGATATTCATACAAGCTGCGCATAGGCGGCGGCTCCTTGGGCATAGGCGCACAGGTGTCGCTCCTCAACCAGTCGATTGAGAACACCAACTTCCGGCCCACCACCGAGGGCGACCCCACAATCCAGAACCTGAGCGAGTCGGTTCTCGACCTTGACTTCAACTTCGGTCTGTTATACAAGGCCGACAACTGGTATGTTGGTGTCGGAATGACGCAGATTGCCGCTCTTTTCGACAAGGAGCAGGTGCTTCGCGTATCCGGCGAGAAGGGACCGCGGCGTTCCTCGCAGCTCTACATACACGGCGGATACACATGGATTCTCCCGTTCAACCCCAACTGGGAGATAATACCGCAGACAATGGTAAAGACAGACTACAAGAAGTTCCAGTGGGACCTTCTTCTGCTTGCGCGCTATAACGGCGTGTACTGGGGAGGAATAGGCTACCGCCTCCAGGACGCTGTGTCGCTTGCGTTCGGCGCGCGCCCGTTCTACAACTCCTCAAATGTGTATCTCAAGGGGCTTGACGTGGGTGTGGCCTACAGTTTCACGACGAACTCGCTGGGTTACAAGAAGAACAGAAGCTTTGGAGACGTGGAGGTTGTTGTACGTTACTGTCTCGACATATACAGGCCTGAAGTCTTCTCTGGATACGGCAACTCGAGATATATTTACAAGAACAGATACTAAAAACGAACAATCAAACGTTAATAAGTCAGAAAACAACAAAAAATCAATGATATGAAACGGGTAATTATTTTCCTCGCAGCAGTTATGGTTTTGTCTGTGTCGTGCAAGAACACTGGCGACGGACAGTTGATCGGAGTGAAGGACCGCCCCGAGGTGCTGGAGCTTGAGCCATACGGAATGGTGTACGTGCCTACCGGACACTATCTCATGGGAGCCGGCGACCAGGACGTTCCCTTCGCGATGACACATCAGTCGAAGAACGTTTCTGTCGGCGCGTTCTGGATGGACGAGACCGAGATAACCAACAACGAGTACAGGCAGTTCGTATACTGGGTGCGCGACTCTCTGGCACATACCCTTCTGGGTGACGCGGAGATCACCGAGGCCGAGAAGTACGGCCACTACCTCAAGTACACGAAAGGCGAGAACGAGGGAGAGATTATAGAACCCAAGTTGATAAACTGGAAGGAAAAGATCCCGTGGGACTCCGACAACGAGGAGGTTCAGGCCGCATTGTCGCCGTTGTTCAGCAAGATGAACACCCGTTTCTACCATTACCAGAGCAAAAGGTTGAACGTCTCGATGCTCAACTACGAGTATTGGTGGTTCGACTACAGGAATTACAGGGATCCCAAGGATCCCGACAACTTCGGAGCCTCATACAAGGAGTTCGACAAGGAGGGCAGCGACCTGGGCGGTCTCTATTCCAACCGTCCCAGCAGTCTCGGAAATGGCTCGCAGAGGTTCATCAAGCACGAGGTTGTGAACATATATCCTGACACACTCTGCTGGGCGCACGACTTCGTGTACTCGTACAACGAACCCATGGTGATGAACTATTTCCAGAATCCGCAGTACGACCACTATCCGGTGGTTGGTGTAAGTTGGCGCCAGGCCAAGGCCTTCTCTAATTGGCGCTCACAACTCCGCATGTCATGGCTTGCCAGCAAGGACTACGCCAACGAGCAGGAGTTCCGTCTCCCAACCGAGGCTGAGTGGGAGTGGGCAGCGCGCGGCGGCAACCCCGGTGTGACTTATCCTTGGGGCGGCCCATACACGACTAACCGCAACGGATGCTTCCTCAGCAACTTCAAGCCGCAGAGAGGCAACTACATAGCCGACGACAACCTCTACCCGGGCATCGTGGCTCACTACCATCCCAACGATTGGGGCCTGTTCGACATGAGCGGCAACGTGGCAGAGTGGTGCGAGGACGCCTTCGACAAGTCGGCCACCAACTTCACCCACGACATGAACCCGGAATACCGCTACTATGCCACAAAGGACGACTCTCCAATGAAGAAGAGAAAGGTGATACGCGGCGGCTCGTGGAAGGATGTAAGCTACTATACCACCGTGTATGCCCGCACCTACGAGTACCAAGACACCTGTAAGTCTTACGTGGGTTTCCGCAACGTGCAGTCTTATATGGGCCGCCAGAAAGGCGACAACAAGAGCAAGAGCGCGTCACATGTATATTAATCGCGCAGATTTCAAAAGTGAAAAATAATCAAAACATAAATCATTAACTAAAAAATCAAAACAAATGGGTAAAATCGATCAAATTGTCAGATCAAAGGCTTACAAGAACGGCATGGCCAAGTTGTACGGATGGGGTGCTTCCGTGGTTATCATCGGAGCATTGTTCAAGATCCTCCACTTGCCGGGCGCCGACGTGATGCTTATCATCGGTATGGGCATCGAGGCAGTAATATTCTTCTTCTCAGCTTTCGAGCCACTCCACGTGGAGTACAACTGGGCTCTCGTTTACCCCGAGTTGGCCACTGGCACTGACATTGAACTTGAGAACGCAGAGAAACTTTCCCGCAGGGAGAAAAGACAGCAGGTTAAAAACAACGGAATAACTTCAACACAGGCTCTCGACAAGATGCTCGAAGAGGCCAAGATAGGCCCCGAACTCATGGAAAGCCTCGCAGCCGGAATGCGCAACCTCAGCGAGAACGCCCAGAAACTCGCCGGCGTGTCTGACGCGGTTGTCTCAACCGACAACTATACAAGCAGCCTCCAGAAGGCTTCCGAGTCTGTGCGTAACCTCACCCTGAAATACGACAAGGTGGCTAACTCACTCGAAACCGACGGCGGCGCAACTGCCTCCTATATCGAGAGTGTGAAGAGGGCTACCACAGCGGTAACACAACTCGCTTCGGCCTACGAACAGACCTCAAAGTCACTTGAGCAGGCGTCTAACTTCAAGGCTGAGTTGGACAAGCTCACTAACAACATATCTAAGTTGAGCAGCGTTTACGGCAATATGCTCGCTGCAATGAAATAATGGTTTCTCAAACCAATCTTTAACCTAATTTCCAACCAAATTAAGATTTAGATATGGGTGCAACAAATTGTCCGGAAACCCCGAGACAGAAGATGATTCAGATGATGTATCTGGTTTACACCGCAATGCTTGCGCTGAATGTTTCGGCAGAAATCCTCAACGCATTCGTGGTTGTGGACGACACGCTTGTGACATCCACCAACATCGCGGCAAACCAGAACGCCAACGACTACCAGTGGTTCGTTGGACAGAAAACTATACTCGGCGCAAAGGTTGATGAAGCATACGGCAAGGCTCAGATCCTCAAAAAAGAGTCCGACGCCATGGTGAAATTCATCGAGAAAATGCGCAACGACCTTATCTTCGCCGTCGATGGCGACTCAATTGCCGAAGTTAAGACCGACGACGGCAAGACCGAAAAGCGCCTCAAGACCGTGGCCACAATCGTGAAGAAGGACAACTTCGACATTCCGACCGACTTCATGATCAGGCAAGGCAACGCAAAAAAGCTCAAGGACGAAATCAACAATTATAAGGCAAGCATCCTCAAATTAGCCAAGAAAGAGGACCAGCAGCGCCTTGAGAAAGGCATGGCCCTCGATGTGAACGCCGAGTACTGGAAAGACTCGCACAAGGAGAGTTGGGAAGACCACAACTTCAATCACATAATAGCTGCTGCCAGCGTTACCCTCCTCAACAAGATGGTTGGCGAGGTGAAGAACGCCGAGTCGATGATGCTCAACTACCTCAAGTCCTCCATCAGCGCCGACGACTTCAAGTTCGACAACGTCAACGGACGCTCGATTCCCAAATCCCAGGCTGTCTTTTCAGGCGACGCCTACGAGGCCGACATCATCGTGGCTGCTTACGACAGCAAGTCCACCCCCGAGGTTTGGTACAAGATGGGTGTTGACACTTTGACCGAGGCAGGGCTTTCCGGAGCGACTAAGATCGAAGGCGAGAACGGCATTGTGAAGCTTAAGATCGGTACAGGCAGCACTGGCGAGCAGCGTTATGCAGGCTTGATCAAGATCATGGATCCCAACGGACAGCCAAAATACTACGGATTCAGGGACAAATACACTGTGATGTCACCTTCAGCGACCATCGCGGCCGACAAGATGAATGTGCTTTATGCCGGCATCGCCAACCCGGTTTCCGTTTCAGGTCCCGTGGCTGCCGACAAACTGAGCATCTCGTTCCCCGGTTGTAACGTTACCTCCCAGGGAGCCGGCAAGTACAACGTGTCTGTCCCCACTTCCCTGATAGGCAAGACCGTCCAGGCTTCGGTTGCCGCAAAAGTTGGCGAATCGTCGAAGACCCTGGGCAACACGACGTTCCGTGTGAAGCGCGTTCCTGACCCTCGCGCCGTGCTCGGTGCCAACATACGCGGCGGAAAGCGCGCCAAGGCTGAACTGCTCGCTAACCCTGTGATACGCGCCACTATGGGCGAGGACTTCGCTTACGACCTTAAGTGGAACGTAACCTCTTTCCGCGTGATTCTCGTCAGCAAGGGAATGGAGGAGCCTGCGATTGTATGCCAGGGCGGCGCCCTGAGCGACAAGGCCAGAACAGCCATCCAGAAGGCGTCGGCCAACACCGTCGTTTATTTCAGCGACATAAAAGCCTCCTCTGAGGCAGGCCCTCGCACCCTCGACGAATTTTCAGTCCGCATTAGATAAAACAAAACACAATAAGATTATGAAAAAGTTCGCATTTTTATCAGCATTGTTGCTTGCGGTCTCATTCTCCTTCGCTCAGGAGGACGAGACGGGCAGCACCCTCGAGCAGCCGGTACGCAGACCTGTGGAAACCGTCTGGCAGCAGGTTGACGTGGGAGACTTCTCCGATCCAGTGGCCTTCCCTCCGGTACGCCAGGCCGACGTGATTTATTACTGGACGATATGGCGCACCATCGACTTGCGCGAGAAAGTGAACCATCCCCTCTATTTCCCCACGGAGACCAGAGGGACGTGGAGAAGCCTCGGACAGTTGATATTCGACGCCCTCGACGTTATGCACCCCGAGAACACGGAGAACGTGCTCCCGCTCTATATGGACGAGATGTGCACGCTGCCGTACTCGCGCGAAGAGCTTCAGGGCATTCTGTCTAATGTCACGTCAATGCCTGAGATTGACCTTGAAACGGGCGAGGCGATTGGAACGCAGGAAATCATAATCCAGTTCGAACCAAAGGAAATCATCTCCTACAACGTGAAGGAAGTCTGGTATTTCGACAAACAGTACTCCACCTTCAGATGCCAGATTCTTGAGATAGAGCCGATCATCGAGTACGAGAAGGTCAACAACAGCACCTCGTATTATGACGAACCTCAGGAAGACGAGGAAGATGTGAAAGGCAACCTCATCAAAAAGCGTGTGGGCTACATCTATTACAACGAGTTGAGGCCTTTCCTCGCGAAGCAAGAAGTCTTCAACGTGAAGAACAACGCGCAGCGCCTCTCCTACGACGACCTCATCACCATGAAGCGCGACTTCTCGAGCCTGATATACAAGGAGTCGAACGTGTATGACCGCGACATCGCAGACTACATAGCCAACTCCCGCGATCAGCGCATTGCTTCAGAGCAGATTACCGACAAACTCCGTAAATTCGAGAGCGACCTTTGGGAGTTTTAGGACAAAGTTACTTTTTCATAATTCGCAGTACAGGAGGGTGCATGGAAAATGCATCCTCCTTGTTTTTTTATTATCAAACCCTTGTTGATATTTTTTTTTTCAGAAAATAAAAACAGCATGTAGTGCCACAATATTTTTTATATCTTTGTACTTAAATATAAGTTGTTAAAAACGGGTTGTTTTTACAGCTTGTGAAACAGTCAGCACATGGGTAAAATTACAGACAAGGAGATTCAGAAAACGTTGAAGGCCGTCTTCGGGTTCGACACTTTCAAAGGCAACCAGTTAAAGATAATCAAGGCTTTGCTGAAAGGCAAGGACTGTTTCGTGATAATGCCCACGGGCGGCGGAAAGTCGATGTGCTACCAGCTGCCGGCGCTGATGAGCGACGGCACTGCCATCGTCATCTCGCCGCTGATAGCGCTGATGAAGAACCAGGTGGACGCCATCAGGAACTTCGGCACAGAGATAGGCGTGGCACACTTCCTCAACTCCTCGCTCAACAAGGCGGAGATCAACGAGGTGAAGAAAGACCTGCTCTCGGGCAAGACGAAGTTGCTTTATGTGGCGCCCGAGTCGCTGACAAAGGCCGAGAACGTGTCGTTCTTCCAGGATATCAACATCTCGTTCTACGCCATCGACGAGGCGCACTGCATCTCGGAGTGGGGGCACGACTTCCGTCCGGAATACAGGAACATAAGGAACATCATACAGCAGATCGGCAAGAACGTGCCGGTCATCGCCCTCACTGCCACCGCCACCCCGAAGGTGCAGAGCGACATACAGAAGAACCTCGGCATGGACAAGGCAGAGGTCTTCATCTCCTCGTTCAACCGCTCGAACCTTTACTACGAGGTGCGCGAGAAGAACAAGAACATCGACAAGGATGTGGTGAAATTCATCAAAAACCACCCCGGGAAGTCGGGCATCATATACTGCCTCAGCAGGAAGAAGGTGGAGGAGTTGGCCGTGCTGCTCCAGGAGAACGGGATACGCGCTCTGCCGTACCATGCAGGCCTCGACTCGAAGACCCGCGTGCAGAACCAAGACGACTTCCTGATGGAAAAAGCCGAGGTTATAGTGGCTACAATTGCTTTCGGCATGGGCATCGACAAACCAGACGTGAGGTTTGTGATACACTATGACATGCCCAAGAGCCTTGAAGGATACTACCAGGAGACCGGGCGCGCCGGCCGCGACGACGGCGAAGGCATCTGCATAGCCTTCTACGACCAGAAAGACCTCAACAAACTCGAGAAATTCTCGTCGAAGAAGTCTGTGTCAGAGCAGGAAATCGTGAAACAGCTGCTTGCTGAGACCGCCTCGTACGCCGAGTCGTCGAACTGCCGCAGGAAGCACCTGCTCCACTACTTCGGCGAGAACTTCGAGGAGGAAAACTGCCACAACTGCGACAACTGCAACCACCCGAAGCCAAAAATGGACGCCTCGGAACAGGTGCAGCTCCTGCTCGACGTGGTCCAGACCGTCAAGCAGCAGTTCAAGGAGGACCAGATCATAGACATCGTGTGCGGCAACAAGACAACCTCAATACTGAAGTTCCACCACGAGAAACTAAAGCAGTTCGGCGAGGGCATGGACTACGACGCCAAGTTCTGGTCCAACATCGTAAGGCTTGCCATCTTCGACAACCTCATTGTGAAGGACATAGAGAACTACGGACTTCTCAAGCTCACCGACAAGGGGAAAAAATACATGGTGAACCCGTATCCCATAATGGCCATCAAACCCAAGTCGGGCGACGAGGACGAAGACGACGTTGAGGTTGACCCCGTGGCCGGGAATGTGGAGGAGGCTTTCGACTCGGTTCTCTTCAGCCTGCTCAAGGATCTCAGAAAGACAATCTCCAAGGAGGAGAATCTCCCGCCTTTCATCATATTCCAGGATCCATCGTTGGAGGATATGTGCATTCAGTACCCCATAACCATGGAGGAGATGACACGCGTGGTTGGCGTGGGGCCGGGGAAGGCACAGAAGTACGGACGCCGTTTCATCGAGCTTATCAAACAGTATGTTGAGGAGAACGAGATCGACCGTCCGCAGGACTTCGTCCTTAAGACCGTGGCCAAGAAGTCGGCCAACAAGCTCTTCATAATACAGGGCATCGACCACAAGATAAGCTTCGAGGACATTGCCATCGCGAAGGGTCTTGACATGGACGAACTGCTCACCGAGATAGAGCACATCGTGGCCTCAGGCGCCAAGATCGACATCACATACTACATAAACGAGGAAATAGAACCGTACCATCAGGAAGACATAATCGAGTATTTCTCGACCGCCGACACCGACTCCGCCGAAGTCGCGCTCCAGGAACTCGGCGAAGACGAATATACCCTCGACGAGATCCGTATCATGAGAATAAAGTATCTCTCTGATGTTGGCAACTGATTTTGTAAGTTTCATTCAGATTTAATAAAGAATTTCAATCACAACAAGTAAAATGGAAGAGATTTTCAACGAAGAAAAAGTGGTCGGAACAGAAGGCCTTGATGAGAAAGAATTGACCGGCACCAGCGTGCCAGATGATGCGGAAAAGAAATCACCCGACTGTGAAGGGAAGAAAAAAAGTTGTTCGATGGCGCATTGGATAGTGGACGCCTTGCTGGCCGCCGCTGTTGTGGCCCTTTTTGTGCTTCATTTCACCGACGGCAGGTCGGCGAAGAAGAGCGCCGTGCGCACCCCAGTGGCCGAGGTGGGCAACGGCGAGGTGGTCTTCATAAACATAGACTCAATAAACGAGAATTACGAGTTGGTGCACATTCTGACCGACAGCATAGACGCTGAGAAGCAGAAGCAGGCCGTGGTTTTCCAGAACCGCCAGAAGTCGCTCGAGCAGAAAGCCGCCAACTTCGAGAGAAACTACAGCTCCGGTTCCTTGACGCCGCAGCAGGCTCAGTATGCTCAGCAAAGCCTTCAGGAGGAGAGCACACGTCTGCAAAGCGACTACGCGCAGGCACTTGAATCCCTGGAAATCCGTTACCAGTCGGCGCTGCAGACCATAGCCGACTCCCTGAACGCAGCCGCCAAGCGAGTGAACGCCGACCATAACGCTTCGTACATATTCACCTACCAGAGCGGCGGCCAGTTGCTTTACGCCGACCCTGCCCACGACATCACTGTTGAGGTCCTCGACGAATTGAACAAGTCTTTCAAGAAGAAGAAAAAATAGCGGCATGATAGAACTCGACAAGACATCCCCGGAGAAGAATGGAAACCCGGTGGGGGCGGCACATTATGTTGTTCTTTTCGCGGCTTTGGGACTCGTTGCGGCCGGCCTTTGTCTTGCAGCAGGCAGCCGGGTGCGCCAGAAGGAACGCGCTGCCGCCGAGGAGAACGCCTTCATCGACAGTCTGCATGTGTTCCCCGAAGTCGACTTTGTGGACAGCCTCTATGCCCGCGTTGAGCTCAAGAAGTACGACAACGAGGCCGGGTCGCCGAGGGACGTATATTACTACGCCGTTGACAGCGCCGGCCGCGCCACCGACGAGGTTGTGCATGAAACGCATTTCTACGACAACGAGCAAAAGTACATCGACGGCAACATAAAGTCTGACAAGCGCGACGGACTGTGGTACGCGTACTACCCAGACGGCACTGTCCAGACAATGGCGTATTACAAGGATGGCAAGGAGAATGGACGCTACACGGTCTTCTACCCTGACGGCAAAGTGCGTTACACCGGCCTCTACAAGTATGGTGAGAAAATAGGGGAGTGGAGGTTCTACAACGCTGACGGCACAGTTGACCACAAGGAGGAGTACTGAAAAATGAAGAGAGGAGGCGTCTCCTCTCTTTTATTTCATTCGTTTCACGGCTTCGCCTACCGGGATTTTCTCGTCGCCGTCGAAAGCTATCACGAAAGCGTCGGGGTATCTCTCTTTGACGGTCTTGAGAAGTTTCTTTGCGTCGTCGAGGGTGCTTTCGTTGCCGGCGGTGTATTTCCAGAGGCCGTTTTCATGAAACCTGTTCACATTGGGAAGTCCTTTGAACCTTGAGTCTGAGAACGGTATTTTCTCGGGCATCGCCATGAACTGCACCATGAATTTAACGCCGTCGGGCGATGTCAGCCTTCCTTTTCCTGCTTCTTTTTCTGGAACTTCCGTTTTAGAAAGCTGATTATCAGCAGGATTATCATTGATGTTATCATTGTTGGATGTTTTGTTGTCTGTAGTTTTGTCGTTGTCGCGTTTTTCGGCCACGTCATTGCCAGTGATCTGTGTGTAGTATGAGGCAAAGGCCTGGTATATGGCGTTGGCCACGTTGTCCTTGTTGTCGTCGCTGAGGAGGTATTTCTCGTCGTCGGTGTTGGTGAGGAAGCCCATCTCGATGAGGATGCTGGGCATGGCCACCTTGTAGAGCACCCAGAAGCCGGCCTGTTTCACACCGCGGTTGAGCAGTCTGGTCTCCCTGATGAGGTTCTTCTGCACCTTGTCGGCGAGGAGTATCGAGTTGTTGAGGTAGGCGGAGGAGTAGAGCGAGAAGAGGATGGCAGCTTCTGGAGAGTTGGGGTTGAAGCCGTCGTAGTTGTTCTGGTAGTTGCTTTCCTTGAGCATCGCGGAGTTCTCGGCGCGGGCCACTGCCTGGTTGGCGTCCGACTTGTGCAGCCCCATCACGAAGGTCTCTATCCCGTTGGCGTTGCGGTTATCGTTGGCGTTGCAGTGGAACGATATGAAGAGGTCGGCGTGGTTGGAGTTGGCAATCTCGGCGCGGCGGTACAGCTCCACGAAGACGTCGGTCTTGCGGGTGTATATGACCTTGACGCCGGGGCAGTTATCGCTTATCAGCCTGCCGGTCTTCAGCGCCACGCTCAGCGCCACGTCCTTTTCCTTGGAGAGCCTGCCGATGCAGCCGGGGTCCTTCCCGCCGTGTCCAGCGTCAATCACAACCTTGAACGGCTTCTGGCTGTTCTGGCTGAAAGCCGCCGCCAAGGGAAAAAATAACAACAAATATACTAATGGAAAAAATTTCGAGTTCATTCTATTAAGAAATTTTAACTATTTTTGCCGATTTTGTCGCAAAGATATAATATATAGACTCAAGATTCCGCATATTGGTTAAAAAAATATACACACTGGATTTTTCATATTTAGGAAGATTTATAATCTTCCTGGCATTCAGTGTGTTATATGTTTTCGCTGATGCGCAGGCGCCGGTGAGCAGGAAAAAGCAGCGCGGGCTCGCCGACTCAACGCAGCAGGGCTTGCTGAACCCCGACTACGTGGAAAGTTCCGATTCGGGCCGCCGGCAGGTGAAAGTGATATCGCCCAACGCCGTTACCTCGATAGTGAAGTACAGCGCCAAGGACTCGGTTGTGCACGACCTCAAGAGGCGCTACACCTACCTTTTCGGCGGCGCGGTGGCGAAGTACGAGGACATGGAGCTGCACGCCGACTACATAGAAATCGACTACAAGAACGGCGAGTTGTACGCCTGCGGCGTGTCCGACAGCGGCGGCGTGCTGCATGGCAACCCCGTCTTCGTGCAGGGCGACGCCAACTACCGCGCCAGGGAGATCAAGTACAACTTCAACACGAAGAAGGGCAAGATTTCCCACGTGATAACCACGCAGGACGACGGATACATACACGGCGAGCAGGTGAAGAAGATAGGCGACAACGTGGCTTTCATCAAGCGCGGAAAGTACACCACCTGCGAGCTCATGGACCCGCATTTCGAGATTGCCTTCTCGAAGGCGAAGTTCATACAGCACGACAAGATTGTGATCGGGCCGGCATACCTCAGTTTCTCCGACATGCCGACTCCGCTTGCGCTGCCGTTCGGGTTCTTCCCCCTCGACGCCCGCCACAAGTCCGGACTGGTTATGCCCTCTTTCGGGCGCGCCGGCTCGCTCGGCTTCTACCTCCAGGACCTCGGCTTCTACTTCGCGATAAACGACAATCTCGACCTTCTGCTTTCGGCCGACCTCTATACGCGCGGCAGCTGGGCGATAAAGGCCAAGTCGAACTACGTCGTCAAGTACAAGTGCAACGGTCTCGTGGAACTGGCCTTCGCCAGGACGCTCTCGGGCGACCGCATCGACACCGCCAACTTCAAGAAGTCGAACAACTACAAGATATACTGGGACCACAAGCAGGACTCCAAGTCGCACCCCACTACGCGCTTCAACGCCCACATCGACATACAGAGCTCCAACTACGCGAGGTACAACATGACCTCCGCGAAGGACTACCTCTCCAACCAGTTCACCTCCAGCGTGAACTTCTCCACTTCTGCTGCCAACGTCTTCTTCTTCGACGCCACGGTTTCGTACTCGCAGAACACGGGCAACAAGACCGTGAACCTGAAACTTCCCAACATCAGCATGTCGGTGGCGCAGTTCTACCCATTCCGCAAGAAGGACAAGGTAGGCCCGCTCAAGTGGTACGACAACATCTCGATGAAATGGAACTCGCAGATTGTGGGGCAGGTAAACACCTACGACTCTCTCTTCTTCAAGCCAAAGACCTGGCGTGACTTCGAGACCGGCATGATGCACACCATTCCGATAACGATTCCCATAAAGATAGCCAAGACGATAAACTGGAACACCTCTGTAACCCTGACGGAGAAGTGGTATCTCCAGCATTACGAGAGGTTCATGTCGGTTGACTCCGCAGTTTCAGAGTATCCGCAACTACAGCAAGTCTTTAAGCGCAAGTTCGGGGCGGTGCACGACCTCAGGGTCTCCTCCGACCTTACCACTAAGGTCTATTTCATGTACGTTTTCAAGAAGGGCGCCCTGAACGCGATCCGCCACATAGTTACCCCCACGTTGAACTTCACGTTCCAGCCGCTGCTGAACGGCAAGTCGAATGCCACATACGTGAACCCGCAGACCGGCGAGCTTGTGGAGTACTCGTACTACGACAACTCCATATTCGGAGGCTCGAACCGGCGCATGACCGCCCGGGCGCAGGTCTCCTTCGGCAACAACCTCGAAATCAAGGTGCGTTCGAGAAAGGACACGATTACAGGCACCAAGAAGATCCCCATAATCGACAACTTCAACATCTCGATGTACTACGACTTCGCCGCCGACTCGCTAAGGTGGTCGAATCTCACCATGAGCGGGCGAAGCACCCTGTTCAAGCAGCTTTATCTCACCTACAGCTTCATCTTCGACCCCTACAGCATAAACTCCGAAGGACGGCGAGTCAACGTAACGGAGTGGAAGGCCAACCGCAAGCTGCTCCGCTTCTCCTCCGGAACATACACCGTCTCGCTCAACTACCGCATCGACCACAACACGTTCAAGTCGAAGGACGAGGAACGCCAGCGCGACAGGCTGCCATGGTCGCTGACTTTCAACTACACCTTCACCTACGGTATCAACGACAACCTCGACTATTACCGGAATCTCTACTGGGGCGAGGAGATAAAGCCCTACAAGCACAATATGGTGCACACGCTCAACGTCACCGGCGAGGTGAACGTCACGAAAAAATGGAAGGTGTCGTTCACCACAGGCTACGACTTCGTGCAGAAGTCGCTGTCGTACACTTCCATAGACATATACCGCGACATGCACTGCTGGGAGATGGGCTTCAACTGGATTCCCGTGGGCGGCCGCCGCGGCTTCACATTCACCATCAACGTCAAATCGTCAACCCTCAAGGATGTGCTGAAACTAACCGTACCATACGATTTCAGGACGAACCTATAATAATTTCCTGTAGCGGCGCGATTTATCGCTCCGTTTTTGAAAATGTCGGTTTCTATCCCGCCTATACTATATTTTTGTATATTTGCAGGTTCATTAAAATCTACAATTATGATCAGAATAAGTGAAATCAAGGACCGTGCGCTCTCCGTCTTGAGGCGCAGGTGGGGTTCCTTTGTCGGAATCTCGTTCATCTATTTTCTGTTGATGTCCGTCGGGGGTGTCTTCACCGAGGTCCCGGCAAGGATTGCCGGCACGAACCTATCCACGGGTCTCGTGATATTGTCGATAGTCGGCATAGCCGTTTGGCTGCTGATGGTACCCATGGCCTACGGCTACAACATAGCCCATCTGAACGCCTCGCGGATGGACATGCCCGCCGAGGTGGGCGACCTCTTCTGCGGATACAAGAAATTCTGGAAGGTTCTATGGCTGATTATCCTCCAGGGCATCCTCACCGGACTTGCCGCCTGCCTTTTCATAATACCCGGAATAATCCTCGCATTGGCTTACTCCATGTCGATGTTCATCCTTCACGACAACCCCGAGCTCACCGTGGTGGAGGCACTCAGGAGAAGCCGCGAGATGATGCGCGGCTACAAGTGGGATCTCTTCGTGATGTACCTCAGCTTCTTAGGCTGGATTCTGCTCGGGATACTGACGCTGTGCATCGGATACCTCTGGCTGGTCCCGTACATAACCATGTCGGAATACAAGTTCTACGAGAAAATCCTCGAACTCCGCGCCGAGTCCGATTCAGACGGATACGAGGGACAGCCCGACTACGTGGAAGAGACTCCCCAGATTGCCGAACAATGAGGAATGCGGTTCTGATTCTGGCCGCCGTCGCCTTGCTTGCGACCGGCTGCAACTCTTCCGGAAAGAAGGTCTCGAAGATTCTCGGCGCGACGGCGTTCCCCGTTGCCGCCGACTACCGTGTTGTTCCGCTGCCCGACGTGGTCTCGCTCTCGGGCGGACGGCCGTTCGAACTCGACGGGCATACGCCTGTGTTCCATCCGGAGGACGGCGGGTTGAAGAGGGAGGCCGAGTTCCTGGCCGAGTACCTCGGCGACATGACAGACTCAAAACACAAAGTGGCAAAGTACACCGGCTTCTCCGAGCCAGGTCTCTACTTGAGGATTGACACGGCACTGTGCCCACGGCCTGAATCCTATCGGATCGATGTCGATTCATCGAAGGTTGTTGTTTCCGGAGCCGACGCGGCAGGTGTCTTCTACGGGATACAGACTTTGAGGAAGAGCCTTCCAGTGGCCGGCTTCATCGACGTGGCAGTGCTGCCGGCCGGCACCGTTGAGGCCGCGCCCCGCTTCCCGTACCGCGGAATGCACCTCGACGTGGGCCGCCACTTCTTCACCATAGATTCCGTGAAGCGCTACATCGACATCATGGCCATGCACAACATAAACACATTCCACTGGCACCTCACCGAGGACCAGGGCTGGCGTGTGCAGATCGACAAGTATCCGAGGCTTACTGAGGTTGGAGCGTGGCGCACCGGCACAACCATAGGTCGCAACACCCACAAGTACGACAACAAAAGGCACGGCGGCTTCTACACCAAGAAGCAGCTGCGCGAGATAGTGGACTATGCCGCCGAAAGGCATATAAAGGTGATCCCGGAGTTCGACCTGCCCGGCCATACACAGTCGCTGCTCGCCGCCTACCCGCAGTTCGGATGCACCGGCGGCCCCTATGAGGTGTGGCGCCGCTGGGGAGTCTCCGACGAGGTGGTGTGCGCCGGCAACGAACAGGCAATGCGGTGCCTCGAGGACATCCTCAACGAGATAATGGACATTTTCTCATCCGACATAATACACATAGGCGGCGACGAATGCCCCAAGACCCGCTGGCACGAATGCCCCAAATGCCAGGCGAAAATCAAGGAGCTCAGAATCAAGGGCGACTCGAAATTCTCCGCCGAGGATTACCTCCAGAGCTACGTGATGAACAGGATGGAGAAGGTGGTGAAAGCCCGGGGACGCAAGATAATAGGGTGGGACGAGATCCTCGACGGCGATGTGAGCCAGAGCGCCATAATCATGGCGTGGCGCAACCAGGAGGCCGGAGTGAGGGCCGCCGAGCAGGGCCACGACGTGGTGATGACCCCCTGCAACTACCTCTACTTCAGCCAGGGACAGTCGCTTGAACCCGAGAACGAGCCCGTGTTCGCCGACGGTTACCTGCCCGTTGAGCGCGCCTATTCGTTCGACCCGGTACCCGACAACATGACCGAAGAGGCGAAAAAGCACATAGTGGGCGTGCAGGGATGCGTGTGGGGCGAGTACGCGCCATGGTTCTCGCATGTGGAGTACGACGCCCTGCCGAGAATGGCCGCACTCTCCGAAATACAGTGGCGCAACACCCCGGAACGCGACTACCAGGACTTCGTGGAACGCTGCTTCAAGCTCGCGCAGCTCTACGACCTCTACGACTACAACTACGCCGGCCACATCTTCGGCCTGCAGGTTGACATAAAGCCCGACAGCAAGAAAAAGTGCATTGTGGTTACCATGTCGAACTTCGGGGAGGGCGAGATAATATACTCCTTGGACGGCAGCGACCCGAAGCACGGCTCGCTGCGCTACACCGGCCCGGTGGAGATAAGGGAGAACGCCGACTTCAGGGCCAAGCTCGTGAGAAGGACGGGCGAGGCCGACGAGTACGCCTGCAACTTCCGCTTCTCGAAGTCCTCGATGAAGCCCATCACCCTGAAGCACCAGCCCGACAAGGAGTACGCCTTCGACGGCGCGCCCACCCTCATCGACGGGCTCCACGGCGGCAGCAACTACCGCTCAGGACGATGGCTCGGGTTCTGGGGCAAACCAGTGGAGGCCGCCATCGACCTCGGCACGCCAACCGCTATGTCCTCCGTGGCCTTCTCATCCATAATCCACATCAACGACTGGATATACAACCCCAAGAGCTTCTCCGTGATGGTGTCCGACGACGGAAGGAACTACAAAACCGTCGCCTCTAAGGAGTATCCTTTGGCAAACTTCGACACAGAGAACTGCATAGAAAAGTACGAACTAACCTTCAATGAGACGAAGGCGCGGTACGTGAAGGTGCTTATAACCGGACACCAGCTTCCCGAGCAGCACACCGGCTACGGTCATCCCGCATGGCTTTTTGTTGATGAGATAGAGGTGGAATGACGTTGCAACATCTTTTAAGATATTTCGTTATAAAGTAGGAATATTGTGAAAATAACTTTACAAGATATGAATAAATCGCTGAAAACCATAGTTTTATTACTGTTGAGCCTTGCCTTCTCAAGCGCGTGTGCGCAGGACATCATCATGGGGCAGGCCGCCTTGGTTAACGACGTGGAGGAGGAGGCACGTTACTTCTACGACTCCGGCGGTCACGATGGCGACTTCGACACGAGCCTCGTGGAGACCATGACCATAAAGCACGCCATGAACGCCGATTTCGTGCTTAACGTCTTTTTCGAGGACTTTGTGATGGGCCCGGGCGACACGCTCTGGATCTATGACGGCGAAAGCGCCGGCAGCCCGCTTCTCGGCGTTTACAATCTTGTAAGCTCGCCCGGCGACGTGTATGCGACGGGCAGCGCCCTCACCTTCGTGTTCAAGTCCGACAACGTCATCGATCCCGGACTCTCCTCCGGCTGGAAGGCTCGTGTGAGCGCGTACCGGCAGAACCAAAAGGATTTCAAGATCAACAATGTTGATGGAAGTACACAATACACCTGCAACGCGAAGTTCTACGACTCTGGCGGAGCTAATGGTAATATCGCTGAAAATAACGAAAACTATTACGTAACATTTCAATCATCGGCAGGCTCGCACCTGAAGTGCGAGTTCACGCAGTTCAAGGTGAACGGGGTTATGAAAATCTATGACGGGCCTTACTATCCCAACTTTCCGGAGTTGAACGGTCGTCTTATAGGGCAGTTCTGCACCAGCACCTTGCCGGCAAACGGCAGGCCGCCGGTGCTGTTCTCCAGCACGCAGCAACTCACTTTCGTGTATGAGGGCAAGAGCGGCGATAAACAAAAAGAAGGCTGGGCCGCAGATATAACCTGCGTGCCCGAACTTTACGTGAGCGACGACGCAAGCCCCTGCCCCAAGGTAACCAACGTGGCCGGCGGTGCCTACGCGAACAGCAACAATGGAGGAGGTGGCATAAGTGCCGAGGTTTCGGCCGACACAATCCTCTTCGACTGCTCCACTCCGGTTGTCATGCTTGAAGTTGAGATAAGCGCCACCGGCAAGTTCTCAAACGACTACACCGTGAAACAAATCCCCGAGTCGTGGAGGATGTTCGGCTATGACGAAGGAGATCTTGTTCCAGCAGAAACAGATGACAATTGGATAACTGAACAGCCTCTCCCATTTTCATTCAATTTTTTTGGAGAGACGTACGACAAGATATATCCTGGTGCTAACGGCTTGATATCATTTTCGTTTCCATCTACGGGAATGAATAGTTGTAAGTGGAAGACATCAGTTCCCCCTGCATCCCCGCCATATAGTAGTGTTCCATACAATTACGATAATTCTCTCTACGGTGTTTATGAAGACATTTATCCAGGTTATTACATCGATGGCGGAGGCATTAGGTATAAAGTACTTGGCAGCTACCCTTGCAGGGCTTTTGTCTTCAACTACTACAACGTTGGACTGTTTAGTTGTGGAGCATCAAGTTATCCCGGTTACCAGAATTACCACAACACCTACCAGATGGTGTTGTATGAAGGGACAAATATAATTGATGTATTCATCAAGAAAAGGGTTAACTGTCCGGAGTGGAACGAAGGACATGGTGTTGTCGGAATACAGAGTAAGAATTCGGCACAAATTCTCACAGCTCAAGGAATGGATTTCAATCAACTTTGGCAAGCCTCTGATGTTGGCTGGCGTTTCACGCCGATAACCCCATACGACGAGTTGGGCGACCTCAAGTGGTATGTGGCGCCTGCCTCCATGACAAAGAACATGCTCGACGACAGCTATATCAAATTTCACGATCCCGGTGCGAAACTCAAGAGGTTCACGGTGTCGCCCTCGGAGGACGTGAAGGTGTGGTCGAGGTACGAGTTCACCAACTCCACCGGCCAGTCGTTCACGGTGTGGGACTCCACGCTCATACTCGTGCAGATTCCGCAGACCACCACGTTGCACACATCAGGCGCGGGCGGCAGCCAGACGATATGTCCCGGCGAGCAGTGCACGCTCACCGTTACGCCCGACTCGCAGGAGTACCCCGACGTTACGCCCGTGCACTACTCCTGGAACACCGCACCCGCCGACACCAACCAGTCGGTGAACGTGGCGCCGGAGAAGACCACCACCTACTACTGCAAGGTGACCTACAGCAACGGCTGCACCAGAGACGACAGCGTGAAGGTGGAGGTTACCGACCTCGAGCTGCCCGAGATATCGGCCACCGACACAACCATCTGTCTTGGCGAGAAGACGGTGCTTTCGGCCACGCACTCCACTGCCACGGAGTACAAGTGGAGCAACGGCGCCACCGGGCAGTCGATAACAGTGTCGCCGCAGGCAAACACCAGGTATAAGGTTGAAGTGGTGATGGAGGGCGGCTGCGTTGTCTCCGACACGCTCACCATAAACGTGAACCCGCTGCCGAAGCCGGCATTCATCGCCGACCCCACGGAGATATACGTCGAGAACGGCGTGGGCACGGTAACCTGCACCGACAACTCGCCCGAGCAGTACAGTTTAGTGTGGAACTTCGGCGACGTGAACTCCGCCGTCAATGAGGTGCAGGACGTGGCGACCGCCATCCACGAGTACGTGCGCGCGGGGTTCTACACTATCACGCTAACTGCCACCGACATCAACGGCTGTGTCGACTCCACGAAGAACAAGGTCTCCGTCACGGTGCCGTACTTCTTCTTCATCCCGAACGCCTTCTCGCCCAACGGCGACGGCGACAACGAGCGATTCGCACCGAAGGGCGAGGGCGTGGACCCCGACTACTACTCTATGCAGATCTACGACCGCACCGGCACAATTGTCTTCAAGACCCGCAACCCCTACGACTACTGGGACGGCCGCGACAAGACGGGCAGGTTCTGCCCCGAGGGCGTGTATGTTTACCTCATACACCTCGTGAACCTCAACGGCGAGGAGAAGGAATACACCGGTTCGGTAACGTTGATCAGGTAGGATTTAGAATTTAGTATATAGTATTTAGAAATTAGAAATTAGAAATTTGTTGCGGCGCGGGAAATCGTGCCGCTTTTGGTTTCACGGCGTTGAGTATTGAAAGGGGGCTCCATCGGAGGAATAAAATCGTTTGGTTTTTCGCATGGAGGCAACTTCTGGTGCGTGGTTGAAACAAAGCGTTTTTTTTTGCTTGCAGACTTTCCGTTACTTTTTTCTTGATAAAAAAGTAACCAAAAAATCAAGCCGACATTAAAGCCCGCCCGCTCTGTCGAAAGCAAACAACAGCGGCAGAGTAGTATAAAATGCAAATGAAAAGAATGAAACCAGGCATATTGCCGCAGGCCTTTTGCATTTTATAAACGCAAGCGCCTCTGCACGCTGTTGTAATGCTTTCGTCATTCACGGCGACACCGCCCCCTAATGTCGGCCCGTCCAGCCCGCGTGTGTGATAACTCACAAACTCTCAAAAAGAGAGTTGCGGCTGCGCAAAAAAGAGTTGGCGGGCCGTTCAATTCGCGATACAGCCCGTCAGGGCTGAAGGATTCGGTAGCAAATGCAGTCCCCCATGTCTGGGTTACGCAGGCCGGAAAGTCTGCGCGCAAAAAAAACCAAACATTTTCATACCGCAGCGAAAAAATTCCCGGGCGGCTATAAAAAAATATCTACACACGATTGTGGATAAAGAAAAAAATGTATCTTTGCGCACTTTTTGAAGTGGAATGTCAAAATGTCTGACAAGCGGGCATTTTGAGTCGCAACTGACTGATTTTCACGGACTGTAATAAAATAGGGAAGGCGAGAGGCGTAGGAAATTTATGGTTTAGTTATAGGAAGATAGTTGCATTTTTGTTTCAAAAAGTGTGCTATTTTTTTTTTGATTATCAACAAGTAAAATAAAAATTTCAGAAGGGATGAAAAAGATCAGAATCACACAAGTAAGAAGCGCCGTTGACAGGCCGGTACGTCAGAAGAGGTCATTGGAGGCGCTGGGATTGCGCAAGATGCACCAGACAGTGGAGCACGAGGCCACGCCTCAGATAGTGGGCATAGTTGACTCCGTGAAGCACTTGGTAAGCGTAGAGGAGTTATAATTCATTTAGTTAAAGAAAAACAAAGAAGAAGATATGAACTTACACAATTTAAAACCAGCAGCAGGATCAACGCACAAGGAACGCAGAATAGGCAGAGGACAGGGCTCAGGCAAGGGCGGCACGTCCACAAGGGGCCACAAGGGCGCCCAGTCTCGTTCGGGCTACAGCCGCAAGATAGGTTTCGAGGGCGGCCAGATGCCGATTTACAGGATACTGCCGAAGCGCGGTTTCAAGAACATCAACAGGGTTTCGTACAACGCCATCAATGTGAGCACGCTCCAGCAGTTGGCCGAGAAGAAGAATGTTGAGAAGATAGACCGCGACGTCCTCATAGCCAACGGTCTGGCCAAGAAAAACGACCTTATAGCCGTTCTGGCCAAGGGCGAGCTCACCGCCAAGGTTCACGTTGTTGCCGACAAATACTCGGCGAAGGCTAAGGAAATGATAGAGAAGTGCGGCGGCACCGCTGAGCTCGTGAAGGCCCAGGCCGCTGAATAAGTTTTCATCAAACAACCTCTCAAATGAAAAAGTTTATAGAGACAATCAAGAATATATTCAGGATTGAGGATTTGAGAAAGCGGATCCTCTACACCTTGTTTATAATCCTGATATACCGTTTCGGCGCCCACGTGGTGCTTCCCGGCATCAACCCCGGCGCTCTCTCGGCGTTCACCAGCGCGGCGCAGAAGGGTCTTCTCGGAATGTTGGACCTCTTCTCGGGCGGCGCGTTCTCGAACGCCTCCATATTCGCGCTCGGCATAATGCCCTACATCACGGCTTCCATCGTGGTGCAGCTTCTGACCCTCGCGGTGCCATACTTCCAGCGCCTTGCGAAAGAGGGTGAGAGCGGCCGCACCAAGATCAACCAGATCACGCGCTACCTCACCGTAGGCGTGCTTGCAGTGCAGGCTCCCGCCTACATCGCGCAGCTCACCGGCCAGTTCCCCGGAGCGATAGCGCCCTCTATGCTCGAGCACCGCGTGTTCGGCTTCTCGGCGTTCGCGATATGCGCGTTCATACTCTTGATTTCATCAACACTGTTCATAATGTGGCTCGGCGAGCGCATAACCGACAACGGCATAGGCAACGGTATCTCCATCATAATCATGATAGGCATCATCGCGCGCCTGCCTTTCGCCCTCAAGGCTGAGTTCACCGCCCGCATCACCGAGATGAACGGCGGCCCCATCATCTTCATCCTCGAGCTCGTGCTCATGATGATCATAATAGGCCTCTGTATCCTCCTCGTGCAGGGCACGCGCCGCATACCGGTTCAATACGCGAAGCGCGTGGTCGGCAACAAGCAGTACGGCGGTGTCCGCAACTACCTCCCTCTCAAGGTGAACGCGGCCGGCGTTATGCCGATAATCTTCGCCCAGGCTCTGATGTTCATACCGCTCACGTTCGTAAACATCTCGCAGGAGACAACATCGGGCTTCTGGAACAGCTTCATCGACTACAACAGGCTCGGATACAACATTGTGTTCTTCCTGATGATTATAGCGTTCACTTATTTCTACACCGCCATAACCATCAATCCGCAGCAGATTGCAGAGGACCTCAAGAAGAACAACGGTTTCATACCGGGCGTGAAGCCAGGGAAGCACACTGCGGAGTACATCGACAGGATAATGTCGAGGATCACACTCCCAGGCTCAATATTCCTCGGCATCGTGGCCGTTCTGCCGGCTGTGGTGCGCATGTTCGGCGTGAACCAGCAGTTCGCCCAGTTCTTCGGCGGCACGTCGCTGCTGATCATGGTGGGCGTTGTACTCGACACGCTCCAGCAGATTGAAAGCCATCTCCTGATGCGCCATTACGACGGCCTCACCAAGTCGGGCCGCATCAAGGGCCGCACCGGTGGCGGAATATACGGAAACCAGATGTAGTGTATAGTCAGGAATGCCCAGGATAGCCAAATATACGGACGAGGATTTCGCCAGGTTGCGCGAGAGCGCCAACGTGGTGGCGGTCACGCTGGCGGAAGTCGCCAAGGTGATTGCACCCGGTGTGCCGCTCACATACCTCGACCAGATCGGCGAGCAGTGCATCCGCGACCATCATGCGGTGCCGGCCTGCAAGGGTTACATGGGCTATCCGGCTGCGCTCTGCCTCTCGGTCAACGACGTGGTGGTTCACGGGATACCCTATCCCGACATATACCTGCGCGACGGCGACATAGTCTCTGTCGACTGCGTGGCTAAGCTTAACGGGTATCACGGCGACTTCTGCTACACCTTCGAGGTTGGGCAGGTGGCCGAGGAGACGAAACTTCTGCTCAAGCGCACCAAGGAGGCCCTTTACAAGGCTGTGGAGGTTGCCAAGGAAGGCCACGTGTTCGCCGAGATCGGCGCCGCTGTGGAGCGGTATGTCTCCCAGTTTGGATATTCCGTGCCCGCTGAGTTTACAGGCCACGGTATCGGAGTGGGAATGCACGAGGAACCATCCATCCCAAACTATTCGGTGAGACAGTTCAACAACCTTTCAAGGACAAGGATCGAGAAGGGCATGTCGTTCTGCATCGAGCCGATGGTGAAGATAGGGAAGGGACAAAACGGCAGCAAGTTCAGGAGTCGTTTCGACAACGACGAATGGACGGCGCGGACTCCCGACGGGAACCCGGCGGCTCATTTCGAGCATCAGTTGATCGTAACCGACAAAGGCACAGAGGTCATATCATCCTACAAGCTGTTGGGTGAAGTGATTGGAACGGAAGAATTGTACTAAAATAAAGCAATATGGCAAAACAATCATCAGTTGACATCGACGGGGAAGTGATAGAGGCTTTGGGCAACGGGCAGTACCGTGTTAGACTCGAGAGCGGTCATGAGATCCTCGCTCACCTGTCGGGCAAAATGAGAATGCACTACATCAAGATCATACCCGGCGACAGGGTGCAGGTGGCAATGTCTCCCTACGACCTGACAAAGGGAAGGATTACATACAGGCACAAGAATTAAAACCAAGAAAGAATAACAATCAAAAGCAAATAAAAATGAAAGTAAGAGCATCTGTAAAGAAGAGATCGGAAGATTGCATTGTGGTTAGGCGCCGCGGTGTGGTTTATGTGATAAACAAGAAAAACCCCAAGTTCAAGCAACGCCAGGGATAATTTCAGAACAAATAAAATAAATAACAAAAGATAAAGTAATATGGCAAGAATTGCAGGTATTGATTTACCTAAGAACAAACACGGTGAGATCGGCTTGACCTACATCTACGGAATCGGAAGGAGTACTGCCCAGAAGATTCTCACAAAGGCCGGCATAAGCTGGAGTAAGAAGGTAAATGAATGGAACGACGACGAATTGGCCTTGATTCGTGGATTGGTGAATGAGTTGAAGGTTGAAGGCCCCCTCAGATCTGAGGAACAGATGAACATTAAGCGCTTGATGGATATTGGCTGCTACAGGGGCATCCGCCACCGTCTCGGCCTGCCTGTGCGCGGCCAGAGCACGAAGAACAACTCCCGCACGCGCAAGGGACGCAAGAAGACAGTTGCCAACAAGAAGAAGGCGACCAAGTAATTAAATAACCATAAGAAGTAAAGAGCAATATGGCAAAAAATACAAAATCAACGAAAAAGAGAGTTGTTAGGATAGAGGCCTCGGGCAAGGCTTTCATCTACGCTTCGTTCAACAACGTTATAGTTTCCCTGACGAACAACGACGGACAGGTTATATCATGGTCGTCGGCGGGCAAGATGGGATACAGAGGCTCCAAGAAGAACACCCCATACGCGGCACAGATGGTGGCGCAGGACTGCGCGAAGGTTGCCTACGACCTCGGTCTGCGCAGGGTGAAGGTTTATGTGAAAGGTCCCGGACAAGGACGCGAGTCGGCGATACGCTCGATCAACACCACAGGCATCATCGTGGAGGAGATCACAGACGTTACCCCGTTGCCGCACAACGGCTGCCGTCCTCCAAAACACAGAAGAGTATAATTCATCCAAGTTTCAACATATAAAAAGCAAATATTATGGCAAGATATACCGGACCAAAGACCAAAATCGCAAGAAAGTTCAAGGAGCCCATCTTCGGGCCCGACAAATACCTTGAAAGGAAGAACTACGCTCCCGGCCAGCATGGGCAGTCGCGCCGCCGCACAAAACTCTCCGAGTACGGAATGCAGCTCCAGGAGAAGCAGAAGGCAAAGTACACCTACGGCATCCTCGAGCGCCAGTTCCGCAAGCTGTTCCACATGGCTTCCCGCAAGAAGGGCATGACAGGCCAGAACCTCATGCAGCTCATCGAGTCGCGCCTCGACAACGTGGTGTTCCGCCTCGGCATCGCTCCGTCGCGCGCAGCAGCCCGCCAGCTCGTGTCGCACCGCCACATCAGCGTGAACGGCCAGATCACCAACATACCGTCGTTCCTGCTCCGCCCCGGCGACATCGTGGAGGTGCGCGAACGCTCCAAGACCCTCGAGGTGATTGAGAACTCGCTCAGCGGCAAGGCCATGAACTATGGCTGGCTCGAGTGGGACGGAGGCCTCAAGGTGGGCAAGTTCATGCAGTACCCGCAAAGAGAGGAGATACCCGAGACCATCAACGAGCAGGCAATAGTCGAGTTGTACTCCAAGTAATAATCAGTGATTGACGATTGGTGTTTGGTGATTCGAGAATAGTTGGAATAAGAATTTTCAGTTCACAGTTCACAATTCACAAATCACAATTCTCAATTCACAATTCACAAAACCAAAAAAGAAGAAAATGGCAATTTTAACATTTCAAAAACCCGATAAAGTCATAATGAACGAGGCCGACGATTTTCACGGCTTGTTTGAATTTCGTCCTCTGCAGCAGGGTTTCGGCGTTACCGTCGGCAACGCACTTCGCCGCGTGCTGCTCTCTTCATTGGAAGGCTATGCCATCACATCCTTGAAAATCGAGGGCGTGTCGCAGGAATTCTCGTCAATTCCCGGAGTCATGGAGGATGTCATTGATATCGTCCTCAACCTCAAGCAGGTGCGCCTAAAGAACAAGGTTGAAGGCACCATGTCCGAGAAGGTCAACATCGTCATCAGCGGCCAGGACACTTTCCACGCCGGCGACATGAACCGTTATCTCAACTATTTCCAGGTGCTCAACCCCGATCTGCTCATCTGCCGAATGGAGCCTAACGTCACCCTGAACATGGAGATCACCATCGACAAGGGCAGGGGCTACGTTCCGGTGGAGGACAACCGCCAGCTCCACGACGGCATCGATGTCATTGCCATCGACTCTACACACACGCCGATACGCAATGTTAAATACACCATTGAGCCCTACCGCGTTGAGCAAAAGACCGACTTTGAGAAGCTTGTGCTTGAGATAGAGACCGACGGCTCCATCCATCCCAAGGATGCTATCCAGGAGGCGGCCAAGATACTTATCCAGCACTTCATCCTTCTTTCAGACGAGAACATTGCCCTCGACTCGGCAGAGCAGTCATCTTCTACAGAGACCCTCGACGACAACGAGAAGAACATACGCCAGGTGCTTCAGGCAAAGCTCATCGACATGGATCTTTCGGTGCGCGCGCTCAACTGCCTCAAGTCGGCAGAGCTCGAGACCCTCGGCGATCTCGTGGCATTCCACAAGGCAGACCTTCTCAAATTCCGCAATTTCGGAAAGAAGTCGCTCGCTGAGCTCGAAGAGCTTGTGCGCAGCAAGGGCCTGGAATTTGGCATGAACGTTCAAAAGTATAATATAGATAACGAATAAATATGAGACACGCTAAAAAAATCAACCATTTGGGCAGGACTGATGCCCACAGGAAGGCCATGTTGTCGAACATGGCGATTTCCCTGATAATGCACAAGAGGATCAGCACCACCTTGGCAAAGGCCAAGGCGCTGAGGACTTATGTTGAACCCATAGTTACAAGGTCGAAGAACGACACAACGCACTCGCGCCGTGTTGTCTTCTCGCAGCTTCACAACAAATATGCCGTTACTGAGTTGTTCAGGGAAATCTCTCCCAAGATTGCCGACAGACCCGGCGGATACACCAGGATTCTCAAGACCGGTTTCCGCAAGGGCGACAACGCAGAGATGTGCATCATCGAGTTTGTGGACTACAACGAGACTTACACCGTTGAGAAGACCAAGAAAAAGTCGACACGCACCCGCCGCAGCGCAAAGAAAGCCGCTCCGGTGGAGAACGTGGCTCCGGAAACTGAAGCTCCGGTTGCAGAGACAGAAACTCCTGCTGCAGAATAGTTTTGCAGCTTCGATACTGAAAATAAAGAAGGCGAGTCGTGTGAGACCCGCCTTTTTTGTTGACTCTGCCTTTATGAGACGGCAGTTTACAACCGCATGTCCTTGTGTGTCCTCCACATGAACACCATCCCCATAGCGGTTATGAGCAGGCAGCCCAAGGCGAGCGGCACGGCGCCGCGCACGTCGGTGTAGTTCAGCGACTCTGTGTTGATGCCGCGCCCCTGCAAGGTGTAGTCGGTCAAAAGCATAAGGGCGTTGTGCAGGATGTGCGCCAGTATGGGCAGCCAAAGCGACTTGCTCCAGTACAGCAGGTAGGCCATGTACAATCCCAACAGCAGTCTCGGGATGAATCCATAGAACTGGAAGTGTATGGTGCTGAATATGAATGCGGTGAGGAAAATCCCAATGTGTGGGTTCTTGGTCCAGCGCATGAGCAGCGGCTGCAGAGCCCCCTGGAACAAGAACTCCTCGCAAACGCCCGGAAGCACCGCAAGGACAAGCAGGTTAGCCACAAGCGACCAGGTATCGCGCTGGCTTGTCAGCGTTGAAAGAATCTTTGCCGCGTTATCCTCGGTGTTGCGCATCCACTCCGCCACGGCCCCGTGCTGCGGCATTATGCTCTCGTTGAACGACGCGGTGAGTCCAACAACAGGTAAGATGGATATGGAGAGTATGAGCACAATGTTGACGAATGACTGGTGCGGACGCCTGTCGGCGTAGTTGTAGCTGAACCACCGTCTGTCGTGCATGTAGGCGAACAGCAGGCTCGGCAGCAGGTATGTGCCGATGGAGACAATTGTCTGAGTTATCCTCACGGCCGTTGCCGGGTCGGAAGCCTCGAGAACGGACGGCGTGCCGTACAGCAGCGTTACAACCAGCCCTCCAAGCGAAGATGAAAGTATCAGTCCACCAATTGAGAGCAAGATGAGAACCAATAGCTGAATCCAGTATTTTTTTTCCCTGAGAACCATGATTTTTTGCTTGTTGAAAACAGCTGCAAAGATATTCATTTTCCGCATTTGCGACAAAGATGCAAAAAAAGCGCGGCTTCAATTTTTTTGCCGACCAAAATATATTTTTTGTAGATTTGCGCCAAATTAAAAACACGAGACATTATGAATTACAAGATTGTTGATGTAGAAGGTATTGGCGAAGTATATTCAGCCAAACTTATTGAAGCAGGTATCAACACTGTTGAGGATCTCCTCGAAAACTGCAAGAAGAAGGCTGGCCGTGCGGCCTTGGCCGAGAAGACCGGTATCTCGGAGAAGCTGATACTCACCTGGACAAACCACGCCGACCTCATGAGAATCAACGGCGTTGGACCGCAGTTCTCAGAACTTCTTGAAGCCGCGGGCGTCGACACGGTGAAGGAGTTCCGCCACCGCGTGGCCGAGAACCTTTTTGCAAAGATGACTGAAATCAACGAGGAGAAGCATCTCGTGGGTCGTGTGCCCACCGCCGAAGAACTTCAGAAGATGATCGACCAGGCCAAGGAACTCGAGGCCGTGATGGAATACTAACAATTGTTTTTTTTGGCAGAATACGCAAATCGCATTCTGCCAAAATTTTAAATCATCAATAATACTTTATGGACGAAAATTTGTGTAATCTTCTGATTACTAAGGGAGAATTAAAGCAAAGCATATTCTCTGTAACGTTGGAGACAATGCGCCTCTTCAAGGAGAGCGCAAAAAGTTTCGAGGAATATTACCGCGACAACTACGCGGAGGAGCACGAGAACATACCCGTTCTATTCACGAACAAGAACCAGTATCAGTTTGTGCTGAAATTCGGCGGCGACGTGCTTATCTTCCTCATGCACACCAACATCTTCGAGTTCTCGCGCGACCATGAGGTGATGCGCACGCCGTACATAAAGGAGGACAAGACCCGCTCATACTGCGGCATGATACAGATCTTCAACTTCCTCGGCGACTCGATAAAGTACGACCGTGTAAACGACCTCGGCTACATGATAGGGCGTATCTTCATCAACAAGGAAGGCCACTATTACATAGAGGGGAAGCGCGAACTTGCACAGGTAATCAACAATTTCAGCAGCAACGAGATTTCGCAGGACGCCGTCTCCGAAATCCTCAATTCTGCAATTCGTTACACGCTGAATTTCGACCTTCTGGTTCCGGATTACGACGACATGAAGATCATAACCGTAAACGACATACTGCAACTTGAAGAGCAAACCAACCTATTGAGAACTGGTAAACGTCTGGGATTCAGGTTTGAACAAGACAAGAACGCCTGATGGAATATTTTTTTCGGGAGTTGTTGTTTCATATTGAAAAAAGTGTATCTTTGCACCGTCATTCTGACGATTGATGCCGAGTTCGTCTAGTCGGCCTAGGACGCAAGGTTTTCATCCTTGAAATCAGGGGTTCGAATCCCCTACTCGGTACAGGAAAAGCAACCTAATATGGGTTGTTTTTTGTTTTAAATCAAGGCAATGTTTTTTTTAGTATCTTCGTGCTTTGTTACAATGATGCGGAAAACCAGAAAAATATGCCGGCTGATTCCAGCAATTCTGTTCTTTGCTGTGTTTCACCTGTCTCTTGCGCAGAACATAACTGTGAGCGGACATCTGTATGAAAAAGGCAGCAGGGAATCCCTGCCCGGAGGATTAGTTTACGAGCCATCGTCGCAGATGGCCGCAACAACCAACACCTACGGATTTTACACATTGACTTTGCCGTATCACGACAGTCTTTTCGTGGTCTTCAACAGTTTCGGTTTCGTGAACGACACATTGTGGGTGAAGGCTCCGCATGACATTGAACACGATGCCTTTCTTTCGAAAATCAACACTTTGCAGACGGTGAGCATCACGGCAGAGAAGCAGAACACCGAACAGGTGCAGATGAGCTCGGTGAAATTGTCGGTCAAGGACATAAAAAATGTTCCCATGCTATTCGGTGAGAAGGATGTTTTCAAGACGTTGCTTCTGCTGCCTGGAGTTCAATCGGCCTCCGAGGGCACCTCCGGCATATATGTCAGAGGAGGCGGCCCGGATCAGAACATAATACTTTTAGACGAGGCCACGATATACAACGCCTCGCATCTCCTCGGCTTTTTCTCAATCTTCAACGGCGACGCCATAAAGTCGGTGGAACTCATAAAAGGCGGCTTTCCGGCACGCTACGGGGGAAGGCTTTCGTCGGTTGTTGACATCACCATGAAAGACGGCAACAGGGAGGATTTTCACGTTGAGGGCGGAGTGGGAATTATCTCGTCGAACGTCATGGTAGAGGGCCCTGTTGTAAAGGACAAGGCCTCCTTCATGCTGTCGGGACGCACAACTTACCTCGACATTTTCATGGTGCCCATAATGAAGTTGGTGAACGACGGACTCGGCGCGGGATACTACTTCTTCGACCTGAATGCGAAGATGAACTTCGACTTCGGCAGAAAGGACAAGTTGTACATAAGCTCCTATTTCGGCCGCGACAAGTTCCATATTTCCGAATCCATCAGGAATGACGGCATCGTGATGTCCGACAAGTACAAGGCCGGGCTTTTCTGGCAGAACGCCACAGCCACCGCACGTTGGAACCACGTGTTCTCAAACAAGATATTCTCCAACATGTCGTTCGTGTTCAGCGACTACGAAATGAACAACTATGTGAAATACAAATTCTATTACGGGCCGGGCGACAATGAGAGTCTGAGCTCCGACTTTAATTCTGGAATAAGGGACTACACGTTGAAGTACGACGTGTCGTTCCATCCGAACGCAACCCACCGGATTATGGCTGGCGCGGCCGTCACGTACCATGAGTCGAGGCCTAACGCCATGGTGCTGAAAGCCGACACATTCACCTCGAGAAGCTCATCTAAAGAGCCAGGGGTTGAGTATGCTGTCTATGTGGAGGACGAAATCAACATTCGCAACAAGTTCCGCATAAACCCGGGAATCCGCATTGTGGGATTCTCCGTTCCGCATAAGACATGGTTCTCTCCGGAACCGCGTCTCTCAATGAGTTACAATTTCCTCCCCAACCTGGCATTCAAAGCCTCGTATGCGATGATGAGCCAGAGTATGATATTGCTAAGTACCAGCACGATAGGTCTCCCGACAGACCTTTGGGTGCCTGTTACCGACAATATAAGGCCGCAAAGGTCGCAGCAAGTCGCGCTCGGCCTTCACTATGACCTCCGCAAGCCGCGCCTTTCTTTCTCAATCGAGGGCTATTACAAGAGAATGGACAACATACTGGCCTACAAGGAGGGGGCGTCGTATTTTGCGGAGATGCTTGAGGCTGCAATGGACGAGTCGATCTATTCCAGCATCCCGCCAAAATGGGCTGACAACGTTACATCTGGAAGAGGGTGGTCGTATGGCGTCGAGCTCCTCGTGCGGAAGGAGGTCGGAAAGTTCACTGGATGGGTGGGCTACACACTGTCGTGGACCAAGCAGCAGTTCGACGACCTCAACTTCGGGAAGCCTTTCTTCGCCCGCTACGACCGCCGCCACGACGTATCCATTGTGCTCATGTACAGTCCCACTCCCAAAATCAACCTCTCGCTGTCGTGGGTGTTCGCGACCGGCAACGCCGTTACCCTGCCCACTTCACTCTACGTTGCCGACGATCTCAACTCTTCACTCTCAACAACACTTCCTGACGGGGAACAGCACACCTATGGTCTCTTCTACATCGAGAATTACGGCGAGAAAAACAATTTCCGCATGAAACCGTTCCATCATCTCGACTTCGGGGTGCAGTTCATCAAACCCCACAAGAAGAAGGGCCAAAGCATATTCGAGGTGAGCGTCTACAACATCTACAACCACCACAACCCTTTCTTTTACTTCACCGACCAGGGAATATATCACAACCCCGACGGAACATTCAAGACCGTCAACAAACTCATGCAGGTGAGCATATTCCCGATAATACCAACGTTTGCGTATCATTTCAAGTTTTAGTTAACGGAGTCCGGAGATTCAGGAATTAAAATGTAATGAACGGAGTAAGGAAAAAAATAAAGACAATTAATATCGATATGGAAAATAATGCCCTGCAAGCACTGCCTTTTTTCATTGTTTTGGCGATGTTTCTCCCGTCGTGTGTCGACGAAGTTGATTTGCACAATGATTACAACGAGTTGCCGAAACTGGTGCTGTATGCCAGGTTATGCCCGCAAATTGATTCGACGTACATTTTGCTGTCGAGCACGCAGCTGCTTTATTCGAGCGGCAGTTCAGAGAGCGTTGCGAATATAAGCGGCGGCAATGTGGAGATTTCAGCCGATGCCATGCTATGGGTGAAGGCCGCGTACGACAGCACAAAGGGCAGATACTTGGTTACTCAGGCGGAGTTGCCGGTGGTTGAGGGCGGCACATACTACATCAGGGCTTCATACGACGGATATGACGACGTGAGAGCGATGTGCACCGTTCCGTATTCCCGCGATGTGGATTTCCGCATTGACACGGTGGATGCGGTCAACGACATCCACTGGGGCGAGATATACAACTGGCCTCACCGCGACGTGTATGTGCAGTGGCGCGATGTTCCCGGCGAAACCAACGCATACGGCATCAAGCAGTTCACCCAGAACCAGGTCAATTCTTATTTTCCCGGCGGCGTGGAGGTGTCGTACTATTGGGCCTACAACACCGTGTGGCTCAAGGACCAGAACACAGACTATCAATATGTGTCAGATGAAGGAATGGACGGCGGTCTGTTCCGCTATGTGATATACGAGGATTTTTATGAGGATGAAGGCAGGCAAACCGCGGTACGCGCCAGGCCATCCACGTATTACCTCATTTTTCTCGACAGGCCGTGCTACCGCTATGAAATGTCGTTGAATGACAACGAATACGATCTCGGGTTCCTTATGCTGGAGCCAGCACACGCCTACACCAACGTAGAAGGCGGTTTCGGATTGTTCGGCGCGTTCAGCATGATGCCAGTGCATGTAGTGCAGTAGAATTCGAGTCACCGTCGTGTCAGCGCAAATGCTATCTTTGCAGTCTCTTTCTAAAATAATATCTTGTATGAAAATGACTTCAAGAAAAACAACTGTCTTTTCCTGTGTGGCGCTACTGCTTTCTGTGAGCCTTTTTTCTTGTAACAGCTCGAAAAAGCCGAAGGGAAAGAAGGCTGTGCTTCCGGCGATGGAGATAAATACAAAGAAGGCCATTGACTGGCACAAGAAGACTAAAGCCAGCGTAACATACAAGGATGGCAGGGATTCTGTAGTGGCGGAATGCACGGTGAAGTTCCGCGGCGGCGCGTCGTCGAAATACCCGAAGCACTCATACGCTGTGAAATTCGCGGAAAAGTATTCACTCTGCGGACTGCCCGCAACAAAAAGCTGGATACTCAACGCCAATTACATCGACAAGACTTTCATGAGGCACAAGATCTGCTATGACCTGTTCAGGCAGATGGGCGACTACAACCGGGCTTCGAGATGCGCATACGTGCACGTGCTTGAGAACAACTCCCCGCAGGGCCTCTACGTCCTGATGCAGAGACTAACACGTTCCGTGCTGAATGTCGACAAACTCGACGAGGAGGCGGCCGTGTTCAAGGATCCGAAGGTCTTCTTCAGGGAGATGCCGGCCAAAGACCCCGCAGATGCGAATTTCCACGAGCAGACTTTCCCTGAATTTGAAAAGGAGGACAGGTCGTACATGATAGATTCTATAAGGGACTTCATACAGAACGCGCCCGATGACAAGTTCTACTCTGAAGTGGGTGAGCTGTTCGACCTCCGGAACGTCGTGGACTGGCATCTGCTGCTTCTTTTCACCAACAACGGCGACGGCGTGCTCAAGAACTTCTACCTCTACAGGCAGGATTCGGAAACTCCGTTCAGAATTGCCGTCTGGGACTGCGACCACAGTTTCGGCAGAGATGGCGACAATGAAAAAAATATGCTGGAGCATACCATAGGAGAAAGACGCAACATTCTGTTCGACAGGCTGCTGGACAACAAGTCTTATATAGAGAGTCTTGCGGGCCGCTGGAAGCAGCTTAGGGATTCGGGCGTGTTTTCGTTGGAGAACATTTCCGGAATGATGGCCGAGAACGACAAATACATAAGGCTTGGACTTCAGGAGAATGCAAGCCTGTGGCCTTTCGACAGCGAATTCTACTTCGACTCCGCAGATTATGACGAAGAGTGCGGGCTTATGACCGAGTTTGTCAGAATGAACCTGCGGATGCTGGACGAGAGGTTCGGTTACTCGGCAAAATGACGGCGTTGTGTCGGCTGTCTATCTCTTGTTTCATTCAGGCGTGACTATGGCCGACAGTTCCGAGAAGCCGTAGTTGTCGGCTTTCTCGGCGCGACGGTAGACCGTGAGGTGGTATGTTCCGGGTGTCTTCATGCTCCTTTTTGGGAACACTGTCACCGTGGCCTCGGCAAGTCCGCTGTCGAGGATGCGGATGTCCTTGTTCTCTTTCCTGTTGAGGTTGAAGTTGCTGGCGGCCACCGACTGCATCCCGTCGGGTGTCTGGAATGTAACCGAAAGGGGGATTGTGCGGAGTACGGCCACTGCGGTGTCGTATTTCAGCGACAGTGCCACACGGTAGTCCCTCGACGTGTCCGAGATGGTGAAGTCGAAGGCCACAACCTCCTCCTCGAAGGCCCAGTTGCCGTTCGGAAACTGGTGTGCAACCTCGATGGCGTTCTTTGACTTCGACCTGCCCGGAGCGTTGTCGCACGATACGGCAAGCGCCGTTGTTATAGAGAGTGCCAAAAAAAATGCGATGTGTTGATAAAATCTCTTCTTCATGTCCGTTGTGAAAGTTTATATATGCTAATTTTGCAATTTGCCGTTTCTGTCAAGCAGCGGCAAAGATACACAATTTATGGAATATGGCGAAAAAACAGAAATACTATGTTGTGTGGGAGGGCCGTGTGCAGGGTGTTTTCGATGAATGGAAGGAATGTGAGAGGCAGGTGGCGGGCTTTGCCGGAGCAAGGTACAAGTCGTTCGAGACAAGAGCGGAGGCCGACCGGGCTTTTCTGATGGGCTGCAAGGAGTACTACAGGCAGAATCCTGTTGCCAAGAGCGAGCCTGTGCAGGCCGACCTTTTCGCCGGCGACGCGCCGAAACCCATACTTCGCAGTCTGTCTGTAGATGCCGCATGGAACTCGGTTACGAAAGTCATGGAATACAGGGGCGTATATACTGAGACACGCCAGGAATGGTTCCATCGCGGGCCATTCAAGAAGGCAACCAACAACGTGGGCGAGTTCCTTGCGATTGTCCACGGCCTTTCGCTCCTGAAGAAGCACAATATCGACATTCCGATCTACACCGACAGCATGACTGCCCTGTCGTGGGTGCGCAAGAAGAGACACAACTCGGTTATTCTGCCCACGGCGGAAAACGAGAATGTGATAAACCTGCTCGAAAACGCCGTCAAGTGGCTTGAGAACAACACCTACAGCACGAAGATATACAAGTGGAACACCCCGCTGTGGGGCGAGATCCCTGCGGATTTCGGAAGGAAATAAGGAAAGCGTTTAAAACAAAAAAATCCGTCGGAGAGACGGATTGAAATCGAGCGGAAAACGGGGCTCGAACCCGCCACCTACAGCTTGGAAGGCTGTCGCTCTACCAAATGAGCTACTTCCGCGGATAATTTGTGGGAGAGGAAGGATTCGAACCTCCGAAGGCTTAGCCAGCAGATTTACAGTCTGTCCCATTTGACCGCTCTGGAACTCTCCCATCATTACAAGCGAGCCGATAGTCGGACTTGAACCAACGACCGGCTGATTACAAATCAGCTGCTCTACCAACTGAGCTATATCGGCTTGTCTTTCAATGAACTTTCGCGAACTGGATTCGCGGTTGCAAAAATAGTATTTTTTTTAAATCATGGCACTTTTTCTACAGATTTTTTTATTTTTTTTGTAACTTATTGAAAATCATTTATGTATTTTTGACTCAAATCTTCCAACAACTCTTTTTTGTATGCTTAACTATTATGTTTGAAGATTCTTTTTGGGAGAAAAGCGCCTTTGGATTTAGAATTTAGAACTTAGAGCTTAGAGGAGAACACGTTTCCAAGCGTGTGGTATTTAGAACTGAGAATTAAGAATAATGAACGTGGATGGAATAATGAATAGTGAATGGTTGATGGTGACGAAATCTTTTGTCGAGGTGCTGATTGCCACAAAAAAACACAGGCTGTTTTTGTTGGGATTGCAGTTACAAAAAAAAGTGTATTTTTGCCGCCTAATTTTAAAAATTGAAGATTATGTCAGAAGTTTTAGAAAAAGTTCAATCCATCATTGCTGACAAGTTGAGCATGGATGTCTCGGAGATCACGCCGGAGAAGAGTTTCACCAACGACCTTGGCGCCGACTCTCTCGACACGGTGGAGTTGATTATGGAATTTGAGAATGCTTTCGGCATCAAGTTCCCGGAAGAAGACGCTGAAGAGATCTCAACAGTGGGTGACGCTGTTGCTTATATTGAAAATCTTCTCAAATCAAAGTAAAAACCTTTACAATAAACGTTTGTGATGAACCTCAAACGCGTAGTTGTAACGGGGATAGGCGCCATAACGCCTGTCGGAAATAATGTGACCGAGTATTGGGGCAGCCTCATGAAGGGCGTTTCCGGTGCCGGTCATATTTCTTATTTTAACACCGAAAAATTCAAGACCAAATTCGCCTGTGAGCTCAAGGGCTACAACCCGGCCGACCATTTCGACTCGAAGGAGCTATCCAAACTTGACCGCTGCGCGCAGTATGCTCTGGTAGCGACAGAAGAGGCACTGGAGGATTCCGGCATCGACCTCTCGGCGATGGAAAGCGACAGGGTAGGGGTTATATACGGCACCGGCATCGGCGGCCTCATGTCTTCGGAACAGGCGGTGCAGATGTATATGGAGCATGACAAGACGCCGAGGTTCAGTCCGTTCCACCTTTTGCGCGTGCTGCCGAACACGGTTTCCGGGAGCATAGCGCTGAAATACGGCTTTGCCGGCCCGAACTATGTGACATCATCGGCGTGTGCGTCATCGGCGAACGCAATACTTGACGCCTGCTACGCAGTGGCCTTCGGCTGCGCCGACGTCATGCTCACCGGAGGCACAGAGGCGTGCATAATAGAACTCGCTATCGGAGGGTTCAACGCCATGCGCGCCCTCTCGACAAACAACGGCAACCCTCAGTCGGCGAGCCGCCCCTTCGACAAGTCGCGCGACGGCTTTGTGATGGGCGAGGGAGCGGCCACACTCGTGCTCGAGAGCCTTGATTCGGCCCTTGCGCGCGGCGCGAAGATTTATGCTGAACTCATCGGGGTCGGGATGTCGGCAGACTCATTCCACATAGCAGCCCCGGAGCCCAACGGGAAGGCAGCGGTGCTCTCAATGGAGAAAGCCCTGAAATCGGCCGGCGTGCTTCCCGAGCAGGTCGACTATATAAACACCCACGGCACCTCAACGCCCCTCGGCGACCTGTCGGAATGCCGTGCCATTGCCAAGGTTTTCGGCAGCCATGCCCCGAAGATGGCCATAAACTCCACGAAGTCTATGATAGGCCACCTACTCGGCGCCGGTCCCGCGGTAGAGAGCGTTGCCATTTTCTGCTCTATGCGCGACAGTGTGGTACATCCGACCATCAACCTCGACGAACTCGACCCTTCAATTCCCCGCGATTGGAACTTCGTGTCGGGTGAGGCGCAGCGGCGTGACGTGAACGTGGCGCTTTCAAACTCGTTCGGCTTCGGCGGGCACAACGTGTCGCTTATATACAAGAAATTTGTCGGTTAGATGCTCACCCGCGACAAGCAGATACGTTCTTACTTCAGGAACATATTCGGATTCAGGATTAGCAACGTGGAGTTATACAAGACTGCTCTTCTCCACAAGTCTACCAACCAGTCCACAACAATAGGGTCGCGTAACAACAACGAGCGTCTCGAATTCCTCGGCGACGCCGTGCTTGGCGCTATAGTGGCCGACTTCCTCTGCCACAAGTATCCCACCGAATCGGAGGGCGTTCTCACGCAGATGCGGTCAAAAATGGTTAACCGGCAGCGCCTGAACGAGCTGGCGAGGAAAATAGGACTGCCTGAAATGGTATCCGCCCACGGACTGTCGTCGGCGCAGAACGTGAGCGGAAACGCTTTCGAGGCCGTTGTAGGAGCCATATATATGGACAAAGGATACAGAAAAACGGCCAGGATAATAATAAAGAGCATCTTCAATGTGCACTACGACATTGATGAGATATTCGCAGAAGACCGCGACTATAAGAGCAGGCTCATAATCTGGGGTCAGCACAACCGCAAGCATGTCTCTTTCGTCCACGAGCTGTTTCACGAGGGACGACAGGAACTTTTCAGGGCAATTGCAGAGGTTGACGACATTGTGGTTGCCGAGGGCGTCAGCACTTCGGTGAAGAGGGCGGAGCAACGCGCGGCCGAGATTGCACTGTCTATGCTCGATGTGGCTGAATTTTGATTCCAGGGCCGGCAGTGTCTCCAAATTTCTTATCTTTGCGGTTTCCAAACAAGTGGTATAGTATGAAGAAAACGCTGCTGTTCTTGTCTTTATTCCTGCTGTCGGCTTTTGCCGGCGCGCAGCAGATCGCGCTGCTGAAGTATAACGGCGGCGGCGACTGGTATTCCAATCCTACCTCACTGCCGAACCTCATAAAGTTCTGCAACCAACAGCTCGGCATGAGCCTCGATTCCAGGCCGGCCACCGTTGAAGTGGGGAGCGCCGACATTTTCCGCTATCCCTTCGTGCACATGACTGGGCACGGGAACGTTGTATTCTCTGATGCCGAAGCCGAAAACCTGAGGAAATACCTGGTTTCCGGAGGGTTTCTCCATGCCGACGATAACTACGGGATGAGCAACTTCATAAAAGCGCAGATGAAAAAGGTCTTCCCGGAACTTGAACTTGTGGAGCTCCCATATAACCATCCGATTTTTCACCAGAAGTACAACTTTCCCAACGGTTTGCCCAAGATCCACGAGCACGACAACAAGCCGCCACAGGCCTTCGCGCTGTTCTGGGAGGGAAGGATGGTGTTTCTCTTCACCTACGAGTGCGACCTCGGCGACGGCTGGGAGGATTTCGTGGTGCACAGGGACTCGGAGGCAACCCGCACAAAGGCACTCCAGATGGGCGCCAACATAATACAGTACGTCTTCACCAATTAGTTCTTGTTGGCATTTGTTGACATCTTTCGCAACGTCTTTCAGCCAACGCCACCGGCGAGCCTCCGAGGCTATGCCTGTTTTGCTGTGTATATGTGAGATAGAAATGCGCAGTGGTTTCTCGTGAAAAAAAAATCAGCGGGGGTGCCTGAACAGCACTCCCGCGTCATTGCCTATGCGCGATAGGCTCTCATTAATATAAAAGGGGTTATTTTTTCAGTATTTTCTGCACAGAGCCGCCAACTTTCAGAATGTAAACACCGGCAGGGTAGTTGCGCATGTTGATTCTTGTGATTCCATTCTTTGTGCTGCATGACTCCAAAAGCTGTCCGTTGATGTTGCAGAGTTCGATGCGGCCGGCATTGTCTGAGTCAATAGTCAGGATGTCGGTGCATGGGTTCGGATAAGCGTACGCCTGTGTGTGTTGGTGACCGCCAACACCGGTCGGTTTCCAGCCGTTGAGCACAGCCACACCCGTGAGGTCGAAGCCTCCGGAGGCGAAGTTGGTGGGGTAGGGGTCGTTGATTATGCGCCCGTACCTGTCGCGCGAGGCAAACTCAGGGTTTATAGTCCCCACGACATCGACAATCCTCACGTGCGTGACGTTGTTGATGTCGAGGCCTTCCGTGCCAGCCAGCTCCTCAAGGTCGAAGGGCGTTCCCCAGCCAATGCGGTACTTCCCTGCAAGATTGTTGATTTTTGTGCAGAAAGTCGTGTCGAAAGAGCCGGTCTGAACGTTGGTGGGTGTGAGCGACGCTGCGGGGAACCTCACGAAATTTTCGCCGTCGGAGCTTACCTCCACGAATGCCAGTTCGAGGAAGTAGTCGTCGAACGAGTTCTCGAACACCGCGAGGTCGTAGCCGTCGCCGTTGCTGATCGGGATGTCGAAGGTGAGCGTTGCTGCGCCGCCGTCGCCTAAGCTCACCGCGGCGTAAATGTCGGTTCCTGCCGGTCCGATGGGTTTAGAGTCGTCGCCGAAGGAGGTCTTGAGGCCCTGTGTGGCTATGTCTTGCCAACCTCGCTCCGTAGCGCAGGCCGTGGCCCATCCAAGGATGCCGGGGTTCTCGAAGTGTATTGCCTGGCAGCCCGGCGTGCCTACCGCCCCGCAGAAGAGCGTGTCGGGAGCGTTGATGTCAACAGCCGGCTCCACAACCGTCGCCCAGGAGTAGTTCCAGGAGTCGTCCACAGTGGCACACCCTTCGTCGCCGAACTTTATGAAGTCGCCATCGCCTACGGTTTGCTGCGTGTAGCCGTACGCTGCCCCGGCTCCGTTGATGTTGTACCACCAGTAGTTGCCTGAAAGTGTGTACGTTACATCTCCGTCGGTGTAATTGATTGCAGTGATCATTCCGCCGGAGCCGGCGTATGAGAACCTCGGGTCGTGGGCTGCGATGGAGTCGAGGATGTCCTCAACTGTCTGCACGCCGTCGTAACGCACGCCCCAGGCAAGTGCCTTCGCGGGCTGGCACCAGTTCACGGCCAACACTGCCTCATTGCCGCCTCTTCCCACCCAGAACGCGACGTCTGAGAAGTCAATGTCCCTGTCGCCATGCTGCGAGAACGCATTGAGCGACACACAACATATAATCATAAAAGCGAAAATCTTCTTCATAATCAATCTATTATTTCATGAAACAAATGGATGAAGGACAGAGTCCGGCCTCGAACGAGAGCTTTTTCCGTCCGTTCCTGTCGAAACAGTAAACGTCGCCGTTGGCAGTGTAGTTGCCCACATCGGAAATCCACACATCGCCGCTGCTGGGGTTGACCTCTATCATGTACGGGGTCTTGATTTTGGTGCCGTCGGTGATGAAGCTCTCGGTCTCAAGCTCTTCTGTGGCAAGGTTCATGACTTTTATCCATGATTCCTGCGTGGAGTAGTTGTAGGAGTAGATGTAGGCCTTTTCGCCGTGGATTGCTATGTTGAGGGCCTCTATGTCGAAAGTCTTCTCCAGCTTGTCGGTGTGGCAGTTTATCTTCTGCAGTGTGAAAGGGACTGTCGAGTAGTTGCCGTTCGACACAACATAGATGTAGTCGTTGCCGTGGTTTCTGATCCGGGTGGGGTTTATTTCGACGGTGATGTCCTTTGTTACAGTAAAGCTTCCGGGATCGACAACCGACACCGTGTTGCCGTAGTTGTGGGTGTTGAGCCCTCCGGAGTTGGCCACGTAGAGTTTTCCGTTGCACGCGCAGATGCCGTCGGGGTTAGGCCCGGTGTGCAGCATTCCTTCGATGGCGAATGTGGCCGTGTCGATTTTCACGACATCGCCGTCGAAGCAGGAGATGTAGGCCTTGCCGCCGAGGAAAGCGATGTGCCGTGGCTGCTTCCCCGGGAGCGAGATTGTCTTGAGCGACTTCGCGGTGGCGGCGTTCATAACCTCTACAATATTGGAGTTGTTGACTACGCAGTAGAGCCTGCCACCGTATCTCTGCAGGTCGTTGCCTATGTCGCCGAGCCCGCGCTTGTTCACGCTCGTGAACACGTCGTAGGTCAGAGTCTTCTTGTCGAGGTCGTAGAACGATAGCGTGCTGTTGTTCTGGTGAAGAAGCCCTTCGTTGAGGATGAAGACCCCGTTGGAGAAGGCCGACTGCGAAGGCTTTGCAGGCTCGCGGCCGCATGATGCAAGGCACAGCGCGACCGCCGCCACCAGTGTGAGTCTTCGCGCACTTTTCCTGAAAAAATCAAATGACAGCATATTCAAAGCTTTTTTTGTTAAAAATTGCTCCGGAATGACTTGCTGCCCAAATGTGTGATAACCTTCCACGTGAAATCAGCCTACCTCCCGAAGCGATGACATCGGCTCAGCGGCAGGTTTTCTGACTCGTTCCGGGCACGGCGTCTTCCCATCGAATGACAGTGACTTTCAGGCCGTCCCATGGTGTGGAACTCACAGCAGCGGGTACTGTACAGGATTCGCACCTGTTTCCCTCTCAGGACTCAAATCGTCCTTCACCGCTTTGCGGCTGCAAAATTACTATATTTTCTTTAACTTCCGGCATTTTCTTACTTTTTTATTTCCTAAATTCAGGATTGTTCTGAGGAAAGTGTAAAAAATGCTATCTTTGCACAAATAATTATTGTTATGGGAAGACATGTTACAACAGCGGTTTTTATGGTCTCTTTCATTTTCCTTGCCGCAAATTCGTATGCGCAGCGTGAGAAAATCGGCGAGGCGGTAACATACTATGACACAACTTGGTACGACCGGGGTTTCGACTTCCATATAGGTGGCGGAGTGTTCTTCGGGAGCAAGATAAACGCCCTCTATTATAACGGAAGCAAAGAGAATGAATGCAATCTCAACTATCTGCTGACCAACCAATATCGCATGGAAGAGATAAAGAGGGCGGTGGTTCAGATATATCCACATGTGAGCCAGAGTGACGAACTAGGCTACCGCGAGGAGGATCTTAACTGGAACCCGAGATACAATGTGAGTGCGCTCATCAGCCTCGGTATCAGGTGGAAGATAAGGAAAAACTGGGGAGTATCGCTCTCTTACGCGTTCTCGAGGATGACTGTGACTAACCGACTTCTGCTCACCTACACCTCTGTTTCGGGCAACAACGTGCGCGCCCCGGAACTTACACTTTTCGGCAAGGAGGACCGCTCCATGATAGATCTGTCGCTTTCATACTTGTTCAGCCAGACGCACAAGATAGTGAAACCTTTTGTAGAGGTGGGTGTGCAGTTCAACTACCAGAAACTCAAGAGTTTTGATGCAATACTGTTGGATGATAAGAAAAACGAGGTACTGAAGCTCTCGCTAATCGACAGGTACGGCGCACCCTATGTGCCAGGCGTTGACCAGTATGACAACGGCTATATTTTCGGCGGTCCCGGCGTGGGGTTTTCGTTCTCTGCCGGACTGAAGTTTGTGGTCAACAAGTTCGTCTCCATCGACCCGGCTTTCTACGGCTGCTACAGCTATCTTAACCTCAAGGCGTTGGGCGACAGGCAGTTCTCTTTCAACTACGGGGCTATGGTGCGAGTTGTCATGAATGATTTCTTTTTTCAGAACAGATAATGATTTTGCAATATGGACAATGAAACCTTGAGACTGATAGACAGACATGCGAGCGTGCGCGAATATCTCGACAAACCTGTGGAGGATGCCGTACTCGACAAGATACTGAAGGCTGCGTGCAACGGATCCACTATGGGCAACATGCAGCTTTTCAGCATAATTGTTACCCGCGACAGGGGCATGAAGGAGAAGATGGCACCGTTCCACTTCAACCAGCCTATGGCCACTGCTGCGCCGGTGATTCTGACGTTCTGCGCCGATTTCCACCGCTTCAACAGGTATTGCGAGTGTCGCAATGCCAACAGCCAGGCCTACAGCAATATGCAGGCCTACCACTGGGCGACTGCCGACGCCATGATCGCCGCCCAGAACGCATGTGTGGCAGCTGAATCTCTCGGGCTCGGGATATGCTGGCTCGGAACCATAATCTTCAACGCGCACGAGTTTGTGAAGGCGCTTGAGCTTCCGAAACACGTAGTACCCGTGGCCTGCATCGCCATGGGCTACCCGGCCGCCAAGCCTGAGCCGGCGGCAAAACTCAATTTTAGCGACTTGGTGCACTGCGAGACATATAAAGATTACTCTGATGAACGGATAGATGACGTTTACAGGGATAAAGAACAGTCGGCCGAAACAGCAAGGGTGCTCGCAGAGAATCCTGACCTTGAGAACGTGGCCCAGGTAATCACGCAACGCCGCTACAAGCAGGACGACAATGAGTATTTTTCGGATATTCTGATGAAAACACTTAAGGACCAAGGCTTTGTCTGAATCTTTAATATAACATCACCATGGTTTTTTTTTCAAGCATAGCAAAGAAACGAATGCGTAGTTTGAACGTCGCACCATCTTTGTGCCTCTCCATGTTTCTTGTATGTCTCCTGTTCACAGTCTCGCTTCTTGCTGGCTGCCGGCGTTCCGGCACAAACACCGGTTACGAAAGGCGCAGTCTCAATTCCGACCACGGCTGCGTGCACAACAGCTGGGAGTTCAAATACAAGGGGAAATGGTATCCCGCGACTGTGCCGGGCAACATTCACGACGACCTTATCGCCAACGGTCTCATCGAAGACCCGTTCATCGGCGACAACGAGCGTCTTGTGCAGTGGGTTGCTGACAGCGTGTGGGAGTACAGGGTGATGTTCGATAAGAATTGCAGTGGCGGCAAGTCTTTCAGGAACAGCAGTCTTGTTTTTGAGGGACTCGACTCCTACGCCGAAGTCTTCCTGAACGGCCAGTTGTTGACGACTTCATCGGGCGATACGCTAACTTGCAATATGTTCCGTAAGTGGATTTTTCCTCTTCCCGACAATCTGAATGAGAAATCCAATGAACTGACAGTTCGTTTCCACCCATCTTCTCTGCATGACAGCCTCGAAGCATCAAAACTACCTTATAAATTGCCGGATAACAGAGTGCTTACTCGTAAAGCCCAATATCAGAACGGGTGGGACTGGGGTCCCAAGCTCAACACTTGTGGAATTTGGAAAAATGCCTATATAGAAAGTTGGAATGATTTGAAAATCAACGGTTTTTATGTTTCAGATATTGAGACTTCCGATAATTCCTCACGTCCTTGGATCTGTCAGGTCGAGGTTGATGTGGAGGCCGACAAGTTCCTATCATCTGAACTGTTGCTTGAGATAACCGACGAGGACGGATATTCGCAGTCCATAAGGAAAAAGATAGACCTTCGTCAGGGCGGCAACGTGGTGAAGATTCCAGTAACAATAGAGAACCCGCGGCTTTGGTGGCCAAACGGCAGCGGCGGGCAGCATCTCTACTATTTTTCGCTTTCAACCGTTGGAGGTGATTCTGAGCCGAACGTGCCAATGGTCAAGGCGCACGGACTGAGGACAGTGCGCCTCGAGCAAAATCCTGACAGCATAGGCGAGTCTTTTCGGTTCTATGTAAACGGAAAGCCGATATTCATGCGTGGAATGAACTGGATACCGGCATCGTCGTATCCGGGCACACTTGCGAGAAGCGCCGGCGATGACGTGTACAGGGAACTCCTCGAGCGTTGTTCGGAAGCAAACATGAACATGATTCGGGTGTGGGGCGGCGGAATCTACGAGCATGACTCGTTCTATGACATCTGTGACAGGTTGGGTATATTAGTGTGGCAGGACTTCATGTTCGCGTGCAACATATATCCTTGTGTTCCCGGATTTGTTGACAATGTAGCCGTTGAGGCCGAGGAACAGGTGAAGCGTCTGCGCGACCACGCCTGCATTGCCGTTTTCTGCGGCAACAACGAGGTTCACAACGGTCTTGAAGACTGGGGCTGGCAGAAGCAGTTCGGATATTCCGACCGCCAGTATGCGGCCTTCTACGCCGACTACGACAAGCTGTTCAACAAGATTCTTCCCGAGAAATGCAGGAAATTTTCACCGCCAACGCCTTATGTGCACTCCTCGCCGACCTACGGTTGGGGACACGACGAATGCACTACCCACGGCTGCAGCCACTATTGGGGCGTGTGGTGGGGAGAACTTCCATTCGAGGTTTGGAAAGAAAAGACAGGAAGGTTCATGACGGAGTACGGCTTCCAGTCGTATCCCGAAATGAGCACGATGAAGTCATTTTCAAGTAACGGCTCATACAATCTCGACTCTCCAGGGATGAGAAACCACCAGAAGCACTCGCGCGGGGTGCAGATCATCTCCAAGGCAATAGAAGACCTCTACGGCGGTTTCAACGCCGGCGACATAGCGAGGTTCTCGCTTCTCAGCCAGTTGACGCAGGCCGACGGCATCGCCCAAGCCGTGGAAACTCACCGGATACAGCGCCAAAGGTGCAGCGGAACGCTTGTCTGGCAGCTCAACGACTGCTGGCCGGTGGCCTCGTGGAGCTGCATCGACTATTTCGGGCGTCCCAAGGCGCTCTATTACAGACTGCCCGCACTCTTTGCAAACGTCACCATAGCTTCTCAAAAGAGCGCTGACGGTGATATTGAGATTTTCCTGATCAACGACAGTTTTTCGGAGACGTCGGGTGTTCTGAAGTGGTACATTGCCGGCAATGATGACGGACGTGTAGTCGACTCAACAGTTGTGCAGGTTTCAGTGCTGCCTTACAGTTCCAGTAAGGTTTCCGTTTGCCCCTTCCCTGAAGTCAGGCAAAACGCCGGCAAATACCATGTCTATGTTGAGTATAATTCCAATAACGGGGCAAGAAAAGAGTACCTGACCTATTTCGTGAAGCCCAGGGCTCTTATCCATGCCAGCCAGCCTGTGACGGTCAAAGCCGACTATTTCGATCATCATGCAGAACTGAGGATTTCCTCGAAGTCGTTGCAGAAAGGTGTGTTTGTTGAAGAGACCGGCGGCGCCGACGTGGTTTTCTCCGACAACTACTTCGATTTGCGTCCGGGAGTCGAGAAGGTAGTGCGCGTTGATTATCCGAATCTCGACAGAAGGCCTTCATTCTCTGTGAGAAAATTTTAGTTCGAAACGGGATAGCCTGTCATGCTTTCTTTCTCCCGAAATAGTAGTAGAGTGCTATTGTCAAAGAGGAGACAATATACGACACGCTGTTGACAATGCAGGCTCCATCGACCTGCATTCTCGGTATCAGCACGAATGAGAGCGCAACAGTGAAGGCCACCCCTACGGCCGACTTTGCAATCAGAATGTTGAGTTGTCGGGTGGCAGACAGGAAGTTGCCGATCACGTTTGAGAAGGCTATGGCGAGTATTCCCGGCGCCAGCAGCATGACAACGCGCCCAACATTGCTGAAAGCCTCGCCGAACACGAAAGCGAAGAGCCGCCCGGGAAGCATGACGACGGCCACAACGCAAATTGCGGAGATTCCGAGGCTCAGCAACGCTATCTTGGTGGTTTCCCTGCGCGTTGACACAGTGTCGCCTGCCTTCAGTACGTTCGAGAACTGCACCATCGACATGCTGCGGCTCACTATCCAGATGGCCTCGGCTAATGTGACGCCGATGGAGAAAACGCCGACGGAACCACGCCCGATGAAAATGTCGAGCATGTAATAGGTGAGCCTGTAGTTCACGAACTGCAGCAGACTGCTTAACTCCGTCTTCCAGCCGAACGAGAACATCTCCTTTGTGGCCTGAAAGTCAAGGTCCCACTTGTTGTAAATTCCATTCTTGCGCCGTAAATGTCTGCAAACAAGAAGCAACACAGCTAAAGAGCAGAGCAGTCCGAAAAAATAGCTGAAATATCCCATGCCGGGAAATGCTGTCTTGAAAAGCAGCATGAAAGTGATCAACAGCGCCGGCTGGAGAATTGTTACGAGGTTGTAGTGCCCTATCTTCTGGCCGCCGATGAAGAGCGAGTTGTTGAAGGCGACTATCCCGCTCATTGCAGAGGCAAAGAACAGGAGCGGGGCGAGCTTTGTCTCTCCGGCAAGGAGCAGCGCAAGTCCTCCGGCCGCCGAGACTATGAAGGTCCAGAGGTATGCGGTTGTGGCTATTTTAGACTTTCCCATCCTCGAGAAGAAGTACGACACGCTGCTTCCTGTGAAGACGTTGGCGAAGATGTTGACCATGCTGAGGTCTGCCACAAAGATGGCTATTGAGCCGCGTCCGGTGTCGCCCCAGAAGTGCGTGGTCATCACCACCACCGCGAAATTCAGCAGCAGGATGAGCGATTTGCTCATGATTGTCCCCGTGATGTCTCTTTTAAGGTTTATACCCATAGCGATTCTACAAACTCTGTGAAATCTTGTTTTACTGCATTCCAGTTGTACTTTTCTTCAGCCAGTCTGCGGGCGTTTGCCGCATGTTCACGGTATTTTGCGGGGTTATGGATGTACTCTTCTATAATTGACACTATGGTCTCATAGTCGTCGGGGCGCGCTATAAGGCCGCATTGAAGCACTTCCGGGTATTCTTTCCTCACAGCCTTCAGGTCAGAGTATATCACAGGACGCTGCATCGCCATGTAGTAGAAGAGTTTTATTGGCAGGCAGCGTGTGTTCTCGAAGTCAACGGTGCGAAGGTCGAGGAACAGATCGCTGCCTGTGGCGACACGGCAGAACTCCTCGAACGGAAGCCAACTCTTGAACGATATTTCCAGATTTTCGGGTTTCTGCACGATTGAGGGAATTTTGCCGTTTGTGACAACATCGAGGACAACCTGTATGGCAGCGTTGCGTTTCGCCACCAACTTCGCGACCTCAAGCACGTTTGGAAATCCTTTCTCCTCGGTAGTGTCGCCGGCGTAGAACAGCCGCACTGTGTTTTCTATATTGCCAACTTCAATTGGCTTGATATATTGTAGGTCAGGGTAGTAGGGCAGCATTACAAACGGCTTCCAGGGAAACAGGATTCTGAAAGGCCGTGCCTTGTATTTTTCCCCAAAGACAAAGCCGTCGGTGCTGAGGTTGACCGTCCAGTTGGCGAGTGCGAGAGCGATGAATTTCAGACACTTCTTTACAAGATTGAGGCCGTTGAGGTTCTTTTTCGACGGGTACCATTCGGTTATGTCGTGGATTATCTTTAACCTTTTGTTGTTTTTCTTCAGTTTTCTGGCGCAATTCACGGCCACGGGCGTGTCGCAGATGATGATGTCGGGATTGAGGTTTTCGAGAGTCTTGGTGTAAAGTTTGATTTTCTCGCAGAGACTTGTGTTATTTGTGGGTATGAGGGTCATGCGGTCGTTTGTGATGAAGTTTGCGCTGCTTGCAACCACATGTACAGTGTGGCCCAGACCGAGCAGAGTCTTGGCTTGGTGGTGCCACACACGGTCGTCGTCGGCGGCGTGCGCCGTCTGGAGAAACATAATATTCAAAGGTTCCATCAAAACGCCTAACGAATTTTATCCTGCAAAAGTACAAATTCCTTGGAAATAGTCGCTGCCGGCTTCAGGTTTCTGTGAAAAAAGATTATCTTTGCAGCCTGAAATAAGACAAATATGACACGTTCCTGCATTTTTGGCCTTGCAATGTTGCTGTTACTCTCCGCCTGTCAGCGCGAGATAGACATGAAACTGCCTGACTACGGGCCGAAGCTTGTGGTTGAAGGCACTATAGAGACGGGCTCGCCGGCGATGGTGATGCTCTCGCGGAGCGTGCCGTATTTCTCCGAGATCAGCCTCAACACGCTTGTGAACGACATTCTTGTGAACGACAAGGCGGCACAGGTCTATCTTACTTCAGAAGACGGCGAGGAGGAACAGCTCGTTTTCAAGATAACACCCGATGCACCGTATTATGTTGCCTTCTGCGGCAGCAAGATCATCGGGAAGGAGAACACCCGTTACACTCTCAGGGTTGTTTACGACGGTAAGACATACGAGGCTGAGACGTCCATTCCCAAGACTTTCGACCTCGACTCGGCGGGTTTCGACCGTTCCGCGGAAATTCTGAACGACACCATGGCAACCATACGTGTGCTGATGAAGGATGCCGCCGACGAGGTGAATTATTATGCCTTTTTCTGCCAGGTGCATTGTCCGACCCTTCACGACAGGCTGTGGGTGAGCATGTTGCCGGTGGCTTTCGACGACCGCGCCTTCAACGGCCAGCAGTTCAACTACGAGATCACCCGCTACGGATATTCTTTGCTGATGCGCAACATCCTCGACAAGGAAGCGCAGAAGAACTTCTCCCGCATCACCTTCCGCCCAGGCGATACCGTTTATCTCAAGCACTCGCAGGTTGACTACCACACATACAGGTACCTTTCGACCGCCGGTACCGAGGCCGCGCTCGGGAGCAACCCTTTCATGCCACCGAGCCCCGCAGTCACCAACTTCAACAGCGACGAGGTGCTTGGTCATTGGAGCGGCTTCGCCTCGAAGACCGACACCCTGATATGGCACAAGTGACAGCGCGAATCATCGCGCCCTTGTCTTGCATTGACATTGGAAATCAGTGATTGGGTTGGTATCCAGTGGATTGTCCGCTTATTGTTTCAGACGCAGAGCTGAAGACCTCGATAGAAAAACAACAACGATCTTTTCAGGTAACGAAAGGTTTTGTCGGGCAAGGGATATTTTTCTTCAAAACCTATGAGGAAATTTGTTGTTTTTGCGCGCCTTTTTGATGATATTAAAGATGTTAGAAGATTGCCAAGATTTGCTTCTCCGAGCATTTCCCGGATCCTGCTCAGCGGTGATGCGGATTTTGGGTGTTTTCGGATGAGTTAAGAGCATCGTGTCCGGTAGGTGTCATTACAGAAGTATGTTTTGATTCCTGCCGTTTTTTTGTTGCTGATTTTTAGAACTCAGAACAGGAGAACACGCTTCCAAGCGTGTGGAATGTGGAGCTTAGAACTCAGAATTTAGAACTTAGAACTTAGTATTTAGAATTCAACTCCTTAACTTCTTAATTTCTTAACTACTCCTCACAAATCACTAATCACAAACAAACGAACAAACAATTAAACAAATAAACAATTAAACAATGAAAAGAACGATTACCTTTTTGATGCTCCTGCTGATGGCGGGCGCGGCGATGGCGCAGGGCGAGTTCATGTGCGGCGACACCGTGCGCGACGGCAACGACAACTATATTGCCAAGGCGCTCGCGTCAGACCAACACTGGTTTGAACATGCGGACAATTGCGCTGTGGGAAACGATATTTCAGCCAACAACGCCTCAGGCTTCAATGCCATTCCGGGCGGCTATAGAATTGGCGGTTACCGTGTTGACAATCCTTCCATCTATGAACAAACCAAGAACTCCTACGGCTCAGGCACCCTCTGTACTTATTGGACTTCAACATGCGACAGCTCAACGTACTATACCGACCCAGACCGTGTATGTGTGGTTGATGTTGATTACACCAGCAAAACGCCGTACCGGACTTGCGGGATGAAGAAATCAAACGAATACAGTGTGAAATGCCTAAGGGACAACTGACATTGACAGATCATATTCAGAGGGGCGGGGGCGTCGATCTCCCGCTCCTCTTCTTTCCGCCATTTCACGAAACTTTGTCTACCTTGGCGAGTTTCTGAAAAAAATGTATATTTGCATTGTGATTGATGTGGCGGATTAGGTTTTCTATATGGCACATTCTCAAACACTTAATGGCATACATACTAAGTTGAAGCTCTCTTGATTCGCCTGTTTTTTTGATAAAAAGATAGTGTAGGATTGAAAAAAACGGTAAAATGAAGATACTATTCGTAATAGACACCTATTACACGAACAACAACGGCACGAGCATTTCGGCTCAGCGTTATGCCAAGGAACTCCGAAAGCGCGGCCACGATGTCAGGATTCTGACAGCCAACGATTCAGGGGAGAACGATGTGAATCTCTTCTCGGTAAGGTACGTACACGTGCCGATTTTCCAGCCTTTGATGAACAAGCACAACTTCAACTTCGCGAAGGCCTGGGGCAAGGAGGCCGAGCAGACGATACACAGGGCTGTACAATGGGCCGACGTTGTCCACTGTTTTCTGCCTTTCCGCCTCGAGATAGTGGCGCAGAGGTATGCCAAGGAGATCGGCAAAGTGTGCACCGGCGCCTACCACATGCAGCCGGAGAGTATAACGGCTAACCTTGGGCTCCACAAGGTTACCCCGCTAACGAACTTCCTCTACCAGCGTTTCCGCAAATGGATGTACGACGGTTTCCAGCACGTGCATTGCCCGTCGAAGTTCATGGCCGACACGATCAGGGAACAGGGCTACAAGGCGAAGCTCCACGTCATCAGCAACGGCATACAGCAAGAGTTTATCGACGCGGGCAAACGTAATATCTCTGAATCTCGTCCCGAAACTTATGACAAATACAAGGGCAAGATATTGATAATGATGGTGGGCAGACTCACGCGCGAGAAGCAGCAGGCTCTCATAATGCGCGCCGTGCCGCACTCGAAGTACGCCGACCGCATACAGCTCGTGTTTGCAGGACGCGGCCCCATGCTCGAGAAATACGAGCGGATAGGGAAGACACTGCCCATTGAGCCGCAGTTCGTGTATGTCAAGAGAGACGAGCTCATAGAGCTGCTCTCGCAGGCCGACCTCTACGTACACGCCGCTGACATGGAGTCGGAGGCAATATCGTGCATCGAGGCCTTTGCAACCGGACTGGTGCCTGTGATAGCCAACAGCAAGCTTTCAGCCACAACGCAGTTTGCACTTGATGAACGAAGCCTGTTCAAGGCAGGCGACGCCAAAGACCTCGCCCGCGCCATCGACTACTGGCTCGACAACACCGAGGAGCGCCTGAGGATGGAGGCCGAGTATTCAAAATCTGCCGAAAAGTACAGCATCGACAATTCCATTACTAAGTTTGAAGAAATGTTGAATGAGGCTATATCGGATCATGAAAAGGCGAAAAATCATCAGGCGTAGCGTAATATCACTGCTATTCTTGGTTTTCACTGCCGCTGCCGCCGCGCAGACCCCAGCCCCGGAGTCGTTCAACATCGACTCCGCCGGTGCTGTGACTTTCCGCTATGAGAATCCCGCCGCAAAGAAGGTGAAGGTGCTGTGCGACTGTCGTCTTCACAGAAAAACTAAGACGATAAGGCGCGAAAACTACCACCAGGCGCGCATGAGGAAATCTGCCGACGGCGTATGGTACTACACGACTCCGCCGCTCAGCCCCGAGGTCTATACCTACCACTTCTCCGTCGACGGCAACAACATTCCAGACCCCAACAACCCCGACTCTGTGCGGGTGAGAACAGAGAAACTGAGTGTGTTCATCGTCTCCGGCACGCCCCAGTCGAACCTCTACACCTCCGACTCGCTCCGTGGCAAGGTCGATACGTTGAGCTACGAGAGCCCTACCGGCGGAAAAGACAGAAAGGTGATTGTGTACACCCCGCCGCAATACTACTGCGACACCGTGGGCTCGTTCCCTGTTCTCTATCTGCTGCACGGACTGAACGGCAACGAGGCCTCGTGGAACGACCGCGGGAGGGCGTCGCAGATTCTCGACAACCTCATCATGAAAAAATACGCCGAACCTATCATACTCGTCATGCCCGATGCCAACCCCGAATGCCTTATCTCACAGAAGGAGAACGTGGGACTTGTGAAGAACATTTTCCTCTATCCTGCCTGGAACAAGCTCGAGTTCGAGAAGAGTTTCATCGGCATCGACTCGTTCCTCTCCACGAAGTACCGCTTTGCGGAGCTTCACGGAGGAAGGGCTGCGGCTGGACTTTCGGCCGGCGCGAAACAGGCTGCCAACCTCGCCAATATGTACGACAGCACGTTCAAGTATGTTGGACTCTTCTCGCCAGTGGTGAAGAGGAAGCAGCTTCCCAAGAGCCTCTACTCGAGATACTGGATCGGCGGCGGCACTGGCGACCTGTTCCATTTGCAGATCAACAGGTTCAGAAAAAAAATGCAGCGCAAACACATCCCGTACACCATGTACAACTCGGTGGGCGGGCATACGTGGCGCAACTGGCGCATCTATTTCTCCGAATTCGTGCAGTACCTGAAGTTCTGAATAAACTTCCGTGTACAGGGGCTGTCTGTGTTCTGATAGAAGACAAATGTCCACTCTTCAAATTCCTTGGAACTCAAAAAAGTTAATAAATACGATGTTCTGCTGGTTAGACAGCACAAATATTTTTAGTATGAAGAAACACAATTGCCTGATTTTAACAGTTTTCATTGCGATGGCCGTTACGGCCGTCGCGCAAACACAGATGCCGAACAACAACTTCGAGCAGTGGACCTCAACCGACAACGGAAACGCCATACCCAAATACTGGCATTCGTTCGCCCATGGCGACTGCCAGCTCAAGGGCATCTACTCGTGGGGCTGCGGACCTATGTTGAAGAACCACAGCAACAGGGTGTCCGGGCACAGCGGCTACGGCTGCGAGATATATGCAACCTCAATTGCCGGAAACCTCGTGAACGGCGTGATAACCACCGGACAAATGCAGTTCGCCACGCCCGACAACAAGAGCGCCGAGAACTACAACTACACCGACAAGGACAACAAGATGGGACACAACGCTGCCATGAAGTTCACCGGCCGTCCCGACTCGGTCTATTTCTGGTGCAAGTTCGACATGAAGAAGCCGTCTAACGTTGCCATCGCGAAGTTCCACCTGCACACCAACACCTCTTACAAGGACGTTGCCGTGCATACCGCCGCCACCGCCCAGAAAGGCAAGATTGCAAATGCCTTCTGCGACATCAAAGACCCCAACGACAAGAAATGGCACCGCTACAAATTCAAGTTCACCTACTATGACGAACAGAACAAGGTTGTGTCATCATCTTCGCGCACACCGACATACATCCTTGCATCATTCTCCACAAACAAGATAACCAAGGGCGGCAGCAACGGCGACAAACTCATAATTGATGACATTGTAATGGTTTATAACAAGCGACTCTCATATCTGAAAATAAACGGTGAAGATATTCCTGGTTTTAATCCTGATATAACTGTTTATGATTTTTATTGTTCTGATTATGAAGATGTTGTAGTCTCAGCAGAAGCGCAGTCGCCTCATGCTTCAGTTACAATTTACAACCCGTCTTCCGCAAACGGTATGGAAGCAAAGATAGTTGTTGTCCATGATGATGGTGAGAAAGAATACACAGTCAGATTTCATGATAATACAGAACTTCAAGCAAAAAAATAACATTATCTAAACATAATCATAAAGATATTTGTATTTTCGCCCATCTTTGTATGGGCTTTTTTATGATTTAGACTTTGGTACAATTCCTTTTAATAGTTTGCGATTTGTTATGAAATTAAGAAATTGTTTCTTTATGATAATGTTGTTAACGACAAGTTTTCAGAGTTCTGCACAAACTCCAGAGGAGATTTCGAGAAAAATTACAGAAATTAAAAATATTCTCGACAAATATGACGACAGCTACGACCGCGTGTGCCAAATCATCTCCGAGGAGATTGAACGAAGTGCAGACAATCCAGTGTACAGTTCAGTCTGGCACTGCTGCATGGCGGATTTCTTTATGAACTACAAGGCGAACAACCTCTACAAGATTAGCAACATTACGACTCTCGGCGGCGACAAGCCAGAGGATTTCAAGGAGTGGAATGCGAAAATGCTGACTGCCGAGGCGAAAAAGCATTTGTTCATCGCCTTGCAGAATAAGGATGAACTGTCGGCGGTGCCCGCCTCAGAATACTTGCCGATTTTATTCAACAGCATTTATCCCCACAAAAAATCAGCGCAGTTCAAAATGGAATTGGATAAACTGACGTTGTACGACGTTGTGGCGCTGCACGCAGTCAATTTTCTCGAAAATGAACAGAATGAATTGAAAGACAGTCAGTTCGATTTCTCACCTTGCTGGAATAATGAATCGTTCTTGAAAATTCCGATAGAAGTTTCAGTTGACGGAACGCGTACAGAAAACATACTCGCTCTTTACCAGGATATGACGTTGTTCCATTCTGTCAGGGAGAACCATGCAATTGTCGCCAAACTGACGCTTTCGAGACTTGAATTCATAGCCTCGGTGTCAACAGGGTTAGACAGCGACACGTATATCGACATTCTCACGGAGTGCCGCGACGCATTTCCGAAAGGCACGGCCAGCTGCATTACCTTCAAATTGGCAGAACTTCATTCAGCAAGGGCTATAGATCAAGCCATGGCGACTAATCACGTGCAAAGCAACGACCTTGTGAAGGCTGTTGAACTCTACATGGAAATTGTTGCCGGCGGCGATACGGAATTCCTTTCCGCCGCGAAAGAGAACCTCAAAACAATACAAACCCCGAAGATTTCGCTCGAGACCTTTGTTGAGCCAGTCGGAGTGGGTAGGGAGTCGTTCTGCATTCTTAAACACAAGAACATCTCAAAAGCCTCGCTGAAAGTCATAAAAGTCCCGGCGTCAATGGAACGGGCCATTTCGGAAGACCCGCATCTGGCGCAGAAAAACCTGCAGACCCTGCTGGCTTCCAATCCTGTATATGAGAAGCAGCTTACACTTGAAAACAACCGCGACTACGCGACACACACGGCATTCGAGATATTGCCCGGACTCGGCGCGGGAACCTATATGCTGGTCGTTTCCAAGCAAAAGGATCTACACTCGGATCCAAACCCATGTTACTCTGTATTCCAGGTTACGGACATCCATCTGTCATACAGGGAAGAGCAGGACAACGTGGTTAGATTCATGGCAGTGAACAGGGTTACCGGCAAGCCTATTAACGGTGCCAGAATCAGTCTGAAGAACAAAGGTACTGCCACCACACTGACAACCGGCAAGGACGGCATGGCTGCATTCAAACTGAGCAAGGGACATAACACTGCGGACGCTGTGTCAGTAAGATGGGACGGGCAGGTGTTGTATTGCAGGGACTTCCATGCCTACGCTGTGGAAAGTGCAAGCAACAAGACTGAAGTGTGCCGTTTCTTTACAGACAGGAGTTTGTACCGTCCCGGCCAGACAGTGCATTTCAAGGGACTTATGGTTGAGAATGTCTCCGACAACGGAGGATCGGCATATACCAAATTGCTGTCAGGCAGGGTGGTTGAGGTTGAATTGTATGACGCGAACCACCAGGTTGTGAGGCGCGACACCTTCACCACCAATGAATACGGCTCTTTTAGCGGCGGTTTCGAGCTGCCGCTGGGAGGGATTACCGGGATTTTCAGCGTGGCGGTGAACGGACGGAACGTCTACGGCTTCAATGTTGAGGAGTATAAACGGCCGTCGTTTGAGGTCAGAATTGACAGTCCCGAAGGGAAATGTGAACTTGGAGGGAAAGTAACAGTGAATGGAGTGGCGGAGGCTTTCGCCGGTTATCCCATAGCAGGTGCCGAGGTGAAATACACGGTGCGCAGGAGGATATCCCATGCGTGGTGGGATCGCTATAATATAGACGACAGAATCGTGGCCGCCGGAGAGACAACAACAGATGAGGACGGAAACTTCAGCATATCTTTCGTGGCAGAGAGCCTTTCTGGAAAAGACAGGAACAAGATCCATATCTTCGAGATCGAGGCATCGGTAACTGACATAAACGGCGAAACCCGTCAAGCAATCTCAAGCATAAGGCTTTCAGAAAAAAGCCTGCTGATAAATTGCATTATCGACAGCGAAATTGAAAAAAAATCGTCGGATAACTTGTTCGAGGTGTCGCTCCTGAACCTTTACGGCAAGCGACAGAGCGGGGTGGTGGAGTACGAAATCCTCAAGTTAAAAACACCCGGAAAGTTTCTTCACGGAATATCGGTAGGCTCATGCCCAAAGGCTTCTGACGAAATGCGCCAAAAATTCCCCTATATAGCCTTTGAAGGAGAGAATGAAAAGGAAAAATGGGAGGAGTCGCATATTTACAAAGGGACACTTCCCGTGGAAAAAGACGGGACGACGTTTTTCGCTCTCCATTCACTTGAGAAGATGAAGAGCGGTTATTACAAAATTGTTTTCAGGTCAACTGACTCTTCAGGGAAAGTGGTCGAAGAGAGTGTTATAACACACGTGTACAGCAAAAACGACAGGGAATGCAGTGGATACGACGCTTTGTGGGTCAATGTCCCGGGCAGTGTGAGAGCCGGAAGAAAAGTCGGCGTGGAACTCGGCTCATATCTCGAGAAGGCAAGCGTGTTTTGCGAAATATCACTCAACGACTCGGTGCTGGTGTCGAGGTGGTTCGAGTTGGAAAAAGGAATGGTTGAGTTGCCGGTTTCAGTTGACGAGAACGCCAACGGGCAGTTGCACGTCCACCTGTACACGATCAACAACAACATAGAAACAACGATTGTCCGTGATATTGACATTGTGAATGTTTCCAAGGACATAAGCTTTGAATTCCTAAGGTTCAGGGATGAGACGGTTCCCGGAGGCAGAGAGGAGTGGCAGATACGTCTTAAAGACAGCGATGGAAATCCGTTGTCGGCCGAAGTGCTGTGCTCGATGTACGACTGTTCGTTGGATGCAATAGGGGGAAGTAATGTTTACAGACTTGGCTTCGCGCCTACATTCAACGTGCGTCCGCTGAATTTCCAGAAGCTTTTCCAAAGAAGCCTTTACACCGGCGACTATTTGCCGGAGTTCTACCATTCTCAACGGTACATCTACAGGGCGCCCTATTTCAGGTTCTTTCCTGAGGCTTGGCGCTATAACAGGGTGTTCATGAGCAAGGCCGCCGTAGGTGCCGCCGAGTCCGGAGAAACGGTCATGGGTAACCGCGATGATTTGTTTGTGGAGGCTGCAGTTGCGGATTTTGTGGAATATGACAATCAAGAAGAATCTGCTGTTCAGACTTCAGCAGGGACGAATGCTTACCAGGAGATGTCGGTTGACGGCGGCAGTGCGTTGCCAGTGCGTTCAAATTTCGAGGAGACTGCTTTATTTCTGCCAGAACTGCGAACCGACGAAAACGGAGACATTTTCTTCAGTTTCACGATGCCGGATGCGCTCACAATGTGGAAGTTCCAGGGTGTGGCGCACACAAAAAAACTTCATTCCGGCGTGTTTGCCAAACTTGTTCGCGCCCGCAAGGATATGATGGTAGTGTCCAACATGCCGAGGTTCTTCAGGGAGGGCGACGAGATGACGCTTTCCGCCAAAGTTGTCAACATGAGCGACGTTGACCTGTGCGGCCACGTGACTTTAAGCTTCCGCGATGCCGTGAGCGGCAATCCCGTGGAACTCAACGAAGGCGATAACACCGCACAGTATGATATCAAGGCCGGCACCTCTCAGGAGGTGGGATTCAGCATCGCGATACCTAAAGGGGTGCAGGCTCTTGTATGTCGGATAGTCGCGCACAACACCGGTCCTGATGGATTCTCCGGCGACGGCGAAGAACGTGTGGTGCCGGTTCTTCCGAACAGAGCTTTGGTTACGGAGGCCATGCCGTTCTCGATTTCAGGCAAGGGCCATAAAATCTTCACATTCAAAAGATTGAAGGAAAGTTTCACTCCGGGTTGGAGTACCACATCCGAGAATTACAGTCTGACGGTGGAATGCACGCCGAACCCGCTTTGGTATGCAATACAGGCTTTGCCATACATGATGGAATACCCATACGAGTGCAACGAGCAGAAGTTCAGCCGTTACTATGCAAACGCGCTCGCCACCCATATTCTGAAGTCGAACCCGTCGATTGAGGCCATATTCAACAAGGCCCGGGCTGATTCCCCTGAAAGTTTCGTTTCGGCTTTGGAGAAGAACCAGGAGTTAAAGCAGCTTGTGCTTGAAGAAACCCCTTGGCTTGTTGACGCGCAGCGCGAAAGCTCGTCTATGAAAAACATGGCGATTCTCTTCGACTTCAAAAAGATGGAGAAAGAGTCGGCAACGACAATCAACAGGCTCAAGAAGTCGCAGAACTCCGATGGCGGGTGGTCGTGGTTTGCCGGCGGACGCAGCTCGGACTTCATCACTACCCATATCCTGGCTGGCTTCGGACATTTGGCCGCGCTCGGTGTAGCAATGCCGTCCTCGAAGAGTTTCCTCGACCGTGGTGTTGCGTACATTGACAGGCAGATGTATGAAAGATACAAGGAGAGGAAGAGACAGAAGTCAGACCCCGTGGCGGAGACACATTATCTTTATGCGCGCAGTTTCTTCAACAGCCGGATTCCTGACGAATACAGAAAAGCATACGATGAGACATACAGCGCAATGATTGCCGGTTGGAGTAAGGAAAGTTTTTATATGCAGGCTATGATTGCGCTCGCCGCGTGGCGCAACGGCGACAAGAGCGTTGCTGCCCAGATTGTAGCGCATCTCAAGTCCATGGCGCAAGAAGACGAAGAGAACGGGATGTTCTGGAAACGGCAGGGCGCGGGTCTCTTCTGGCACGAGCAGCCGATAGAACGCCAGGCTCTGCTGATAGAGGCATTCAACACGATAACCCCTGATGACAACGAGTCGATTTCGAAGATGCAGCTGTGGCTTCTGAAACAGAAACAGTCGCAGCATTGGGGAAGCACCAAGTCGACTACAGAAGCGGTTTATGCACTGCTAACAAGCCGTATTGTGTTGGAATCCACACAGATGAAGTTGAAAATTGGCGGCGAGACACTGCCTTCTGAAGCCATGAAGGCTGCCACGGGCAGTGGCTATTTCAAGACTTCGTGGAAAGGTGGCGATATTGCCAAGGAGATGTCGGAGGTGCGCCTCGAGAAAAATAATGAAGGTCCGGCATGGGGCGCCCTTTACTGGAAATATTTCGAGGACTACGACAAAATTTCCGGCAGTGAAGACAAGAATTTAGGTGTGGGCAAAGAACTCTTTGTTGTCGAGAATGATGGAGAAGGCGAGGTCTTGCGCAAGGTTGCGGCGGGGAATACGTTGCATGTAGGCGACAAAGTGCGTGTGAGGATAATTCTTTCCGCCGATCGCGACATGGAGTACGTACATCTCAAAGACCAGCGGGCTGCATGTTTCGAGCCGTTGAATGTGCTGTCGCAATACAAGTTCCAGGGCGGTCTCTTCTACTACGAGTCCACCCGCGACGCGTCCACTGATTTTTTTATCGACTATCTGCCAAAGGGAAAGCATGTGTTCGAGTACACTCTCTTTGCGACACAAAAAGGAGACTTTAGCAGTGGAATCACGCATGTGGAGTGTATGTACGCACCTGAATTCCAGTCTCATACAAAAGGTTTCAGGGTTGAAGTAAAGTGATTTGATCATGAAGGACACTGAAAATTCCATAAGGTTACAGCTCAGGTCGTTGCCCGAAAAACCCGGGGTTTACCGATTCTACGACGAAAGCGGGACGGTTATTTATGTCGGCAAGGCGAAGCGGCTCAAACGCAGGGTTTCGTCATATTTCAACAAAGAACACGACTCCGCCAAGGTTAGGATGCTCGTGTCGAAGGTGAGGAAAATAGAGACTGTTGTTGTTGACACAGAGTGGGACGCCCTGCTCCTTGAGAACAGCATGATAAAGCAGTTCAAGCCAAAATACAACATTCTTCTCAAGGATGACAAGACCTATCCTTGGATAGCCGTAACCAAAGAGCCTTATCCGAGAATCTTCCCAACGCGGCGCCCCGAGCCGGCCCGGATGCAACTTTTCGGCCCGTATTCTTCCGTAAAGCAGATGAACACCCTTCTTGAACTCATCCAGGAGATGTTCCCGCTTAGGAACTGCAAGGTGCTGCGAAAGAACGACAGGCCGTGTATGCAATACCAGATTCGGAAATGCGCCGCTCCATGCTGCGGACTGATATCCGAAGACGAATACAGGGACAACATACGAAAGGCTGTACAGATCATAAAGGGCGACAGAAAAGAAGTTGTGCGCCAGTTGAAGGATGAGATGATGAATTACGCAGACGAGTGGAAGTTCGAGCAGGCAGCCGAGGTCAAGAAAAAGTTAGAGTCGTTGGAGAACTTCATTGGGAAGTCGGTGGTGGTGAACCCGTCGCTGACCAACCTCGACGTGTTTGGCACGGACGAGGATGACGAGAGTGTGTACATCAGTTTCCTGCGAATTGTTGACGGTTCCGTGGTGCAGGCGCACACCTTCGAGGTCGACAACATGATAGACAGGACCAGGGAGGACGCGCTCTGGGCCGGAATCCTTGAAGTCAGGGAGCGCCTTGGCGGGGTCTCGCCCACGCTGATAGTGCCTTTCCTGCCTTCGATACAACCCGTTGGGTGGGAGTTCCAGGTGCCACATCGCGGCGACAAGCACAAGCTTCTGGCCTTGGCTGTTCATAACGCGCACTTCTACATGTTGGAGAAGAAAAAACGACAGGATCTTGTGGATCCCGAAAGGCGCGGACTGAGGGTGCTTGAGGCTTTGCAGAAAGCTCTCGGCATGAAGGTGCTGCCCCGCCGCATCGAGTGCTTCGACAACTCAAACACGCAGGGTGAGGATCCGGTTGCGGCAATGAGCTGCTTCATAGACGGAAAACCCGCAAAAAAGGAATACCGGCACTTCAACATAAAGACTGTGGTCGGGGCCGACGACTTCGCGTCGATGGAGGAGGTCATATACCGCAGATACCACAGACTTCTCGAGGAGGGCAAGCCGCTACCTGAACTCGTTGTGATTGACGGCGGCAAGGGCCAGCTCAACGCCGCGTGGAAGTCGGTGCAGGCCCTCGGAATCGAGGACCGGCTCATGATGGTGGGCATTGCAAAACGTTTAGAAGACATCTACAAGGTTGGCGACGACCTGCCTGTGTACATCGACAAGCGCTCGGAGGCGCAGAAACTGCTGCAGCATCTTCGCGACGAGGTACACCGCTTCGGCATAACACATCACAGAAAACGCCGTTCCAAGACGAGTATCAAGTCGGCGCTCGACGACATACCAGGTGTCGGCAAGGTGCTGAAAGGCAGGTTACTCCGGAAATACAGGAGCGTTGCCAACATCGCCGCCGCCCCGGAGGAGGAACTCGTTGAAATCGTAGGTACGAAGAGGGCTGCTGTTCTCAAAGAAAGACTTGGCAGAACTTAGATCTGAGAGTAGGAGTTCACGCTTCCAAGCGTGCAATATTTTATAACCCGAGCAGTAGCGGCGTGATTAATCGCGCCGAGATTGATGAAGACCGTTTGTCTTGCGGTTGTTATTTGAAGATGAACCGTTTGAAGTCGAGTCCAAGTGCGTAAACCATAAGGATAATCAGAAGCACAAAGCCTATGGTGTTGGCTATTCCGAGGAATTTGTCGCTGGGTTTCCTGCCCGTTATCATCTCGACAAGAATAAAGAGGATGTATCCGCCGTCAAGGCCTGGTATGGGTATGATGTTCATGAAGGCGAGTATGATTCCCAGGAGTGCGGTCATGCTCCAGAACCTGTACCAGTCCCAGACCTTGGGGAATATGCTTCCTATCGTGAGGAAGCTGCCCAACTGTGTGGCGCCCTCCTTGGTGAAGACAATCTTGAACTGCTTTATGTAGTTGGCAAGTGTGGTGAATCCCATTTTTGTGCCGGTGGGTATCGACTGCCAGAAGGAGTAGTCCACATGCACCACGTCGAAGAAATCGGATGGTTGGCGGTAGGCCACGCCGATGTTTCCGTTGGAGTCGATTGTCACGAGGCTGTGGCACAGGCTGTCGTTGCGGATGTAGTCGATTTGCAGTTGGCTGTTCTTGTTTTCGGTGAAAGTCTTCTTGAAGTCGAAGAAGCAGAACATGGCGGAGTCGTTCACGCCCACGAGGCTGTCGCCGCGCATTAGTCCGGACTCGGCGGCTGGAGTTCCGGCGAGCACGCTGTCGATGACGAAGGGTATCCTGTAGTTGCAGAACATCGACGACGACCCGGAGCCTACAATCTTCCTGGCGAGGTCTTTGGGGACGTCAACGACGGTTACCACCCCGTCTCTCTCAACTGTAACGGTACTCACGTTGTCGAGGAGCATGGCATTGGCGAAGTCTCCTATGGTCTTGGGCTTCACGGTGTCTATGTATAGGATTTTGTCGCCGTTCCTGAATCCTGCGTCCTGCATCTCCTGCGAGAACTCAAGGCCGTAAGCCGCGTTTTCGAGAGGAATGTAGTCGGTGCCCCAGTGGAAGCACATAAGGATGTAGATTACGATAGCTGTGATGAAGTTGACCAAAACGCCGCCGATTATTATAAGGAAGCGCTGCCAAGCCGGTTTCGCGCGGAACTCCCAGTCGTGTACCTCGCTGCCGAGATCCGACGACTTGGTGGTCTCGTCAACCATGCCGTTTATGGAGCAGTAGCCGCCGAGCGGCAGCCATCCAAGCCCCCATTCGGTCGATTCAGGGTGGTTGGCCCATTCTTCAGGCGCTTTGCCGGAGAAGAAGCTGAAGTGCATTCTCCCTCCAAAACGCTTCATCCTCATTATCGAAAATCCCGGGTTGAAGAACACGTAGAACTGGTCAACGCGGGTCTTGAATATCTTCGCGAAGGTGAAATGCCCAAGTTCGTGAGTCACCACCAAAAAGGTCAGACTTGCCAAAAGCCCTAATATCTGCATAGAAATGCCCATACTCTGCTCTTTTTTTCAGGCCGCAAAGATACTCAAAATATCCTCATGCCGGGAATAAAGTGCCTTTTTGTCGCAAAGGACTGTCATTGTGTCGCCCTCCACTGTCAGAAAGTCCTTGAATTCCGAAGAAAAAACAATGCCGAACGGTTGGCACGCGCTTTGCATTATATTGGTCGGTTCGCAAGGCGAGAGCCGAGAAGAACCGGAAAATAATAAAGTACAATAAAAAAATGGAGGTGTATTATGTTACCAGTAATGTTTAAGAACAGTTGGTTTCCGACAGTATTTGAAGATTTCCTGAACAACGACTTTATGCCTCGTGCAAATACAACGGCACCGGCAGTCAATGTGAAGGAGGATGAAAAGGCCTACACAATGGAGGTGGCCGCCCCGGGCATCAAGAAGGAGTTCTGCCGCGTAAGCATCAACGACGAGGGCAACCTCAACGTAGCCATCGAGAACAAGATGGAGCACAAAGAGAGTGAAAAGAAACACCACTATCTGCGCCGTGAGTTCTCCTACACTAACTACGAGCAGGTTTACACTCTGCCTGAGGATGTTGACAAGGAGCACATCGAGGCCAAGGTCGAACACGGAATCCTCACAATCACCCTGCCGAGGGTGAAGAAAGAGGAGGCTAAACTCTCACGCACAATTGCCATAGGGTAATCGCCAATCTTCTAAAGAGGGAAGAAAAAAAGCCGCACCAATCACGGTGCGGCTTTTTTTGTGCATTCAGTATTTCGCAACTGATACAATAAACCTGCCATTTCATGGCAGAATATACCCATTTTGGTCCTTTCTCAACGAGCCTTCTGCCACCATCTCCGACAGGGTGCGGCTGAGAGAAGGGCGGGCTACACCCATCTGCTCGGCCGCGTTCGCCACATTGGTGATTGTCTTGTGCTGTCCAAGGTAGTTCAGTACTCGGTTGCGGAACCCCATGACGGCGAACGAGTTAAGCTTGTTCGTCAGAAATCGAGTCTTGTCTGAGATGATCTGCAGGAAAGTGTTGAGTACATCTGAATGACGTTGCATGAAAGTGAGGAACGCGTGGCGGTTCACATACAGCAACGAAGAATTGCCCACCGACCTGACCTCAACAGGCACTCTCCTGTCTGAGGCGTAAAGAAATGCAGGGGCGAGCACGAAAGGCGCGTCGATGTACTCCACCACAATCACGCGCCCCTCGTCGCTGCCCATTAGTGTTACAACCCGCCCGGATATAAGAAGCATAAGCGCGTCAATGCCAAGCTTGCCGGTTTCCTGACATTGGAAACAAAACATCTTTTCATTCATTGCTCTTGATTTAATACGTTCTTCTTTTGTTTGTTTATTTTATTCATTTCACCCGCAAAAGTATAATTAAAAAGTGGCGTGATACGTGATAAATGTTACGCTTTTCTTTTTTTTAAGACTAAATAATCACCAGTACTGACTTTGAAGTTTACGTTGTTTCATTTTTTACCATGTTCTATAAAAATGCTATCTTTGCAACCGTTTTTTTTGCTAAAGACTCTTTGCCAAGATGAAAGATGGATTTTTTTCGTTTTCAGAGATTGAGGAGATAGTTTTTGAAGGGAAAAAGCTGTCACCGGAAGACCTTCCAATCGAGAAGGTTGCAGAGTGTTATGATTTTCTCAAAGACTTCTCCACCGATAAAATTATATACGGCATAAACACAGGTTTCGGGCCAATGGCTCAATGGCGCGTTGAAGACAAAGACCTCAAGGCCTTGCAATACAATATTATACGCAGTCATTCAACCGGTGCGGGCGAACCTCTTCCCGACAAGTACGTGAAAGCTGCAATGGTGGCCAGGCTTGGCACTTTCCTGCAGGCCAGGTCGGGTGTGCACACCGACCTCGTGGAGCTTCTCGTGGAGATGATAAACGAAGAGATTTTCCCGATGATACCCCAGCACGGCAGTGTTGGCGCAAGCGGCGACCTCGTGCAGCTCGCGCATCTCGCCCTTGCGATGATTGGTGAGGGCGTGGTGCATTTCAAGGGCGAATGGCGTCAGGCAAGGGATGTGTTCGCGGAATGCGGACTGAATCCTTTGGAGATACACATCCGTGAAGGCCTCTCGATAACCAACGGCACGAGCGTGATGACGGGAATATCGATAGTGAACCAGCACGAAGCTGAAAAGCTTCTCAACCTCGCAGTGTTGGCAAGCGTGATGATGAACGAAATTGCCGGCTCATACGACGACTTGATGTCGGAACAGCTCAACGAGGTGCGCCGCCACTACGGCCAGACGAAGATAGCGGAGGCGATGCGCGTGGTGGCCGAGGGAAGCAGAAGGCTTCAAAAACGCGAACATGCGCTCTACGACGGAAGCCACATTGAGAAGACTTTCGGGCACAAGGTGCAGGCGTACTATTCGCTGCGCTGCGTGCCGCAGATTCTCGGCCCCGTGCTTGAAACCCTCGACAATTGCAGACGGGTGATAGAGGAGGAGGTGAACTCGGCCTGCGACAACCCCATTGTCGACCCCGTGTCGAGAAACGTGTACCACGGAGGCAATTTCCACGGTGACTACATCTCCATCGAGCAGGACAAGGTCAAGATGGCGATGGTGCGGCTTGTCATGACTATGGAGAGGCAGCTGAACTATCTCTTCCACGACAAAATCAACGGGATTCTGCCGCCGTTCCTCAACTTGGGGAAGCTCGGGCTGAACTACGGTATGCAGGCCTGCCAGTTCACAGCCACGTCGACCACAGCCGAATGCCAGACACTCGCCATGCCGAACTACGTGCACAGCATACCTAACAACAACGACAACCAGGACATCGTGAGTATGGGTACGAACACCGCCCTTCTAACCAAGCGCGTTATCGACAACGCCTGGCAGGTGATGGCCATCCATTTCATCGCGCTTGCGCAGGCAGTGGACTGCCTCGACATAGACGGCTCGCTGTCTGTTGCGACCAAAGACGTCTATGAAAAAGTCCGCGGTATATGTCCGAAATTCGTCGAAGACACCCCTTTTTATGAGGAGATACGCAATGTGGAATCATTTTTAAGACAATATAGAGTAAAGGCAATATGAAATATGCGCTTATAACGGGCGGTTCCCGAGGAATAGGACGCGCCGTGGCCATCAGGCTGGCCAAAGACGGGTTCTCAGTGATAGTGAACTACGTGAGCAATGACCAGGCCGCGAAGGAAACCAAGCGGCTCGTTGAAGAGGGTGGGGGAATCTGCGAACTCATGAAGTTCGACATCGCCGACGGACAAGCTGTTGAGAAAGCCCTCCGTCAATGGGAGGACGAGCACCCGAACGAGTTTATATCTGTGCTGGTGAACAATGCCGGGACTCGCCGCGACAACCTCATGATGATGATGAGCGAGGACGACTGGCGCAGTGTCATCGACACGCCCCTCAACGGTTTCTTTTTCATTACGAAAAGACTGATAAAACCGATGCTGTCGCATCGTGAGGGCAGAGTTGTCAACATGGCCTCCCTGTCAGGACTGAAGGGAGTTCCAGGCCAGACGAACTACAGCGCGGCCAAGGCGGCAATCATAGGAGCCACCAAAGCACTTGCCCAGGAGGTGGCCAAGAGGAAAGTTACAGTGAATGCCGTGGCCCCTGGCTTCATCGCCACCGACATGACCAAGGATCTCGACGAGGAGACTCTAAAGAAGATGATACCGGCCGCGAGGTTCGGCACGCCCGACGAAGTGGCCGCTGCGGTCTCGTTCCTGGCAAGTCCCGAATCGTCGTACATCACCGGACAGGTCATCCAAGTGAACGGTGGACTTTATTCATAGCCGGGCAGGTTAGTGTTGTGGGTGATTTGTTGATGTAGAGGAATTTTAGAAGAAAATCAGAAACAGATATATGAACAACAGAAGGGTTGTAATCACCGGAATGGGGATATGGTCGTGCATCGGGACATCGAAAGACGAGGTGCTGGAGTCTTTGAGAATCGGCAGATCAGGAATAGGGCGTGAAGACATACGTTTGGGATATGGCTACCAGTCTGACTTGACGGGGATAGTGCCAGACCCCGATTTGAAGCCGCTGCTCCACCGCAGGCTTCGCACGGGCATGTCGCAGGAGGCAGAGTACTCATATATGGCGGCGCGCGAGGCCTTCGCACAAGCGTTGGTTGACGAGAAGTTCCTTGCTGAGCGTGAAGTCGGCATAATCTTCGGCAACGACTCGTCTGCGAAGCCGGTAATCGAGGCCGAAAAGTTGATGTCGGAGAAGCGCGACTCGGCGCTGCTCGGCTCGGGGCTGATATTCCAGTCGATGAATTCAACGGTGAACATGAACCTTAGCAGCATCTTCGGCCTGCGTGGGATAAACTTCACTGTTAGTGCGGCCTGTGCCAGTGGCAGCCATTCGGTGGGTCTGGGGTTTTTGATGATAAAGCAGGGTCTTCAGGACGTGGTGCTCTGCGGCGGTGCGCAGGAGGTGAACCATTTTTCCATGTTCACGTTCGACGCACTGGGTGCCTTCTCAAAGCGTATGTCTGAGCCAGAAAGAGCCTCGAGACCCTTCGACCGCGACCGCGACGGGCTCATACCGAGCGGCGGCGCGGCGGCCTTGGTCCTCGAGGAATACGAGAGCGCAATCCGCCGCGGCGCACCGATACTTGCAGAGGTTACCGGATACGGCTTCTCCTCCAACGGCGGCGGCATCTCGCAACCCTCCGACGACGGAAGCGTGATCGCCATGAAGAGGGCGCTCGATTCCGCCAACCTGTCGCCAGAAGACATCGACTATATCAACGCCCATGCCACAAGCACTCCGCAGGGAGACATGTTCGAAGCCATGGCCCTCGACAGGCTGTTCCACGGAACCCACGCCCTTGTGAGCTCCACGAAAGGCATGACAGGCCACGAATGCTGGATGGCGGGAGCGAGCGAGATAGTCTATTCCGTTCTTATGATGCAGAACGACTTTGTGGCGCCAAACGTGAACTTCGAGAATCCCGACCAGTACTCCGAAAAGCTTAACATCGCCGCGGAAACCACACCATGCAGGCTCAACAATGTGATAAGCAATTCATTCGGCTTCGGAGGCACAAATTCGGCAATAGTGTTGCAACAAGTTAAAGACAAATAATATGAACCTCAGCGAATCACTCAAAGACAGATATTCACGGGATGACATTTCCGCTTACAACGCTCAGTACCTTGCGCAGGTCATAGCCTTCGGCCCGGTAATCTTCCAGGTTGCACGCATAATGCTCAAGTGGGGCATTCTGGAAATGATTGCTGACGAACCGCTTACAATTGACGAGGTGGCCGGAAGAGCCGGTGTGTCAAAATATGCCGCCAAGTGCCTGCTCGAGTCTTCACTCACAATGTCGATATTGAAGGTGAATCCAGATACAGGCAAGTTCTCGCTCTCCAAGACAGGCTTTTTCCTTCTCAATGACAAGTCTACAAGGGTGAACCTCGACTTCAACCACGATGTGAATTATATCGGGCTTTTCAATCTCGAGGAGTCCCTCAAAGAAGGCAGGCCGGCAGGGCTGAAGCATTTCGGCGACTGGCCCACGGTATATGAAGGGCTGTCGTCGTTGCCCGCCAAAGTGCAGGACAGCTGGTTTGCCTTCGACCACTACTACAGCGACTGCTCTTTTGAAGAGGCCTTGGAAGTGGTTTTCTCGAAGCCGGTGAGGCATCTCATGGATGTGGGAGGCAACACCGGAAGATGGGCCTTGCAGTGTGTTGCGCATGACCCAAAGGTTCAAGTTACCATTGTCGATCTCCCGCAACAACTGCAGATGATGCGTCAGCAAACTGCCGGAAAGCCCGGTGCGGAACGCATCCACGGTTATCCTGCCAATCTCCTCAACGACGAGTCAGTGTTCCCTTCAAACGTGCATTTCGACGCAATATGGATGAGCCAGTTCCTCGACTGTTTCTCAGAAGAAGAGATAACCGGCATACTGAAGCGCGCTGCCAAAATTATGTCCGAAGACACAAAACTCTACATCATGGAGACTTTTTGGGACAGGCAGCGTTTCGACACTTCTGCCTTCTGCCTTACACAGATAAGCCTCTATTTCACGGCAATAGCCAACGGCAACAGCAAGATGTACCACTCCGACGACCTTGTAAGGCTCGTTCAGGAGTCGGGACTGTCGGTTGAGACAATCCACGACAATCTCGGCATGGGACATTCCATAATGGTGTGTGCTAAATGACGTTCATGAAACAGCAATAATTATGCTATCTTCGCGGAAACGAAGCAACAGCCATAGCAAGATTGTATGTATCTGAAAAAGAATGTCTTAAAGAATAAACCGACTATCGTCTCCGCGAGTTTTCACCTTATTATTCTACTTTTTTGCACACAAGCGGCTTTGGCACAAAGCGATACTGTGTCAGGGAAGGAGATCAAAGAGCGCAGCTGGAAGATCAGCGACTACGTGCAGATTCACGGTTTTGTTGACGCACAGGTCGGCTACAACATTCAGGAAAAGGCGGACGGGAACATCGACAAGGACTTTGTCTTTACGCTTCGGCGCGCGAGGTTCGAGTTCTGCGGCAGTCCGATTCCCAAGCTTGATTTCCGGTTGCAGGCCGACATGGCGTATTCGCCGCGACTCCTTGACGCCTGGGTGCGCTACAAGTTCTGCAAGTACATCGCCCTGCAGGTCGGGCAGGTAAAGACACCGTACACCATGGACAACTACTATTCACCGTTGGACCTCGAGTTCGTTGAACTGTCGCAGTCGGTGTCGGCACTTGCGGGCTTCAACGATGTGTCAGGAATCGCCGACTACGGCAACGGCCTTGAAATCGGTGCGATGATTTCCGGAACCCTTGCCGACTTTGAGAAGGACGGCGAAAGAATTCCCATTTTCAACTACTACGCGGGTGTCTTCGGCGGCAACGGCATAAACATCCGCAAGGACAACCTCAGCAAGGACTTTTCTGCACGTGTCGACTTCTTCCCGTTTGTGAAGGATCTGCGGCTTTCAGGTTCTGTGTATATAGGTAACTACTCTCCCAAGAAGGGACTAAATGCGCCGAGGCACAGGTATTCCGGCGGCGTTGAATACCGTGGAGAGCATCTGACGCTCCGCAGCGAGTACCTGCAAGGCGTTACGGGAGTTTACGACACGCAATCACTTTCGGGCGACTCCATATACCGAATCAATACGCGTGGTCTTTATGCCTTCGTAGGATACTGGTTCTATGGAGGTTGGGGGAAAAACAGCAGCGTGACGCAGAAAATACGCCCGCTGTTCCGCTACGATTATTATGTCCACGACACCAACGTGCCGCATTATTCAAGCAGCCACAACTACTCGTTCGGTCTCGACTGGTGGCCGGAGCGCCACGTGCGCATCCACCTCGACTACACGATAAAGCAACGTGCGGGGCAAAGAAGCCTCGGCCACTCCATGGCGGCGAAAGTGTCGGTAAGGTTCTGACAATCAGTTATACTGGGAAATTCTTGGCGAATTCGAGGAGGTTGCGGTAGTGCAGTTGCGTTATCTTCAGGATTTCCTCATACTCGCGGGGGTGCTTCGCGCCCACGTGCACAGGCAGTATGCCGGCGTTGACGGCGAACTGCATATCGGTGAGGCTGTCGCCCGCCATCACGGAATCGGCGAAGTCGATGTCGGGGAAGTCGGCCTTTGCCTGCAGCGCCATGCCGATGTCCGGTTTACGGCATCCGCAGTCGGCGCCGGCCAAGTGCGGGCAGCAATACACCGCGTCCAAAGGGGTTACGTTCTCCTCGAAAATCACGCGCATACGGCGGTGTATCTCGTTGATGTCTTCCATCTTGCAGAGGCGCTTGCCCACGCACTGTTGGTTTGTAACCACGATGATGCGTCGAAACTTCGGCCTGAGCCACTGCATGGCCGTAAGCACGCCGTTCACAAGGACGAATTCCTCCGGCCTGCGCACGTAGCCGCCCACAATCTGCACGTTTATCACGCCGTCGCGGTCAAGGAAAAGGGTGTCTTTCATTAAAAGTTCTTGTTTGTTAAAAAAAACATACTATATAGCATTATTTGTCTTAAAATATTTAACATGCCTGTTTTTTAACGCAATAAGTTTCATTTTTCTTCTCTATTTTAAGAAATTCAAGTAAAGTCTCTTCCGAAAAAAACGCATATTGTTCAAAGTAATCTGTCCAAATTGGCAGCTCTTCCAAATCCCCTCTCAGAATCTTGTGCGTGCAAAAGACACTTTGAAACAGCCAGTTCATAAAATCAGAGTTTAACAAAGCCACAATATTCTTGTAGGAAATTGGAAATGAAGGCTTCAAAATAAACAAGTTTGCACTATTTAGTATGTATCTTTGCTCCGTGTCGTATCCAAAAACACTTTCGGGTGCAAATCCCTTGCGAATTGCCTCCATGATGAAATTTCCTGAACCGCAGCACGGATCGAGAAAAGTCTTGCCACGTGTCCCTGAAATGCCATCCATCATGTCAGCCACAATGTAAGAGGGTGTATAGAAAACACACTCCTTGTTCTTAAACGATTCAGACAGCGACGACTCGTATTTCAAGGCTATTTCCTCGCCGGACAGTTCATTTGATTGTATGTAACCACATATTGTCTCCGACAATTCAGACTGGTCATGTGAATCCTTGCGAAGTTTGTTTGCCCTGGATTTCAATTTGTTATGAAGTTGTGCGAGTGCAAATGTGTCAACATCGCTTTGAAGAAGTTTACCATCAACGGTGTTCAGAAGGCCAGAATGTACCCAGTTCCGGATTGTGGCTTGAGATACGGATAGACGTTGCGCCGCCTCTCTTAAAGTCAGCCCATGTGGTTCAACTGTAAACAATTTCAGTTGTGTCTCTTTCGGTTCAGCCATCTTTTTTCGTGATTAGTGATTAGTGAATGGTGATTAGTGATTGGTGTCCGCATCGTTAAAAGTGGTATGACATCCGCAGGCCGCCGTTCATGGATGTGAGGCTGAACGAAGGGCGCCACCCGCCGGTTGGAGTGTACTGCGCTCCCAGCACCACCAGGTCGGCGGCCATGAACACGTTCTCGCTGACACGGAAGCGGATGCTCGGGCGTATTCCAACCTGGCACAGCTTGAGCTCGTCGGTGAACTCGAAGCCGCCCATCGCGTGCAAATCTATATAGATGTTTTCGTTGTTCCAGACGCAGACGCGGACAAACGGCTCCGCAATGCCGGTTACCTCGAAGAAATCGTACCTGCCCACGCAAAGCACGGTGCCCAGGCCAGTGCCGATAGCGACACGGTCGTTGAACTGATACCCTACCCGTGCCTCAGCCGAGACAGTGAAATAGTTACGGAACCCGACGCCGGCCGACCCTCCAAGAAACCATCTGCCCTGCGATTGAGATGGCTTCTCCTGCGCGAATGATGCAACACATGCGCCCAACAAGCATACAAAAAAAAGAGTTTTTTTCATTATAACGTCTTGATTGATTTTACTATAAATAAAAGCAAAGTCGAGATTTGCTCCGGATTTCGCGATGAGAAAAACATATTTTTGTGGTGGCAAAGATAACACTTTTAGCTTATGAAAAAGCAAATCCTGAAAAAATGTAACTTTGTCGCTTGATTTTAAACCGCGCTCCATGCTGTTCAATTCGATAGAATTTGCCATTTTCCTACCCATAGTCTTCCTGCTATACTGGCTTGTTTTTCAAAAGAGCCTGTTTAGACAGAACCTCTTCATCGTATCGGTTTCATACCTGTTTTACGGCTGGTGGGATTGGAGGTTCCTGATACTCATCGCTTTCACCTCGCTATGCAGTTGGGGCAGCGGAATCCTTATCGACTACTTTCGTCATCGTCCTCTGGCAAAAGTTGTGCACATATCCAATATCGTCTTAAATCTGACTATTCTCTGCGTTTTCAAATACTACGACTTTTTCGTGACTTCTTTCGCAAACCTATTCTTGAACGGCCGTACTTATGGTTTGTTGCTGAACGTCATACTGCCGGTAGGCATCAGTTTCTACACTTTCCAGGCGTTGAGTTACAGTATAGATGTTTATCGCGAGAAATTGGAACCCACCCGCGACATAGTGCAGTTTTTCGCATTCGTGAGTTTCTTCCCGCAGCTGGTGGCCGGGCCCATAGAGCGGGCGACCAACCTTTTGCCGCAGTTTGCCATGCCGCGCACGTTCAACTACAACCAGTCCGTGGATGGAATGAGACAAATCCTCTGGGGACTCTTCAAGAAAATCGCCGTGGCCGACAACTGTGCCGCATACGTTGACTACGTATATGGGTCGTATGCTTCTCAAAGTGGCACTACTTTGACAATCGCTGCTGTGCTGTTTGCCTTTCAAATCTACGGCGACTTCTCGGGTTACTCCGATATCGCCATCGGCACTGCCAAACTGTTCGGCATCAAGTTGGTGAGAAACTTCAACAATCCCTATTTCAGTCGCGACATCGCGGAATTTTGGCGGCGGTGGCACATTTCGCTCACAACATGGTTTCGCGATTACGTCTATATTCCGTTGGGAGGAAGCCGAGTGGCAAAGGCGAAAGTGGTGCGAAACACCTTCGTCATATTTCTCCTGAGCGGCTTCTGGCACGGCGCGAACTGGACGTTTCTTGCCTGGGGCGCTTTTCACGCATTGCTATTCATGCCGCTCATTCTGTCGGGCCGCAATCGCAAATACACTAACGGTATTGCCGAAGGCCGGGCTTTGCCTACCTGGTCTGAGTTGATGCGTATGTTGCTGACTTTCACTCTGGTTGCCATCGGCTGGATTCTCTTTCGCGCCGACTCCATCGGGCAGGCGTGGCACTATCTCACGTTGTTGCCTCAGGGAGGCACTGCCTATACCAAAGGACTTGCCGGTTGTTTAGTCTATGTGATTCTTATGCTCGTTATGGAATGGCTGCATCGTACTGAGAACCATGGTCTCGACTTGCATATTCGTTCTGCGGCATTGCGCTATATTATCTATTATGGTTTGATAATCGTCATGTTCTTTGCTTATTCCAATTCCGAGACTTTCATCTATTTCCAATTCTGACATGAAAAAATTCCTGAAAAAAACGTTGCTGTTCGCCTTCATACTGCTGATTATGGCAGTTACGTTCGATATATTGCTGGTTGCCAAGACTTTTCAATTTCGGAGCAACCCTTTTGCCACTTGGAACGACATATACAAGAAGAACATTGACGCCGATGTTCTTGTGATGGGCAGCTCACGTGCGTTCGTGCAGTTCAATCCTGCCGTGATTGACTCAGTCCTTCGCACCAGCAGCTATAATTTAGGCATGAACGGACGTTCCGCCGATTCACAGATTTTGAAATACAAGGTGTTTGAGCATTGTGGTAACCATAAGCCAAAACTCATTCTCTATGAGGTGAGTCACAACACGATGCGCAAAAGCAACGGATACGAGCGTGAACAGTTTGTGCCATACCTCCACGACCAGTACCTATGGCGGCTTTGTCATGAGCAGGAAGGATTCACCGTAGCCGATTGCTTGCTTCCATGCTGGCGTTTCTTAGGTCAACAGTCGCTCATGAACAAAATACTCTTCCAAAAGGTTAAAAGCGAATATGACTTGCCACTTTACAAAGGTTTCCGAAGCCATGACTGGAAATGGAACGGTTCAGAACTTGAAAAACAGGATCATGTCGAATATCACCACGACACGGCTGTCATTCGCCAGTTCCGCGAGTTCCTTGAAGAATGCCGCCAGGATAGCATATCGGTTGTGATGGTTACCTCGCCGTTCTATATCGGCGGAACCCGCAAGATGTTGGACAGCGATGGAATGCACACAATGTTCGAACAAATTGCCGAAGATTTCAATATCCCGTACCTCGACTACACTTACGACACGTTGAGTTACGACACTGCTTACTTCTACAACACCATGCACCTCAACAGCACAGGCGCAAACCTCTTCTCTCAGAAATTGGCACGGGATATTGATTCAATATTAAGGAATTAAGGAGGGTGATGCCAACCCTAATTCCAGATCCCTAATTAGTCTCCCCGTCTCCGAAGTTGTACTTGAACTGGTCCTCCATTGACGCCAGACGTTTCAGGCTGTGGCGCGAAAGCACGAGGAACAGGATGACCGCCACGGCTATGAGCACAATCACCCACTTGGTGAACTTGAAGAATGTGACCAGGACGGAGAACACGAAATAGAAGACAATCAGGAACCTCACGAGCGTCCACACTATCACCACCAACGTGTTGGCCTTGTTCTCCTCCATCAGAGTTTTGTAGAGTTCGTGCACTTTGGGGCTGTTGCGCACGATGCCGAACAGGAACGGCGAGACGATCAGCAGCGATCCAGCCGCACAAATAGTGTTGAACAGCCATTCCGGAATGTTATCCACGTAGGGTATCTCCTTGATGAACGGAATCAGGAACTCGGTAATGATAAGCAGGATGGCAAGCGTGAGAATGGAATAGATGAGTATGCTCACGATGTTGCTCTTGATTATGCTGCTCCAGTTGCGCTTGCCTTCGCCGGAAGAACTGAAAAGTGCGTACTCGTCGAGTCTGCTTTTCGCTTTCGGGGAGAGTTTACGTTCCAAGAAACCATAGGCAGGTGTGGCGAGCTTAATCCAGTAAGGAGTTGTGAATGTTGTGATTACCGACGAGGCTATGATCACGGGGTATATGTACGACGGCATCACGTGCTGCGCCACCGCCACCGAAGCGATGATGAACGCGAACTCGCCGATCTGCGACAGCGTGAAGCCCGTCTTCACAGAATCCTCCAAGTTCGCGCCTGCAACAACAGCCGAAAGCGTTGACACCAATGCCTTCACAATCAGAGTGATAAGAACTAATGCAAGAATCAGTTTCCAGTATTGCACAAGTACCTGAGGATCGATCATCATGCCTACAGAGACGAAGAAGATGGCCGAAAAGAGGTTCTTGATGCTCTCTGTGAGATGCTCGATACGCAAGCTTTCGTCGGTTTCAGCCAGGATGGAGCCTATGACGAATGCACCCAAAGCAGAGGAGAAACCCACGCTGTTTGCTATAATCACCATGCCGAAGCAGAGACCGATGGAGATGATGAGAAGATTCTCGTCGTTGATGTATTTCTTGAATTTACGTAAGAGTGTAGGTATCAGATAGATGCCTACCACGAACCACAGAACGAGGAAGAATACGAGCTTCACTATGCTGAGCAGCATTTCCCTGCCGGGCATGGAGTTCTTGCTGGCAGCCACCGTCGAGATGAGCACCATCATCACAACAGCCACAATGTCCTGTATTATCAGCACCACCATGGTTAGATCCACAAACGACTGCCCTTTCACGTTCAGGTCGTCGAAGGCCTTGATGATGATGGCCGTTGACGACATGGCGAGCATACCGCCGAGGAAGATGCTCTCCATAGTGCCCCAGCCCATGACGAGGCCGAGCAGCGCGCCGACGCCAATCATTCCTATAATTCCGAGGAACGCCGTGATGAAAGCCTTGCTCCCCACCGACATCAGTTTCTTGAAGCTGAATTCAAGTCCGAGGCCGAACATCATGAAGATGATACCGATTTCAGACCAGACTTCCACGTCCGCCACGTCGGTCACCGTGGGGAAAATGTGCAAATGCGGCCCCACAAGGAAACCCGCAACCAAATAGCCTAACACAAGGGGCTGTTTCAACAGTTTGAAAATGACTGTTACCACTCCCGCTGATGTCAATATCAGTGCCAAATCTGCAACTAATTTTAAATTTTCTGGCATAACTTTATTAATTCTTAATTCTCAATTATCAACTTTCAATTCTCAGTTCTTCGTCCTCAATTCTAAGCCAACATGCTTCTCCCACTTCCAGGCGCTCTCCATCATGTCGTGCACGTTGTATTGGCAGTGCCATCCGAGCAGTTCGTTGGCGCGCCTGCTGTCGGAGTAGATGGCGGGTACATCGCCGGGGCGGCGGTCGCCGAGAACGTAGTTGAGTTTGTGTCCAACGGCTTTCTCGGCGGCGTCGAGCATCTCCAGTACAGACAGTCCGTTGCCACTGCCGATGTTGAACACCTCGCAGCGTTCCGTGTTCCTGCCGTCCATCAAATATTCCATGGCTTTCACGTGGGCATCAGCCACGTCGCACACGTGGAGGTAGTCGCGGATACACGAGCCGTCGCGCGTGTCGTAGTCGGTGCCGAACACCGCCATCTGAGTCATTTTCCCCGAAGCCACTTGCATGATGATGGGTATCAAGTTGTTGGGCTTGTCGGGAGAGAGCTCTCCGTTGAGGCCGCTCGGGTGCGCGCCCACCGGGTTGAAATAGCGGAGTATCAGCGCCGTTAACTCTTTGTCGGCAACAATCTCGCTCCTTATCATCCCCTCGCAGATCTGCTTCGTATGTGCGTATGGGCAAAAAGCCTCGCCAAGCGGTGTCAGTTCCGTCACTGGCAAATCCTTGATGTCGCCATACACCGACGCCGAAGAGGAGAACAGCAAGTGCTTAACATGGTATTTTCCACACGCCTCCAGTACGTTCATCATGGTGCCGAGGTTGTTGCGGTAGTACATTATCGGCTTCTCAACCGACTCTCCCACAGCCTTGTAGGCGGCGAAATGTATCACGCCTGCAATGTCGCCCTCTTCCTCGAAAACGCGAAAGAAAGCATCCCTGTCGCAGATGTCAACCTGATGGTTCTTAACTTCCACGCCGGTGATTTCCTTCACGCGGCGCATCGCCTCAGCAGTACTGCGTGCGCAGTTGTCCACTGAAACCACATCGTATTTTCCGCTTTCTATCAGGGCGATTATCGTGTGCGAACCAATATAGCCGCAGCCGCCCGTAACCATTATCTTTTTTTTCATATTTCGTTTTTCTTCATGTTAAAGAGACAAAATCAAATCTCACATCTTCACTGTTGAAAAGATCAGTATCCTCAAACCTTTTTCTGGTTACTTCAATAGCCGTTTCCGACTGGTCAATGCCTATCCAGTTCCTTCCGCAAAGTTCTGCCGCTTTCAGAGTTGAGCCAGAACCACAAAAACAGTCCATCACAATTGAATCTTCATTTGAGGAGGCTTTCATTATCATTTGCAGCATCTCCATATTCTTTTCAGTGGGGTAGCTTGGTTTTGCAGGATCCTTGAAATCCCATATATCCTGAACTTTCTTATTCAGATGCTCGTCCGCATAGTTTATTTTCCGTGGATTGCCCGTGCCTGACCATTCAATAAGGCCGGCTTCATCCAATTTTTCAAGTTCCTCCACCGAGCAGCGCCAATGACGGCCCTTTGGTGGATAAATTCCCTTAAAAGGCTTGTTCGTAGAGCCGTTCTTGGTTTCCCCTGGTGCATGAATCGGGACAGTAGTGTAGTGCCGACCGTTCTTGTCAACTTTGCTGTAAAGCTTATACAAATCTTTTTCTTCTGATTTCACCGTGGGTTTGTTCCAAATGGGATTATCAGTCTTTGTGTAGAACAGCACCAAATCCTTGATATTTCCATATCCTACTCTGTCAAAATTTTTCGGGTTGCATTTAATGCGGGTGATGTCGTTCCTGAAATTATTTATCCCGAAGACCTCATCGAGCATTACTTTCACATAATGCCCTATTTTGTAGTCGATATGCAAGTAGAGAGAACCTTTGTCAGACAGCAATTTATGTATGAGCAAAACCCTCTTCTTCAGCCATTTAACAAAGTCTTTTCCCAGCAGAGTGTCTTTATATGCAACCACCGACTCATCAGATTTGCTTATTGTGGCTACACGGCCACTCTTGTCAATGGCAAAAGTACCGCCAGTGGCAAAAGGAGGGTCAATATAAACCAGATCTATTTTCCCCTCATAGCCGTTTTTCAGCAGCCATTTCATTCCTTCAATATTGTCGGATTGTATCAAAAGATTCCTTTTCATTTTCATATTCTCAAATCATAGTGAATACAAAAAATCTCTTAACACCAATGCGCTCATAACATTTTCATCATTTTTGGTTATATGAGTGTACATTTTCTTCTTAGAGGGAATATACAATACGCCATCTAACACTGCAACATATATTACATCTTCAGGTGCTTTGGTATGCAACGTTGTCATTGAGTCCAAGAACTGACCATTCTGGTGTCCACCTTCGTCAGAAATAAACTTTGCCTCACCGACTACCAACTTATTGTTAAATCGTGCTATCAAATCAACTCCCTTGTCGTCTCGTTCATAGCCACAATGTTTCGATGCAAATTCTTTTAATTGCTGATCATTGCCGGCAAGTACAGCGTTATTATTGTCCGATAAAAACACTTTTTCAGAAACTGGTTGAATTCCGACACCTGAATTATCAAGCCATCTTCTGAACAGTTGCCCCATTTGTCTGTTGGTCTCTTTCGGTTGAGAACATTTTTTCCACAACTCTTCGATGCCCAACTCATAGATTCTTCCGCAAATGCGATTCACAGTCTGTGGATTTCTGTTAATTGCCGTTCTGTCATGGCGGAAATATGGAACATATCCGTCTTTAACTGGGAAAAGGTCTAAATCTAACAATGCATTAATCAAACTTACGTTATCTCTGATCTGAAAAGCCAATTCAACCTTGTCCCACTTTTCTCCGTCAACATAGCGGACGGATTCTGGAGCAAGTGGATAAACCCTGAACAATTGGTCCAAATAATCTCTGTTGTTCGCCAACTCAATGCTTAATTCTGTAAAATAGTTCATTGTTCTTAGGTTAATAATCGTTTATTTTTAAAACTCCCTCGTTCCCCTCTTAAAAGGGGGATGTTTAGAAAGTCCCCCTCTTGAGGAGGATTCAGGGGGTGTCTCTCTGTTGATGTTAGAGGTGATTTGGATTTTGAAACCCCCTCAGTCCCCCTTAAAAGGGGGATGTCAGCTAAGTCCCCCTCTTGAGGGGGATTCAGGGGGTGTATATCTGTTGACGTTAGAGATGATTTGGATTTTGAACCCCCCTCGTTCCCCAATGTTGAAACCCCCTCAGTCCCCCTTAAAAGGGGGATGTCTGTTTTGTCCCCCTCTTGAGGGGGATTCAGGGGGTGTCTCTCTGTTGATGTTAGAGGTGATTTGGAT
>CADBQG010000008.1 GCA_902796805.1 uncultured Bacteroidota bacterium
AAGGGGGAGAAATTCACCACAAACGTGCAGTAACAAACACACAGTGACTTAAACATCATCGAAAAAGTTTTACCGGACACCGATAAAAGGAAACGTACTTTTTCAAGAGGAATTGAGGATTACCCCTGCCGTGCGGTGATATAAGGCCGGTGCATTCGCGAAGCAGCCCGTTAGGGCTGAATGGTTCGGTTGCAAATGCGGTTTTCCCTTGCGCGGGTTTCGCAGGCCTGACGGCCTGCGATTTGTCCTGCACGCCATCTGTCGCTACCGCACATGGAAGACCAACGGCCTGCCGCTACTTCTTAATGACAGTTGCAACTCTCCTTTGGAAAGTTTGTGTGTTATACAGCACGCGGGCTGGGCTGGCCGACATTGCGGGGCAGAATCTCACGAAACTGAGACCACGACAGGAATCAAACAACATTTCTCCTATAATTTCAAAAAGTCGGCAGAGATAATCATTTTTTTCAACATAACCCGAGAAAAATCGTTGCAATGATTTTTTGATAGAGGCATTCGGGGTATATAATCTTGTGAAAATCACCTCATTTACAACATAATGTAATAGTTAAATTCGACAAACAAGGTTTTAGGGGAGAGTATGATGCTAAATAAAAAAGGCGATGCCTGAAAGCACCGCCTTTTTATCCGCATGTTAGGAAAACATTACTTCACAACAGAGAATTTCTTGTTTGAAACGCCGTTTTCAGTATGAATCTTCATGAGGTAGAGACCGTTTGAAAGGTTTGTGGTGTTGATGTTGGTGTAGTTGCCGTCAACAACAACCTGGTCGATCTTCTGGCCGTTCATGTTGAAGATTTCAATAAGGTCGATTGCAGAAGTTGCCTCAACAGTGATGTGGCTTGAAGCGGGGTTGGGATATATGCGAGCAGTGTTGTCGATATCTTCCACGCCTACACCAGGGGTTACTGTGATGTCGTCAATCTTGATAATGAACACGTTTGAACTGTAGTGGCGGAATGCTATGTTCACATTCTGGCCGTTGAACTGGCTCAAGTTGAAGTGTCTTTCATGCCATTGAGCATCCACAAGTGTCTCGCTGAAGAGAGTCGTATAGTTGTCGGTTCCTGCAACGGCAACCTTAACCTCATAGTACTCCTGCGGGTAGAGGCTGTCTTGAGCGGAAACGTACCAGGAAACGCGGGCGCCGTTTGACGGGATTGCCAGTGAAGGAAGAACGTACCAGTTGTCGGCATTCAAGACAACTTGGTTAGCCCATGACTGTGAAATGAGGGCGTCAACACCGCTGTTTGGTGATATGTTAGCGCCTGTTGAAGAAATCAGAAGCCAGTTGTAACCGTCGCCGTCCTTGTCAAGAAGCTGTTCGCAGTCTGAAAGTCCGCTCTCGAAGTCCTGTGTGAACGGGAGAGTCTTGGGTGTTGAACAGTCTTTTGCATAACCGCTTACCAAAATGCTTTCAGAAGCAGTGCCCGAGGTCAGGGTAACGAGACCGCTGTGTGAGCCTTCGGCAGTTGCATTGTAGCGTACCATGAAGTTGCCGCCGGCAGCCGGGAGAGAGATGCTCTGGCTGTAAGCAGCACCGTTGGTTGACACCTGGAAGTTTGCGGGAGCGGTAACGGTGATGTTGTCAGTGGTGAGCGCACCGGTAACAGTAACGGCCTTAGCCTGTGAAGGTGTGCCGAGCACTGTGTTGCCGAAGTCGATCGTATCCTCTGAAACCAACAAAGTGGGATCTGAAAGTTCTGTGAGCAGGAAGTTGTCTATAATGAAATAGTCAGGAGACACGAAATAACCAAGTATCAGGGCGTAACCAATCTCTGTAACATCTATTGCAATATATTTTGTGCCTGCAGGAATGACGCCTGTGAATGCCTCCAGTGCATCAGTTTCACACAACATGGTCTCCTGCCAAGTGAAACTTGAAATGTTGTTGTCGGTTGATGAGTAACCTACACGGAAAGTGGTGGGTTCCTCAGCATCGGTTCCCTGGTAATTACTATAGTCGAATGTGAGAAGCATTGAAGACTCAACAGTGATTTCAGGAGTGATGAGATAGTCGACATCAGAGAAGCCCATTGCCTTGTCTTCGCCAACCTCGTCATAAGTGAAGTAGGTGTAGTTGTCAGGGTCGTTCACTGTCCAGCAAACAGGAGGATATATTCCGTCGTTGAAGTCCTGGAGGAACGGAAGCTCTGAAATAGCGCTGGGGGCACAGTCAACTGAAACGCCTGAAAGGTCAACAGTCTCGCTCAAGTCGCCTACTGAAACGGTGAGTTCACCTATCATCTCGCCTTCCTCTGTCGGGGCGAACCTTACGTAAACCGTATTGACTACTATGCTCTCAGCGTTTGCGGGGATAGTGGCAGTTGCTGCGAAATCAGTACCGTCAACAGAAACCTCGAAAGGAGCGGCGGTGGCAACTGTAATGGCGTCGGTTACTTCAATGGAGGTTATTGTTACAGCCACTGGATCAGAGGTGCTGTTCATAGGAATAATCGAGAAGTCAATCTCTTCAGGATCAACCTCGATTGACGAACCTGCAGCCATAATCTCGAAGTTGTCGATTGCGAGTCTGTACATGTTGGCGTCAGAGATGCAGTGGAAAGCTATTTGGTAGCTGCCTTCAAGCTCGGTGAGGAAAACATATTCGGTTTCTGCCGAGGTGTTCAGAACGGTTATCACATCGGTAAGCTCAACTGTGTCGTTTTCGCCGAAAGCGAGCACTTGGAACATTTCCGGATAGTTTGGCGACGCGCACATGTAGTCGAACTTAAGAAGCTGGGTTCCGTCAAATTCGAATACCGGGGAGACGAGGTAGTCATCAGCCGCGTTTGTGCTGCTGTAGAGGTAGTAAGCATAGCCATAGGCCGGCGAAATGATGAAAGAAGAGTTGTCGTTATTTGCGTCAACAACTGTCCAGCAGTTAGTAAGCGACTCGTCGTCGAAGCTGCATGAGTAAGGGATTGTTATCTGACCGCAGTCGATGGCCGCACCTGAAACGGCGATTTCCTTCTCAATCGAACCTGAAGCGATGGTGACCGTGCCGCTGTCGGTGCCTGCCTGCGTCGGAGTGTAGCGAACAAAGAAAGTGCCGCCTTCGCTCGGAACAGTGGCGGTTGCGGCGAATGCAGCACCGTCAGATGACACGGTGAACGGAGCAATGGCGGTAACTGTCACGTCATCGGTGAGGTTGTAAGTTACAAGACTTACGCTCTGAGTGGCGTTGCTTCCAAGTATCACATTACCGAAAGCGACAGCCTCTGTGCTCACGTTGATTGTGGGGTCTGTCGGAATCTCAGTGATGGTCAGAGTGACATTGTCGCCGTTACCCAGGCGAGCCACTGAAAAATGGTAGATCTTGCCGTTCTCAATCACAAGGTCGTCGCCGCGTCCCTCGCCGGCAATCCACATTCTGTCGCCAGGCGACGGATTGGTAACACACCAGTCATAGGTTCCTGCAGGAATTGTAATCTGTGCAGTCCCGTCTAACACCATGTTGGAAGTGCTGAGCGCGCCGTCTGCGTTCTCGGGTACCTTGTACTCGAACTCGGCATAGACAGAGGCGGGAGCGTCGTCCGATGTGGTGAGCGGACCCGTCTCGGGAATTGTTGTGCCAAATGCGGTGTGGTCGGCGTCGAGAAGGAGCTGGTATCCTGTCCCGTCACCCCAAACGTTGTGAGCCTCCAAAATAATGATGGCTTGTGCGTTGGCACTTGCTGCAAGTGCGAAAAACGCAATGAAAAGCGTAAAAATCTTTTTCATTTCTTTTTGATTTGGTTAATAAATTGGTTGTATGTTTAATGAACTCTTTGACTCTTAATACACAAAAACATTTTTTAACAAAACAATGTTAAAGTGCAAATATACATTTTTTTTTGAAAGATTTTTTTCAAAAAAAAAAATTGATGCTTTACATCAACTTTTTCTTATAACTATAACCAAGACTCCAATCAAAGCCCTAAGTTACAAGTTCTAAATACTAAATACTAAATTCTAAACACTCAGTTCTCGGCTCTCATTTCAACACTCTCCAGCAAAAGGCCGCCTAAGCCAATGCGGTAGCCTTCCGACACGAACTTCATGTTGCCTGCCTTGTCCACCACCATGCACAGCGGGTACTCGCCGGTGGTGCGTTCCATACTACCGTCATGGACGGCGTTTTTCAGGGAAGACGCAGCACTCTCTACAAATTTGCCGATATTGTCAGTGAAGATTTCAACATTGCCGGGCTGGTTTCTCTCACTCTTCCAATTCCTGCTCGTGGAGGCTATCAGCACTTTTCCGCCCCATTTTTCATACTTCTCTTTGAGTGATGCCATCTCCTTTACAAGATGGTTGGCGGGCTCGGTGCCGGGTCTCACAACACATAAAACCAAACACTCCTTGCCCGATTCTTCCAAATGTTGCTCCAAAGTTTTGCCGCCCAGCACGTTTTCTCTTAAATCTATCTTGCCATAAACGCCATCTTTGCGTACAAGTTTAGGCAAATCTATGGTCAAGTCTTTCCGCTCCTTTGCTTTCAGGTCAAAGAAACGGAGTTCCGAGAGAACCTCGCCGTCGCTGTAGCGGTTCCCCGTCGAAAGGCAATACCTTCCGGGAGGCAGATTGAGCACAATGTGGGTCTTCTCCACCCTCGGGTCTCCTTCAAAGTCATACGAAACATACTCGCCGTCAACAAGGCGCTGCAACGTGTAGTTTACATAGTATGTGAGATTTTTCGGATTATGCATAGTAAGCACTGCCAGATCGCCACTTGGCACTGCTGTCTCGGTTTCGAATGCAAACTCACGCCAACTTTCGTTCTCCCAAACATAGATTTTTCCCGAGGCATTGTCAAGATAGCAAGGTATCGACAGGCTGCGGCACGCCGCCACGAAGAAGATGTTGCGCGAGTGCGCGTCGGCGCGGCGTGTCTTAACCACTCCCATCGGACTCACCGGACAGTTGTAGTAGTTGCAAAGCGGATCCACGGTGACATAGCGCTTAGTCCAGTCGGCCAGTTGGGCGAGAGTCGGCTTTCCGAATCCCGTTGCGCCGCCCTGGATGATCTCGTAAAGCACGGCGTTGAGCGGCCTGCGCCAGTCACGAATAAGCTCGTTGGAGACACGCGCAGGCAATACGCCCTTGACAAAGACATCCACAGGGCATTTTTCGTTTTCACGATATTTCACAAGCTGGCTCTCAAGTGTTTCCGCACGTGTGTCGCGCAAATCCTTGTCGGAAAGGGCGTCTATGAATTCCTTGAGGAATATACCTGGTTCTTTTTTGCTGTGGTTTTGCAGGAATTTCAGTATTTCTGCATGGTTGCCTTCGCTGCGGCGTATCACATCATAAAACTCGTCAGAGGTGAAGTATTCGTTGGTGTATTTGTCGGTCTGCGCCTTTGTGGGGAAAGACTTCCGATACGCCTCGCGCATTTTGTCTTCCCTCGCCATCCTCTTGTCGCAGGCTGTTTGCGCGGCGGCGTCCACGCTGCCGGCAACAGGCCTCCCTGCCGGCGGCTTCATGGAGAATGCTTTGAAAGCATCGTTGTCCTTGTCGTCAAGTATCAGCACCAAATGGTTTTGCCTTCGGAGATCGAGTTTGGCATAGGCGTAGTCGCCGTCTTTTTTCGCCCAGACGAGCAGGTCGCCGAGACCAGTATTGAGTTTTGCACGCCCTTGTTCATCGGTCTTCACCTCTGCAAGGGTATAATATTCAGCGTAATTGTACAGTTTGAAACAGACAGAGGCGTCCGTGGCGGGTCTGTGGAGTTTGTCGTAAACTGTAACGTAGGCGGTTACTGTGTCGGCATAATTCGACAGGAGGTTGATACACGAGTAATATTGTGTCTGCCTGTTGACCTCCTCTGGGCCTTCATACCTGCCGAACACGTTGGTATGCACCATCATAGTCCTTGTGGAGACGTTTGCGAACCATCCCATGTCGAGTGCGGGGGCCGGCTCGCAGGCACCGAGGAAGCGCCACTTGCCGTCGATCCAGACCTCCACCCAGGCGTGGTTGTCGTCGCAGTGCGCCCAGCGCGGCGTGTAGCACTGGCGCGCCGGGATGCCCACTGCGCGCATCGCGGTGACGGTGAGCGTGCTCTCCTCGCCGCACCTCCCGTGCGACGTGCGGAGGGTTGCCAGTGGCGCCGACGTCCTGGCGTCAGCCGGCTGGTAGTCCACATGCTCGTGGCACCAGTGGTTGACCTCCAAGGCGGCGTCATACATGCTCATATTCTTCACTCGGTCCTTCAATTTATTGAAAATGAACGAACGCGCAGTGTCAAGGTTTTCGTTGTTGACACGGTAAACCAGCACAAAATGCCGGAACATGTCTTCGGGCACATTTCTTCCCCACGAGAATGCGGCACGGGCTTCGCAGGCCACGTCAACCTGTCGCTTGAAAAAGTCGAAATCATAGTCGGCGAGGTCGCTCTGCGGCATATACGCATAAAGGAACTTGAGGTAACGTGCGGTTTTCCGCGCGCTGCTGTCGGTGGCGCCTTCAAGTGCCTTGATGCCATACTTCACTTCATCAGACACACCGTCGCGACTCTCATAGTCTCGTGAAACCTTGTCCCAGTAGCCGTTCTGGGCATTTGAAAACATGAAGACGACGGCCAGAAACACCGTCATCGTTATTTTAGCGTTGAATATTCTTGCCATCGAAGTCTTTATTGTTATTGTGCTACTAATTATCTCGTTATTTTCACCTTCCTGACGGCCCATCTTGTCCCGGCAGCGGTGCCGTCAACGTGGTAGCGCAGGGCGATGCGGAACTTGTTGCTCCCGACATTGCCGATGGCGAGGGCGTTGCTCAACCCGAATGAACTTGGATAGTAGTTCAGATTGGGCGAGAAAGCCGTCCAGTCGGCCTCGCTGAAGGCACCGCCGTCGTAGGTTGTGGAATAGTACACCTGGTAATAGGAGGCCGGGCTTCCTCCCACGTTGTTCTGGTGGTCGATATACAGCAAAGCCTTGCCGATGTCCTGTATGGTGATCTCCGGCGATATGAGCCAGTCGTCGCACTGCTGCGACGAGTTCGCGTGATACATGAAGTTGCTTCCGCTGTACGACTGGTACTTCCACGACTGGTTGTCGGGATATTGCGTCCATCCGCCGGTTGAGAAGCTGTTCTCGTCGAACGAAAGCTCTGCAAGCGTGGACTCCTCCTGCACAACGCTTTCCTGAATGTCGTCTTTTGTGCGAAGTGTGAGTTGATAGTCCCGGTTGTAGATGCTCAGGATGCCGTAGAGACAATATTCCTTTGTGGCGTCGACGATGGTGTTGCGGAAATTGGCGTAGTTGCTGGTGCGCACCACCACGGAGGCTCCGTTGACAGTTATCGGGTGGTCAACGGTGAAGTCATTGCTTGCCAACGGCTGACCATGAGCTTCGCTCGAGAACCTGCAACCGTTTATTTTTACAAGGCAGTTCACGTTCTCGCCGCTGAGGTCGTCGGGACCGGCAATCTCAATAGGTTTGGCGACGAGAGGGTTGTCGAGGTCGGGCATTCCGTCCTTGCTGATGTATCTATGCAATGCAGTTGGATGAATGCGTCCCACCGAGCCGTTGTATTTCCAGCCTATCTGGTATTTGTTGTGATAGTCGCCGACAATGAGGCCTGCGCAGTTGATGTACACAGTCTGCCCGACGGGATATTCGTTGTAGAGGCTGGAGCGGTCTATGGAGATTTCAATGCCGCCGGTCTCGTCCTGAACTGTAATGTACTTGTAGCAGTTACCTCCTTGGTCGGAACTCACAACCACGGCCTTCACGATGAATGTTTCGTCGAACCTGCATATCGAGTCTTGCGATCCTGTTCCGAGCGACGGGTGCATCGCCTTGATGTCAGCGATAGTCTTGTTGGCCGCAGGCCCGTCATACACGGGCGCCACAAACTCCGGGTCTTCCCACCGGTTGCAGCCGAAGAGCAACAGAATTGAAATTGCTGCGAATATATGTGTTTTTCTCATGCCTTCGTCTATTCTGTGAATATGATTATTTACTTGTACGCCTTTACTGTGATCTTTGAGAGATACCATGCCGAGATGTCGCCGCTGTGGCGGAAGGCGATCCTGAAGCCGCTGCCCGCAACGCTCTCCGGCAATGGCACTGTAACAATCGACTGCCCGGTCTGGCCCGCGAACTCCGACATGTCGATCTCCGTCCACACAGTGGTTGAGACGTCTCCCGTAAAATCAGCCGTGTAATAAGCGCGGCACTGACCGATGTCAAGTCCTTTGGGAGCCCTGCTACTGAAAGACAACTCCGGCGACTTTGCGGAGCCGAGGTCTATTGCCGGCGACACAAGCCACTTGTCCTGGTCGTCAGATGGATTGATGAAGAATCCATTGAAAGAGCTGTTGCTGAGGATGTTCCAATCATTACCGAAGCCGTACTGCGCCCAACCTTCGTTGAAAGCATTGGAGTAGTTCACGGAAAAGATGGTCTGCAGGGTCTGGGGCACGGAGAAATCTTCAAGGTCGTTGAGACTGCTTATCACGATTTGGACCGTGCTGTTGTATCTGGTGAGGATTCCCGTCACATTGCCAGTACCGACAGGAAGCAGCGTTGAGGCGAACTTGGCGTAGTTGCTTGTCCGCATGGTGATTGTGGTGCCGTCCTGCATCTTGATGTCGTGGCTTGTCGCAGCCGCCGCATCTGAAAACGTCGCCATGCCGCCTTCCACAAAGGTCGCGCCCTCGAGCCGCACAAGGCGGTTGTAATGGCCGGCGGGGATGCTGCTTGCACTCGGGATGCTGGTCATCACTATCGACGGCTCCACAGGTCCGGGCATCCCGTCGGTGAAGATGTGGAGGTAGGTCTTGGCGCTGGGTATCGCCTCCATTGACCCGTTCACCCATACGCCCATCTGCGGCAGCCTCCTGTAGTCGCCGATGTGCAGTCCGTCGCACTTCACAAAGACCTTCTGGCCAACCTTGTATCTGTTGTAGAGGGCGGTGTTGTTGATCTTTATCTGTATTCCGCCCGTCTCGTCCTCTATGTTTATGTACTTGTAGTTGTTGCCCCACTCGTCGGAAGTGGTCACGATGCCGGATATCACGGTGCCTGCGGGTATTGTGTCGTAGGAGTCTTCGCTGCCGATTTCATGGAGCGCCACCAGTTCGGAAATCGTCATGTTGGCCTCGCCGTCGAAAGTCGGCACCGGGGCAACGTCCTGGTCGGTGTTGCACCCGTGCGTCATCACTCCAACGACTGCAAGAAAGGCTAACAATTGCAGAAGCCTCGCATTTCTTTTACATTTGTGATTCATGCCCTGTCAATTTAACAAAACGCAAAATTAAACATTTTTCAAATGTGATGACAGAATATTTTATTCACAAATTCAGGATTTTTCCAACATTGCGCGGCAGCGGCTTCATGGAATCTTCCAACAACGTTTCTGATTTTGCATTATTTTGTATATTTGCGGCGCAACAACATTTCAATTTCAGACGGTATGAGAAAGACATTGACCACCATCGTGCTGCTGTGCTGCATGTTTGCCGCCGGCGCACAGAACGCGACCCAGGACGGTCTCGCCATGCAGCAGGTTGCCGGGACAACCGGCTACAACATCGCCACGCCTGCCGGCAGTGAGACCAGCAACGTTATAACATCCAACGACTTTGCCAAACAGACGCAGAACGCCGACGACATCTGCGGCTACTACTACTCCGTCGACCCCTTCTCGAAGGAGGCCTCGCAATGCGAGATCTACAAGGCCGCCAACGGCACTTACGAGGGCAAGGTTGTGTGGATCGAGAACCCGAAGAAGCGCGACCAAGTTGGGCTCGTGTTCATGACTGGCCTGAAATACAACGCCAAGGACAACGAGTACCAGGGCGGGAAAATCAAGTATCCCGGGAAGTCTGGCACCTACAAGACATACATCAGGATTGTGAACGGCGGAAAAAGCATAAAGATGCGCGGCTACCTTGGCATCTCGCTATTTGGCATGACGGTGGAGATGAAAAGGGAGGACAGGATCAGAAAATAACCATCAGCTTTATGAAGACGATAAAATTAGAGACCACGATGCACGTGTACGAGAGTCGCAGCGAGCTTCCTGCAGACTTGCACGCGCTTCTCGCCGAGGCCGAGCAGGCCGCCACACGGGCGTATTCCCCATACTCACACTTCCAGGTGGGGGCGGCCATACTGCTGAACAACGGAAAGGTGTTCACAGGGAGCAACCAGGAGAACGCGGTGTTCCCCAGCGGGCTTTGCGCCGAGCGTGTCGCGGCGTTCGCGGCCTCGTCGGCATACCCCGAGGTTCCTTTCAGCAAGATAGCCGTCACTGCGATAAACCCTTCGGAACCCCTTAAGGAACCGGTATCGCCCTGCGGCAGCTGCAGGCAGGTTCTCTTCGAGTACGAACGGAAATTCGGGCAGCCACTTGAGGTGCTTCTCGCCGGACAGGATGGCCCCATTTACCATTTCCAGAGCGTGGCCCATCTGCTTCCATACACGTTCCACGCCGGATTTCTGCCCAAATAACAGGCTACATAGCGTTGCGCATAGGCTTCATAACCTCGGCAAGCATCTGCTTCGCCCTCATGATCTGTATCTTGACATTTGAAAGCGAGATTTCCAACCGCTCGGAAATCTCCTCGTAGGCGAGATCCTCAAAATATCTCAGCTCTATGACTTTACGGTACTTTTCAGGGAGCTGGGCCACCGCGCCTTTCAGCAGTTGCATCCGCTGCTTCACAATAACCTCATCCTCCGGTGTGGGGGGCAGCTCGGTCTGGGATTTGTCGAACGGCACGGCAGAACTGCAGTCGTACAGGTCGTCGTTTATGCAATGCGGGAGGTTGTTTTTTATCCTGAGGAAGTCGATGCTGCTGTTGACCGCTATTCGGAACAGCCATGTTGAGAATGCGTACTGCGGTGAATATTTGTGGAGGTATCTGAAGGCCTTTCCGAAGGTCATGAGGGTGAGGTCCTCGGCGTCGTCGCTGTTCTTCACCATCCGCAGCATCATGTAGTACACGCTGTCGCGGTAGAGCCCCATAAGCTCGGCATACGCCTTCTGGTCGTTGTCGTCGAGCGCCCTGCGAAGGAGAATATAGTCGCGCTTCGCCTTTTCTGTCTTGCAAACGGCTGCCATCATGCGTATTTTTTCGTGTTTAACCTTGAATAGATGAAATAGAGCGGATTCAGGACAGAGAAAAGCAGATCGAATGGCAAAATGAGCGGTATTATCTGCTTCTCGCACAGTTTTGCGGCGGAGATCCCAACCGAGACATACAGGCCGACCACCCTCACGACTGCCACGCCTATTGCAGCGTAGAGGAATGTGGGGATATGTATGGCGGAGACCACCGACAGGGTCAGCAGGACATAGAAAAGCATGTTTGTGGCATCGAACATAGAAAGCGAGAACCTGTTCCTCGTGGAATTGAACTTGCGCGTGTAGTAGAGACTTATCTTGTGGCTGCGCCAATATCCATACGACGGGATGTTGTTCTGGACTATCATAGACTCAGGGGAGTATTCCACTGAAGTATTGTCTCCGCCTGAAATCCTGTGCACGAAGATGTCCTCCTCGCCCCACTCAAGGTGGTTGAACGAGGTAAACCCTTTCTGATTGTAGAACAGTTGGCGCAAAAACGCAATGTTGTTGAAGTCGGCCCTGTAGGTTGCGTTGCGGAGCACGTGCGAGAAATACTGAACTGCCCCCACCACGTTGTCGTAGCGCAGGAAGGCGTTGTAAGGGGTTCTGCGGCGCGCATACGTGCTATAGCCCACAACCACCTTCTTCTGCCCTTGGAAATTGGCCGCCATGGCCGAGAGCCAGTGCACCGAGGACGGCTCGCAGTCGGGGGAGGTTACAAGTATGTTCTCGTATGTTGCGCACTTTATGCCGAAAGAGACGGCCATCTTGCGCCCCTTGCTTGTGGACACGGCCTCGCTAAGATCCACGAACTTGATGTTGGGGTAGCGGTTGCTGTACTCCTTGATGGTGAACAGCGTGTTCTCGTCGGGCGAGCGGTCGTTGACAACCACAATCTCGAAAGCCGGATATTGCTGCGACAGTAGTTTCGGCAGCGACTGCAAAATCTGCGAGGCGTTGTCCCTGACCACCACCACCACCGACATCGGCACCTCCTTGAATGAAACCGCCGACTTCTTCCTGTGAAAGGTAAACTTGCCGTATATCAAGAAATAGTATATCAGCTGAATCACAGTAACGAGCGCGAAAGCGGACAAAACGGCCAGGGCCACTTTTGTGTTCTGCATAGGTTATTACAGGTTTTGGTTTGCGGTTGCAAAGTTATGCATTATTTGGATAAAAGATGTATCTTTGCAAAAAAAATTATAAACAGGTTTACAAACACAAGATGAAGTTCACCCTCCTCAAGACAGACGAAAAGAGCAGCGCGCGCGCCGGGGTCATCGAGACCGACCACGGCAGGATTGAAACCCCGATTTTCATGCCCGTAGGAACTCTCGGCGCTGTGAAATCACTGCACATCAAGGAATTGAAAGACGATGTCAAGGCCCAGATTATTTTGGGGAACACCTATCATCTGTACCTTCGCCCCGGCGAGGAGGTCCTGCGCGAGGCCGGCGGTCTTCACAAGTTCAACGGATGGAACCGCCCGATCCTTACCGACAGCGGCGGCTTCCAGGTCTTCTCGCTGAGCCACAGACGGAAAATCGACCCCCAGGAGGGCGTGTGGTTCCAGTCGCACATCGACGGCTCAAGACACCTGTTCAGCCCCGAGAGGGTCATGGACATTCAGCGCGTCATCGGTGCCGACATCATAATGGCATTCGACGAGTGCACGCCCTACCCTGCCGAATACAGCTACGCCAAGAACTCCATGGAGACCACCTACAAGTGGCTGAAGCGCTGCGCGGCACGCCTCGAGGAGACCGAGCCTCTGTACGGGCACTCGCAGTCGCTGTTTCCGATTGTACAGGGCAGCACCTACAAGGACCTGCGGGTCAGGTCGGCCGAATACGCAGCCTCAATGAACCTCGACGGCAACGCCATCGGCGGAGTCTCCGTGGGAGAGCCGGCTGAGCTCATGTACGAGATTGCCGACACGTGCTGCCAGGTGCTGCCTGAAGACAAGCCCCGCTACCTGATGGGCGTGGGCACGCCGGCAAACATCGTGGAGAACATAGCCCTCGGCATCGACATGTTCGACTGTGTGATGCCCACAAGGAACGGCCGCAACGGGATGATCTTCACATGGGAGGGAATGATGAACATGAGGAACGAGAAGTGGAAGTCCGACTTCACCCCCATCGACCCTGAGAGCGACCTGTTCGCCGACAGGGAATACTCACGCGCCTACCTCCGGCATCTCTACGTCTCCGACGAAATCCTCGGCCCCATGATCGGAAGTATCCACAACCTGCACTTCTACCTCGACCTCGCAACCACGGCACGCCGCAAAATCCTCGACGGCACCTTCTCGACATGGAAAGACGAAATCCTTCCCAAAATCTCGAGAAAACTGTAAGGTGTTGTAGAAGTGAGAAATCAAGAAATTTCAGAACTGATTCTACGCAACTACTGATTTCTGGATTGCCAAAAACAAAGAACCCCGGGAGAATGAGACTTCCGGGGTTTTCTTTCAGGGCGACTGGTCGGATTCGAACCGACGACCCACGGAACCACAATCCGGTACTCTAACCAACTGAGCTACAATCGCCATGTTTGCCTGTCGAAAAGGCGGTGCAAAAATACACTTTTTTTTCATTGTTCCAACACCACTTCCCTATTTTTTTCACTTTATTTTTATTAATAGTCAAACCCGTCCGTCTTTGAAACGGAGTGGCAAGGCACAAACTGTTCTATCTCATTATCTTCCTTTTGTTCAGGGCGGCACGGTACTTGGCGGCATTCTGCATGTGAACCGCAGCGCTGCCTGTGAAATTATGGTAGCCTGAGAAGTCTTCCTTGGCACACATATAGAGATAGTCGTGGTGCCGGTAATGCAGCACCGAATCCATAGTGGAGGCCTCGGGAATGCGGATCGGGCCTGGCGGAAGTCCCGGGTAGAGGTAGGTGTTGTACGGTGAGTCAGTCTTGAGGTCGGCAGCAAGAATCCTCTGCCGCGAGAAATCACCTATAGCGAACTTCACTGTTGGGTCCGACTGCAGGAACATTCCTTTGCGCAGCCTGTTGATGTAAAGCCCGGCTATTACGGCCTTCTCCGACGGCTTGGAGTTCTCTTCCTCAACTATGGAAGCCAGCGTGGCCACATCCACCTGCGAAAGCCCGGCGTTCCTCGCGAGTTCCATGCGCTCTGCATTCCAGAATTTTTTGTACTGCCTGTGCATGAAGTCGATGAAATCCTCGGCGGTTATGTCATAGTATATCTCGTATGTGTTTGGGATAAACAGCGCAACAGCAGATGTGTCGTTAAGGTTGTATGCGGAAAGGAACCCGTTGTCGTCGAGCAGTTTTTCAAGGTCTCCGCTTCTGAAGAAGAACTTGTTGCCTACTTTCTCCACAAACTGCGCCTTGGTGCGTATGTTGTTGAAGGTGAACTTTACCGGATAGTGCTGGCCGCGGCGAAGGAGACGCACAAGGTCGAGATTCGACCTGCAAGCGGAGATGTCGTACCTTCCTGTGCGGACATTCCGGAACTTGAGCAGCTTGGAAGCGGTTCTGAAAGTGGACTCCGACTTCAGTACCTTCTTCTTGCAGAGTGTGTCCATGAGATCGTCGAATGAGGAGTTTGGATTTACAACGACTATAACCTTGTTGTTCACCACGTTTGATGAAGTGAAGACACGGTGGAAGCAGAACGCCGCCGACACTGCGGCAAGCAGCAGTGAAGCCAAAAGGATGTATTTGACGCTTTTTTTCATCACAATTCCTAAAGAACCCTCTTGATGACCCTCAATGTGTGCGTGTATTTGCCAGTTTCGCGGTTGAAGATTCCGGTCTCGTCGAAGGTGTCAACCCTCACTTTCCCGCTCGAGTGTATTATTTCAGAATTTCCCAAAAGTATGCCCACATGGACGATGTCGCCGCATTCATTGCTGAAGAACGCAAGGTCGCCCGGTTCGGCCTCGCCGGCGAAGTCGAGCGGTGTGCCGGAAAGCACCTGCTGCGACGCGTCGCGCGGAAGCTGCACGCCCACGAGAGAGAAGACCACCTGTGTCAGACCCGAACAGTCGATGCCTGTTGGAGTGCGCCCGCCCCACAAATAAGGTGTTCCTATAAGTTTGCGTGCAGACTCAACCACGAACCTTCTCTTTTCTTCTTGCGAAAGCCCGGAAAGACCGTCGGAACTCGCCAATGACGGATTAGCAGCGCATTCTGCGGACCTCGGAACAAAAGCGCCCATTGTAAGCACAGGGCAGCCGTCGAGGAGATTCTGCACAAAAGGCTCAACAACGCGGTATTTCGCAGCATTCCGGTTGTCCTCATAATCAGACAACGATATGCGGTGTACCTGCTTGTCCTGAATCAAGCCCTCATAGTTGCAGTCTGCGGTGCGAATCTTTACCCAACCGCCTGACTCGCCGAGTACAACGTAGCATTCACCGAACAGAAGCTGGCTGACCATCTCGGATTTGTGCGAGCATTCGGCGCGCATCGGTATGGCGGTCAGGTTGCAGATGCCATATTCCATGATTGAGGTGTGATAAAATGATGATGAGATGATTAGAACGGGAGGTCGTCGGGCTGGCCGTTGTCGGTGAACGTGTCAACTGGCGGCTGCTGCGGCAGGCTGTCCATCGGGTTCGGAGCACCTTGCGGCGGCGCCTGCTGATACACGGGTTGTTGAACGGGCTGCTGATAAACAGGCTGTTGGTAAACTGGTTGCTGATACACAGGCTGCTGCATAGGCTGCGCATATTGCGGCTGCTGATATACGGGCTGCTGAGGGAATCCCTGCGGCTGCTGGTATCCAGGCGCCGGCGTTCCCTGCATCGGGGCGGTCTGGGCGAAATCAACCTTCCACGCACGAAGGCTGGTGAACCATCTTCCCTCATATTCCCTCGATTCTATGTCGAACGACACTGTTATAATGCTGTCGTCCTGATACTGGTCTATCAGGTGAACGCGGTCGTTCATGAGCGAGAAACAGACTTTCTTAGGGTAATTGTCGAGGGTTTCAATTATGAATTCTCTTTTTTTCCAGGGGTTTCCTGTCGATTTTGCAGTTCCTTCCTGCAATTCGGTCTTTTTGAATAAGCGTCCGGTTATTTCCATATTTTATTGTTTTTTTGTTTTTTCCTTTTTTCCGAAAACTGTGACGTTGATGTATTTGGATGGGTTGGCCTTGATGTCCTCAATGAGAATGTTAAGGCTTTCGATTGTCTTTTCTATGTTCTTGTAGAGGGCGTCGTTGTGCATAAGCTGCCCCACAGTGCCTTGTCCGCTGTCTACACCGGAAATTATATGGTTGGCGTTGTCTATGGTCTTCTGGGCGCTTCCCACTAATGTCTTTATGTTGGCCTGCGCCACGGAGTCGGTTATATTGTCGATGTTGGCAACAATTGACTCTATTCTCGGGGTTGCCTCGCCAAGCGTCTTCGACAGCCGGTCGAGTTGGGTTACTATCTCGGTGAACTTCTCGTCGTTCTTGGAGATTATTCCGGCAAGCGCGCCGGTGGTGTTCTGGAGGTTCTCGAGAGTGTTCTTGATCATAGTGCCGCCGTTGACCGAGTCGTATGGCAAGAACGCTGTCTTGAGGTTCATCCCGATGGTGTCGACTGATGCCACCACGCTTCTGAGCTGCGCCACGAGATCGCCGACACCGTCGAGCATCCCGGCAGACAGAGAAGATGCCAGGGTATCGCCTTTTTGGGCGTATTCACGCGACTCGCCCAGCCTCAGGTTCACCACCATGCCGCCGAGAACATCCTTCTGCGATACTTCAAACCAGGAGTCCTTTGGTATGTCGAACTTCTCGGTGACAAGAATTTCGGCACAAATCCTGACGGGATTGGAACTCAACATGCTTATGTCCGTAACTTTGCCGATCTGATAGCCGTTGAGGTTAACATTCGTGCTTTCATGCAGCGCGCCAACATCTTCAAAAACCGCGTAGAAATACCTTTTATGCCCAAGTATGTTTATACCTTTCAGGAATGTTGCCCCGAAATAGAATATCAGTCCGGCAAAAATGCAGAAAATCGCCACTTTCGCGCTCTTGTAATCCTTGGGGGTGCGGGTATTATTGTTCTTTTCCATCGAAATTTATAAGGTATGCTGCAAAAAAAGTTTTTTATTTGTTGGCTATAATAATCTTTCGTGTTTCCCCCTTTGAACCGCTCGCGTCGCTAAAACGCACCGTATAGTGTCCGTTTGCAAACCTTGTGCAGTCTATCTCCATCTCGTTGCCGTCGAATTTGCGAGAGAAGACCATCCTGCCACGCTCGTCGTAGATTTTCACCAAACTGTACTCTGAACCCTCGCCCTTGTCGATGAACAATGACTGATGCACCGGATTGGGATAGAGTTTCACAGTGTCGGTTTCCGAATAGTCAACAACGCCAACGTTGCAGAATATGTTTATAGATGTCTCGGTGTAGCCGCAGTTGTTGATGCCGCGCGCGGTGAGGATTCCGTTGCCGTTGGTGTTCACAGCCATGGTTACCACGGAATAGTCGGAGTTTGTGAGTGTCCAGTGGGTGTTTGAGACACGCCACTCGTAGTTGTTGACAAACTGCGGGTTGTTGATGGAGTAGAACGAGTTGCCGTACTGCACGATGTGCTGCGTTCCGGTGATGGAGTCGAGCCTTGGCAACGGGTTGACGGTGAGCAGGAGGTTCACTGTACTGTCGCAGCCTGAAACTGTCTGCAAATACTGTGAGAAGGTGTACGTTCCTGCGGTGTCAATGGCAGGTATGTCGAAGCCATACTGCGAGAAACTTTGCTGCTCGCAGATTGTGCCTGTAACAGTGTAGTTATAGGTCGGAAGTGTCGTTACGTGATGTTCCGCAGTCGTTGAACAGCCGTTAAGTCCCACTACGGTAACCTCGTATGTCGTGTTGTCAGGGGTTACATCCACCGACTGTGTGCTGTCGCCGGTATTCCAGAGAAAATCAACACCGTTTGATGAGGCCACCAGAGTGGTGGACTCGCCCTGGCACAACGACCCGGCTCCGAGAATCTGCACGAAAGGCGCGAGGAGCTGTTGGATTTCCTTCTCAACAGTCGCGGTGCAACCGTACTCGTTGGTGGCAGTTACTGAATATATGCCTCCGGCCGACACCGTTATTTCCGTCGTCGTGTCGCCGGTGCTCCAAAGATATTCGTAGCCGCCAGGTACAGAGAGCGTTTTCGTGGTGTTTTCGCATATAGTGTTGTCGCCGGAAAGCTCGAAGACAGGGACGGGGTTGTCGATAACTGTGACCGCCGCACTCGACTGGCAACCGCCCTCCGAAGTTGCCGTTACAGAATAGGAGCCATGCTCTGACACCGCTATCGTTTGCGAAGTGCTGCCGGTGCTCCACAGATAACTGTAACCGCCGGAGGCAGTCAATGTTGTGGATTCGCCATGGCAGATTGACAGCGCACCGGCTATAAACACATTGGGAATCTGTTCGACGTTCACAACTTTGCTTGTCGAGGAAGAACATCCGTGAATATCCTGGCCGGTGACAATGTATGTGGTCGTCTGCTCAGGCATGACGGTAATTGAAGAACCGCTTTCCCCAGTACTCCAGGTGTATGATTCAGCGCCCGTTACAGCCAATTCTGCTGACGAGCCGCTGCATATCATCGCCGCTCCGCTTACCGAAAGTGTCGGCCTGTCCCAAACAGTGATTGTAATTGAGTCGCTGCGATGGCAGTTAAGACTGTTCGTCGCGGTGACCTTGTATGTTCCGGCTGTTCCTGTCGTCAATGTCGGACCGGTCACGCCGTTGCTCCAAGTGAAGAATGTGCCGCCTGAAACGTTGATGGTGGTGGTTTGCCCGCTGCAAATCTCGGTGTTGCCGTCGAAGAATATGGACGGAAGTGCATTCACATTCACAGTTGCGGACGTGTCAACAAAGCAACCCGATGCGTTGAACACCCTCACGGAATAAGTGGTTGTCTGGTTGGGTGAGACGAAAAGGTTCGGGGTCTCGGCGCCGGTGCCCCAACGATAGCTGGTGCCGCCGTAGGCCGTCAGCACTGTGCTTTCGCCGCGGCATATAGTGAATTGTCCTGTGATGGCCACAACGGGCAATGATTCAACAAGGATGTTCTTCACAGCAGTGGCACTGCATCCGTTTTCATCGTATCCAGTAACGCTGTATGACGTTGACAGTCTCGGACTCACTGCTATCGACGGAGAGTTGTCGCCAGTGCTCCAGAGATACGTTTGCGCCCCGGTGGCAGTCAGTGTGGTGGCGGCCTTCGCGCACACCTGATCCACTCCAGTTATAGCAACTGTCGGATTGGAGTTCACTGTAACCAGCACTGAGTCTGTGCCTACGCAGTTCTGGCTGTTCGAGGCCGAAACCTTGTGGTAGCCCGGAGTGGTGAAGTGCGCCGTGGCGGTGTTTTCCCCGTTAGACCACGAATAATTGACAGCGCCAGCGGCTGTTATTGTGGCAGTGCCGCCCTGACAAATGGTGCTCTCTCCGGTAAATGTTATGGTCGGCAACTCGTTGACCACGACAGTTTTCGACACTGTTGCGGTACAGCCGTAGGCGTCGGTCACGGTCACCGTGTATGTTGTGTTCTCCGACGGGGTTACGGAGATGCTGTTGCCTATTTCTGTCATTCCTGACCAGCTGTATGATATTCCTCCCGTTGCGGTAAGCGTTGTCGACGACCCTCTGCACACGCTTCCACTGCCGAGAATCTCCGGCATCGGTAAAGCATGCACAACAAGATTCCTCGTTGCAGAGGCCGAGCACCCATAGCTGTTCGTTGCAGTGACTGTATACGGGCCTGCCGTTGAGGCGGAAATAGTGGAGGAAGTTTCTCCTGTATTCCAGAGGTATTGCGAGCCCGCAGTGCCCGTGGCTGCAAGCATCACGCTGTTGCCCTGGCACGTCTCGCTAACACCGGTTATGCTGACCTGCGGCAACTCCCTCACCACTACTGTTGAACTATAGACCAACGAGCATTGGTTCGGGTTAGTTACTGTTACATTATAAGTACCTGCATTCGACACTGTTATGCTGCTCTGGTGGCTTCCGTTGGACCATAGATATGTGCATCCGCTCGGAGCGTCGGCCGTGAGCGTGGCCTGCTGCCCGGCGCAAATCTCCACATTTTCGGTGACGTTTGAGTTAGGAAGCGGGTTCACAACAACCGTGGCGGTGGCGGTGGCGGTGCAGCCCTCACTGCTGGTGACTGTAACCGAATATTGCCCGTTAGAAACGACATCGATGCTTTGGGCATAGACGTTGTTGTTCCACTTGTAAGTTGAGCCGCCGTTGGCGGTGAGATGGGCGGTGTCGCCGCTGCATATTGTGGTCTCACCCGAAATGTATGCGTTTGGAAGCGGGTTTACATGCAAGGTCTTCGACACTGTCTTGGAACAGCCGTTGGCGCTGGTCGCCAGAACTGTATATGTGGTTGTCGTGGCAGGAGACACGCTAATGGCAGCCGAGTTTTGTCCCGTGGACCAATAGAGCGTGGAGGCGTTGGTGACAGCGGTCATCAAGGCTGTCTCTCCGCTGCAAACCGCGTCGGCTGAAAGTATCGTGACATCAGGGGCCTGATTCACTAAGACAGCGGCCGAGGCCGTGGCCGTGCAGCCATACTGGTTGGTCACGGTTACCGAGTACTCGCCGGTGGCGCCGACACTGATAAGCGGGGTGGTGCTTCCGTCGTCCCAAAGATAACTGGTGCCGCCCGAAACCCTCAGCGTCGTGCTCTGCCCCTCGCAGATTGTGAGGTTTCCGCTGATTGAAGGCGTAGGCACTGCAAACTCGCTCACATTCGCTGTCAACGTGTTCTGACAGCCGTTGGCGTTCGTCACGATAACCGAATACGGTCCGGGCATGGATATGTTTATGCTGCTCGCCGTGCTGCCGTCAAACCACCTGTATGAATAGCTGCCATCATCCGAGACCGTCAGCGTAGTGCTTTGCCCCGGACAGAAATACCTGTTGCCGATGATTGTGGCATTCACCTCGTCGCGACTCACAACAACTGTCTTTGCTGCCGAACAGCCGTTGTTGTCAGTGCCGGTAACTGTGTATGTTCCGGCAAGTGATATGTTGACAGACTGCGATATTTCGCCTGTGTTCCATTCGTAACTGGAAGCTCCGGTGGCTGTCAGGGTGGTTGCACTGCCCTGACAGAATGTTGTACGGCCAAGAATCCGCACTTCCGGCAGGGAATTCTCCGTTATCGTTATGAAAGCCGTGCTGCTGCAGCCGTTGGCGTCAGTCGCTGTAACCGAATACATTCCCTCCGACGACACCGTTATCCTGTTTGTCGTGCCGCCGGTACTCCATCTGTATGTGCCGCCGCCAGTTGCAGTTAGAATTCCATAAGAACCCTTGCATATACTGCTGTTTCCTACAATTGCCGCCGTTGGGACGTCCTTCACTGTTATCCCTATGCTGCCCGACTTGGTGCAGCCGTATGCATTAGTAACCGTAACGGAGTATGTGGTGTTCTCTGTCGGGGACACAACCGCAGAGTCGGCCGTGCTACCGTTGCTCCACAGGTACTCCCTGCCGCCCGAAGCGCGCAGGATAGTGCTGCTCCCGCGGCAAAGTGTGTGGTCGCCGGTGATCTCGACAACAGGAATGTCGGCGTCTATCACATGCACTGTGGTTGTTGCTGAACATTGGTAAGCGTTTGTCGTGGTTACCGAATACTCTCCTGCGAGGGTTACGTTGATAGAAGCGGTGGTCTCACCTGTAGACCAGGCAAATACACTTCCGGTCGACTGCGCCGTGAGCTGAAGGGTGTTCCCTGTGCAAAGATATGTGGTGTCGGGCACCACAAGCGACGGCGACTGCTTTACGTTGAGGCGCACATAGAACACCGAGTCGAAGTCGGAGACATGCGAGCGCGTGAGGAAACGGTACAGACCGCCGGTCTGAAGCACGCTGTCGAAAATCTGATATGGAAGCTCGCTGGAGCATATCTCGCGCACTATGGTGTCGCTGTTTATAATGGCAGGGTTGATGGTGAGGAACACGGAAACAACGCTGTCGCAACCGTTCACCGTCTTCAAGGTCTGCTCATGATAACCCTCTGTGGTGTAGTATTCTTCACCGAAATGGAAAGGAACGTCGTACTCGCCTATCGAAAGGTGTATCGTGGCGTCTTCATACGTTGGGAAATGATTCACATTCAAGACAATGACACTGTCGTATTCTGGGAGATGGTAGGTGAAATAATGCGCCCCGGCCCTTGAAACAGTCCTGCCGAGGTATGTAATCTGCTCGTTGGCGCAGATAGTCGTGTCGCGCTCGACTGTTATCTTCTGCGTCACATTGAGATTCAGCGTCACGAGAGTGTCGCAGCCGCCGTCAACAGCCGGTATCCGCCAACTGTACACACCGCTCCTGTTGAAAACGCTGTCGCGGTACTCGAAGGGCAGCTCGTTCCTCGTTATGTTGAGACTCTCGTTCAGCACGGGATTTGAAATCACAGACAGGTACAGGCGTACCCTCGCGCTGTCGCAGCCGTTCCGGTTCTTGAGCATTTTGGTATATGAACCGCTCGAATAGTACCTGCTGTCGGCAAATATAAAAGGCAGCTCGGAACTGCATACACTCTCCCTTACCGTGTCGTTCACCACCTCGGGATTCAGTGTCAGCACGAGAACATGCTTGTCAAGGCACTGATTCTGGTTGGTGTCGGTTATCACGTATGTTCCTGATTCGATGAACACACTGTCGTGGAAAGTATATGATTCGCCGTTCAGACAGACGTAGGTGGTGTCGGTAGCAGAAGGAGCCTCAAGAATCCTGAGCAGAGTGCATGGAGGACATCTCGTAATCGCACCGCTCTCGATATAGTATTCGCCGAACGCATTGTATGCAACGCCGTTGTAGGTGTACGGCAGCATGTGCTCGCATAGCGTCACGCTGACTGTATCGACGCTCTGCTGCGTCACGTTAAGCCTAAGCAGCACCGTCGCACTGTCGCAGTCGTACTGGTTTCTGAGTTGGATCGCATAGATGCCTGGCTCATAGAAAAGCTCGCCAGCATACTCAACCGGCATGTTCACGGCGCATACTGCGGTGTCGACACTGACCCTTTCGCGGCTTGACGGGTTCACGGTAAGGTTGAGGAGCGTGGTGGCCTGGCAACCCTGCGCGCTGGTATGGCTTACAAGATAACTTCCGGCAGAGTTGAAACTCTGACCGGCAAAGGTGTACGGCAGAGTTCCCTGACACACTGTAACGTCAAGTGTGTCGCTCATCACTGGATAGCGCTCCACAACGAAGGTCTTCACTATCGGACAGCCGTCTGAATCCTGCCCCTCCACGAAATTGAATGTGCCAGGGGTGTCGAACGTTATGTCGTTGTACTGAATCGACGACTGGTTGGCGCAGATGCCGAGGTTCACTGTATCACGAACACCCTCCAAGACCACAAGTTTGAGAAGCACATGAGCACTGTCGCAGCCCCTCACTGAGGGAAAGTCGATGTTGTAGCTGCCCGACTTTGTGAAGAAATGCCCGTTGAACGAATACGGCAGTGCGCTGCCGCAAATCCTTCCAGAAACAGTGTCGTGGACATTGTAACTCCTGCCTATCTCTATGTTGTAAACATTCAGTTTGTCCATATATACACTCCCCTGATAGGTTGCATAGTGGGGCACCGACACCGTAGTGTTCGAGTAATACACGGTATTGTTGGCCGACAGAAGCACGCTGTCGCAACCGAACACATTATGGTAAACCGTGTCGGTCTTCGGCAGCTGGGCATAAGCATTCGTTAATGTCATCAATAGCACAAAAGACAACAAACCCGACGCTAACTTATTGTATTTCAAATTTTTCATATTTGGTTTATTTTTTCTTCAGATTTTGTTTTTTTATCAACATAAAAATGTGCAAAAATACACTTTTTGACGAAGACAAGATTAAAAAAAAGAGCCTGTTCACATCTAAATAATCTTTGCGTGAACGAGCCTGTATTCTGGATAAAATTATTATCTTTGCGGTTTGCATTCCTGTATGGATGTTCAATGAAGAAAAAAGCATATTAATATGAAGAAATGGATCTATCTTATCTTGGCTGTCGCCATGTCGGTGACTGCCGGTTATTCACAGAGTGCCGCCGACCTCGAGTCATACGGCATGGAGTGCACCACAGTCACTGTCGGCAAGAAGGCCTCTGCTGACGGTTCTGTTATGACGTCGCACACCGACGACAGCCACCGCACGCGCACCAACATATACGTAACCCCTGCCGAGGATCATCCCGACGGGGCCAGACAGCAGCTGTTCCGTCGCGAGTGGGCGAAGAAGCAGCTTCCAGGCCAGATGCAGCGCTACGACAACATACCCATAGGCTACATCGACCAGGTGGACCACACCTACCAGTTCCTCAATAGCGCCTACCCTTGCGTGAACGAGGCCCAGCTCGCCATCGGGGAGTCCACGTTCGGGGGCAGGGAGGAGCTGAAATCAGACAGCGGTCTCATAGACTGCCAGCGGCTCTGTATGCTGTTGCTGCAGCGCTGCGCCACGGCCCGGGAGGCCATAGCCACCGCCGGGGCGCTTCTTAAGGAACACGGATGGATCGACGCCGGAGAATGCCTTACAATAGCCGACAAGAACGAGGTTTGGCACTTGGAGATCCTTGGTCCGGGGAAAGGCAAGAAAGGCGCGGTGTGGGCCGCACAGCGCGTACCTGACGACCACGTCGCCGTGAACGCCAACGCCTCCACGATAAGAGAGATAAATCTCAAGGACAAGGACCACTTCATGGCTTCCGACAACGTGTACACTCTCGCGAGGGAGAACGGTTGGTGGGACGGCAAGGAGACGTTCAGGTTCGCCTACGCCTACGCTCCGCAGACCCGCACCATGATGGCCTGCCGGAGACGTGAATGGCGCGTCTTCGACCTTGTGGCACCGTCGCTGCACCTCGACCCCAACGCCGAGAACTTCCCCTTCTCGGTGAAACCGGACAGCCTGGTATCGGTAGAAAAGATGATGAGCATTTTCAAGGACTACTATGAGGGGACGCCTTACGACATGCGCAAGAACCTCACCGTGACCGACAAGGAGGGCAAGACCGTGATTTCGCCGATGGCAAACCCGTTCATGAAGCTCGATGAGCTGCGGCTGCACCGGGTGAACGGCGGGTGGCACGAGCGCGGCGAGCGCACCATCGCCGTGCACTTCACCGTCTATGCTACCATAATACAGTGCAGAAACTGGCTGCCCGACGAGATAGGGCCGCTCTGTTGGTTCGCGCTCGACAACGTGGCTTCGTCCATCTATGTTCCGATATACGCCAATGTCTCAGACCTTCCCGACACCTACAAGACCGACGGGCGCGTAACCGGCTTCAGCCGCGACGCCGCCTGGTGGGCATTCAACCGCGTGGGAACCCTCGCGGCGCAACGCTGGGGCGATATGCGACCGTTTGTGGAAAAAACTTGGCAACCGCTGCAGAAAAGCTTCCTTGAACAGCACAGGCTAGTGGAAAACGAGGCACTGCGCCTCATCGACCTCGACCGCTACGACGACGCCATACGACAGCTGACCAATTTCACCGACAACTGCTGCAATACCGCCGTGGAACAGGCGTGGGACCTCGGCGACCAACTATGGACTGTTTTTGACGGAATGTGGTAGAATTATGGAAAACAAACTGCCTTTTTTGACCGAGAACATAAGGATTCCTTCATACCTCGCCGACCACAAGTCGCAATTGAGACCCGACTCGCTCTTCATGCTGCTGCAGGAGATGAGCAACCGCCATGCCTCGCTGCTCGGCGTGGGCTGGCACGACTTGCAGAAGAGAGGTTTCTTCTGGGTTATCACCAAGATGTCGCTGAAAATAAAGAGGATGCCACGATGGACCGAAACCGTCGTGCTTCGCAGTTGGGTGAGGCCGTCAGACACCGCAACATCACCGAGGGACTTCGAGTTTGAAGACTCTGACGGCAACATCATAGTGTCGGGAAGCTCGGTATGGGCGATTCTCGACACCACAAGCAACAGGCCGCAGAGAATGTCAGACTTCGACTCCTGCTTCTCACCGCAGCAACGGCAGGCCGACTGCGAGAAACCGCGCAAAATACGGAGCATACCACTGCCCGAAACGCCCCCTTTCACAAAGGAGGTGGAACTCTCCGACATCGACATGAACATGCACGTGAACAACACTCACTACATACAGTGGGCTTTTAACAGTATGCCCGAGACATACTACAGGGAGCACTCCCTTGAAGAAATCTCAGTGAACTTCTTGTCGCAGGCGAGACTCGGCGAGTCATATTCAGTGCAGACAGAGACCGTATCCACCGACGAGTTTATCTCAACGATCTATTCAAACAAAGATAAGAAAGAATTTTGCAGAATCCATTCAAAATGGACTGCGGATACTGAAACAATTTGACTTGAAGGCTGAAAAACAGTGTGAATCATGTATTTGGACGAAGAGCTGTTCATCGATTTCTTAAGCGAGAAGGAGATTCTGTGGTTAGGCATCAATTTCGGGAAGTCCAAGCTGACAAAAAGCGGATTCTCCATCTCACAAGAGGAGATGCACCGCCTCTTCCACGAGTGGAACCAACTGATTCTCACCGACCAGAAGAAGTACGACATCCGCATGAGTTTCCGCAAGCCCGTGATGCAGTACAACCTGTCGGCCACCACGAAGATAAACCGCTCTCAAAAGCTCGGCAACGTCCTTACCAAAAGAATAGACATCAAGGACGTGCTTGACGAGGAACAGATAGTGGAGTATGTTTCCGGGATAGAGTTCCCCGGCAACTGCGAATATGCGCTCACATTCATCGTTGAGTCGTTTGACTCGGCCACGAAGACGGCCTCGATCTGGGTCGTGATTTTGAAGTCGGACACGAAGAAAGTGGCACTGTGCGAAAAATTCCTGAAGGTTCCTTCTGGCTTCGGCACACGCAACTACTGGGCCAGGACGTTCTACAACGTATTCTACGACGTTCAGACAAGCGCGTTCCTACGCTGGTCGAACATGGTTGCCGACAGAATGAACGGTGGAGAGGAGAACTCCGAATCAGCGTGATTTCGCCGGAACACGGAAATTTTCAGGATTCAAGGACTTTCCTGCGGAGTTCCATACCGCCGGTAACTTCAAAAATCTTCCTGATTTCATCCATGTCCTCGTGAGGAATCCTGCGGAGTGCGCCGGAGCCTTCCTTGTGGTAGTTCGCGCCTAACTTGTCAGACACTTCTTCTATGTTGTTGATGTACCAGCGCCACACTGGTCCCTGCTCTACATGCATGTCGGGGTTTACCTTGTCGGGATGAACGCAATAGCCTATTTCCAGAATGTTGGAGCCGATGGCGTTCATAATCTGCACCTGCTGTCTGCCCATCTCTGAATCCTTGAAATAGCCCTTCTCCTGAGATATTTTCCTGAGGATGTTGAGAACTTCGCCCGGGGCGTTGCCGCGGGGGCAGCGCGGCTTGCACGACATGCACTGTCCGCAGTACCATATCAGGTCGGAACGCAGAAGGCCTTCAAGCTCGGTCTCGTTGTTCCGCTGCACCATCTCGCAGATCTTGCGGGGGTCATAGTCGTAGAACTCCGCCGCGGGACACACCGCCGTGCACATCCCGCAGTTCATGCAGGCCTTCAATGCCTCATGATATCGCAAGTCTGATTTGATTTCGTTTATCAACTCTCCCATATCAACTGAATTTTACACGGTTAAGTCTCATAAGCCTGAAAAGGAACGTGGGCAGCGATTTGGTTCGGTCTCTCTTCAACAGGTTGATGCACAGGTTGAATTTGTTGCTAACCGGAACTTTGTGGATTTCCACAAACTCTATCAGTGTCCCGTCAGGGTCTTCAATGTAGGTGAAATGTCCTGTGGCAAGTCCCATGCCGAAATCTTCGTCGCCGGCGCAGCTGTCAACCGTAAACGGGTAGCCAAGCGACTCACAGTGCTTCTCGAAGGCGCGCATGTTCACAACGTCGAAGCAGATCTGGATGAAGCCGGGGTCGCCCCATTGGCGCGGCTTCTCGAAAATCTTCCTGGGCGTGCGCTCCGACGCCTGCACCAATTCTATGGTGCTGTTGCCATAAAGATTTTTGAACGGACCGGCAAAAGGCTTGGAACGGGAGAGCAACATTCGGCGGTACTGCTGGTTGCCGCCACGCAACGACTGCCAGTCGCTGAAGACCCCAGATTTGTCGTACACAACGGTGTCGTACCCGAGGATGTCACTGTAAACCGTCAGAGATTTCTCAATGTCGGAGACCCCGACCATCACACCAACAACTCCGCCCGAATAGCGGTTCTCGTCGATGAAGACATAATTGTCTTCCACAATCTGGAACATGTTGCCGAACGGGTCGTGGATATAGAACGTAGGAATTCCCCTCGGGTCGGTGTATATTTGCGACACGCCTGGGTGCTTGGCGGCCAGTTCGTTGTGATAAGCCGAGATGTCGTGTGTCTTCAACTTCGTTACAAACACACCGAGGTCGGCAACCTGCACGTCGAAGTCCAACGGCACGGGCTTTCTCTCGGAGTACTGCCATATCTCGAGGCCACCACCGCCCTGGAGATTCGCCGCTATGCAGGCGTGCCGTTTCTCCGGGCGACCCGAAGTGTAAGGTAGCATTCTATCAGCAATGGTGTCGTCTTCAAGAACACGCACGTTCATCTGGAACATGTCGGCATACCATTTCCATGAGTCCAACATATTCTCCGTACCAACGCCCACCTGTTGTATTCCTACTAAACTGAAATTATCCATCAGAATTATTTATACTAATATTCAAATATAGAATCAATATCTCAACTAACTATCGCCAAAAAACAGTGACTAACTACTGTACTTCATTTCACAAAGGCTATCACGTCTCCCTTGGCGACTTTCTGTCCGTGTTGAACGACAACTTCCACAAGTTGGCCGTCGTAGAACGACTTGACGGGCTCCATTCCATAGTACGCGCTCACATAGCAAACGGTGTCGTCCTTCTTGAACGGCGTTCCTATCGGCTTCGCCATGGATGGCTCGTCGACGGCTATCTCCCAGAGGAGCTGGCCGGACACAGGGGCTGTTATCATCTTGGCGTCCGGCTCTTTGGCGAGAACCCTGTCCACGATTTCCTTCTGCACCACTTCCGGGAGCTTCACAATCTTCACAACCTCACGAATATTAGATTTCTGCTTCGCCGTCTCAAGCTCCTTGGCGAAATTTTTCTTCGCCCTACCCTCTTTATAGTCAACATATTGACGTTCATGCATCGCGAACTCGAACAGTTCTTCCTCATCGGGGCCCACTTCCCAGCCTCTTTCCTGCATCATCTGGCGGTATTTCGGAAGCTCGTCGGGATAGTTGTCCTGCGGCACACCGTCGAAGAAGGAGAAGCCTTTCTGCTTTGCTATTTCCACGATTTCGGGAGCCACCGGCCCGGGCAGCCTTCCGCATTTCCCGAGAATCATGTCCCACTGGTTCTGCTCCATATTCGAGAAACGGGGCTTACCCTGCGCGTCGGCAAGGATGTTCATGAGGGCTATGTTCTTCACATACTGACTGAAAGGCGTAACCAATCCCGGAGTGCCGACCATGGGCCACACGTACTGGACTTCGTTGAAAAGTTTAATAAGAAGTTCGTCTTCGGTGAGCTCCTTCCTGCCCGAATTCCTGAGCATCATGTTTATCGAGTTGTGGACACCCTTGAGGTCGGCCATCATGGAGCCCATCATGCCGCCTGGCAGTCCGCAGCCGAGAAGCAGCGACGTGGAGACCTTGTTCTTGGGCTCGATGAAGTATCCGAGGAAGTCGTCCATGAACTTCTGGGTGAGCGTTCTTGCCTCCATATAGGCGTTCATGTCGATGTCGGCGACCTCAAAGCCGTCGGCCCTGAGCATGGCCTGCACTGCGATGACGTCCGGGTGTACCATGCCCCATGAGAGCGGTTCCATCGCCACATCGATGATGTCGGCGCCGTTGCGGCACACCTCCAGCACTGACGCCATGGAGAGTCCGGGACCCGTGTGCCCGTGGTACTGTATCACAAGATGCGGGTGTTTTTCCTTGATAGCCTTCACGAGCCTGCCCAATTCCGTGGGACGGCCTATGCCCGCCATGTCTTTGAGTCCTATCTCCTTAGCACCGTATTCAACGTACTTGTCAACGACCGCGAGGTAGTGCTCTAGCGTGTGCACAGGCGAGTGCGAAATGCTCAGCGCTGCCTGCGATATGAGACCGAACTCGTTGGCGTACTTTATGGACAGCTCAAGGTTGCGGTAGTCGTTGAGACCGCAGAAAGAACGCACAACGTCCACACCCTGGGCCTTCTTCACCTTGAACATGAGTCGGCGCACGTCGGCCGGCACGGGATACATGCGCAGTCCGTTAAGGGCGCGTTCGAGCATCTGGCACTGGATGCCGGCCTCGCGGAGCGGCTTCGTCCAGGCGCGCACCGCGTGGTTGGGATTCTCGCCGTACATGAGGTTTACCTGCTCGAAGGCACCGCCGTTTGTCTCGACTCGGTCGAAGCAGCCCATCCTGACGATAACCGGCGCTATCTCCGTCAGCTGGTCGACACGCGGCTGGTATTTTCCCGATGACTGCCACATGTCGCGATAAACAAGGCAAAATCTTATCTTCTTTCCCATAGATGACAACAATGAGAGGTTTATTTCTTGAGGTTCAGTATCTCGCGCGCCTCGGCTGATGTGGCCACCGGACGTCCGAGTTCCTTGGCCATTCTCACCACCTTGTCGACGAGTTCTCCGTTAGACTTTGCAAGTACGCCGCGTTCGAGGTAGAGATTGTCCTCGAAGCCCACGCGCACGTTGCCGCCCATCACTATTGCCGGCGCCGCCATCGTGAAGGCGTGGCGACCGATTCCCGTGCATGTCCATGTGCTGCCTGCAGGAATGTTCTGCACAAGCCAGCAGAGGTTGGGTACTGTGGCCGCCGTGCAGCCGGGAACGCCAAGCACGAAGTTGAACTGCATTGGTGCGCCGGGCACCTCGCCCTTGCGCGCCATGGTGAGGATTGTGTCGAGATGCCCCATCTCGAAGCACTCGTACTCCGGCTTGATGCCGCGCTCGAGCATCCGTTTGCCGAAGGCCCTCATGGTGGGCATCGTGTTGTCGAAGATTTCGTCGCCGAAGTTGCACGTGCCGCAGTCGAGGGTGGCCATTTCCGGCACCGGCGTGGTGTCGGTCGACTGGAGGCGTTCCTCGGGAGACATGCCCACAGCGCCGCCGGTGGAGGGTATGAGAATCACATCGGGGCACACCTTGTAGATGGCCTCCTCGCATTCCTGGAAGCGGGCGCGGCTTTGCGTTGGCGTGCCGTCGTCCTCGCGCACGTGCAGGTGCACAATGGCGGCGCCGGCATCGACCGCCGACTTGGCCTCGCGCACTATTTCTTCAACGGTGTAGGGCACCGCCGGGTTCTGTTCTTTCGTAACTTCCGCGCCGCAAATAGCAGCCGTTATTATCAACTTATCCATATCAAATCTCCAATTCTTAATTCTTAATTCCTAATTGTTTTTCCTCTGGCACTGTTTCGGCACCACGCATGTTCCGGAGGCGCGGCACACAACTATGGGTTCGTCGAGCACGTCGGCGGCGGAGTCGCTGATGTCGGTGCGCGGGCGGATCACCTTGCGTGCCTCGAAGACCATCTTGCGCGAAGTGTTGCCCACATGGGTTATCTCGCCCACGGCCTCTATGTAGTCGCCGGCGTAAACGGGGGCGAGGAACTCCACGTTGTCGTAGGCGCAAAACAGGCCCTCGTCGCCGTCTTGCATGATGAGGAGCTCGGTGGCCACATCACCGAAAAGTGCGAGCATGTGCGCTCCGTCAACCAGGTTGCCGCCGTAATGCGCGTCCTGTGAACTCATTCTCAAGCGAATCATTGATTTTTTCTTCTCTTCCATGTCTGTTATGTTTTTCTTATTTTGATGATTTTTTCCAAACCTGCAAAGATACATTTTTTTGTCAGATTCGCAACGAACACGATTTTAGCCGCGCCGTCAAGGGGACAAAAACGCGGTCGCGCCCCCGGGAAGGGGCGCGGCCGCAACGCTTTTTTGATAATATTAAGAAAATGCAAGGGTACGGTCGTAAAGACCGGCCCCTTGCATTCCGGTGTAAACTATTCCTTCTCCTTCACACAGCGGATGCTGTATGCGGAGCCTTTCGCCGGGCTGTCCTCCATAACGGTGTCGCAGGAGTAGCGGGTGCAGAACGAGTAAACCTTGAGGTTCTCGCCCGTGCCGTCAACC
>CADBQG010000009.1 GCA_902796805.1 uncultured Bacteroidota bacterium
AAAACAGCGCACCCCTTCCGCCCTTCAGGTAGAAAAGGCATCGCCAAACGCCACGAGACACTGAAAAACTGAAAAGAGTACGCCTATTGCGGACGTACCTGCCAGTGTGACCTGTCTCTAAAATTTGGCGATTTCTTTCTACAGACACACCATAGCTTACGCTATCTTCAAATACGCTGCAAACATACAAAATATTTCTGTCCGGCATACTCTTTTCGTTTTTTTGCCTGCAAAAATAAGACGCGGCTGTGCCATTCCATGGCACAGTGCCGCCTGCCATAGGGAATGCGGGACGGGAAACCTCCATAGAACCGTAATGGTCGCTGCCTGTTTCATACGGCAAAAATAACCATTCGCGCTATGCCCACGTTGGTTCTATTTTGTTCTAATTCGGGCGAAACGACGGCTGCGGTTTCTCTGCAAAATCGTGAATGTGCCGCATCAATTGGAAGTCAAGATTTTTCTCATTTTTTTTTAAGACCTTTGACAATGGTTTGTTCATGTATGTTTGCACGGTTGGACCAGTCTTTTCCAACCTCATGAAAAGTTTTACCGGGCATCCTTGGAAAAATAAGAAAAGAAAAACTGCCGGCAACGCGAAGTTTGCCGGCAGTGATTATTTGCAGTGGCAGAAGCACTACTCGCTCAACACGCAAACGAGGTTTCTGTCGCCGAAAGCGTCGTCGATTTTGCCTACGGTCGGCCAGTATTTCTCAGTGTGTGCTAGGGGGAAGGCGGCCTGCTGGCGGGTGTATGGGCGATCCCATTCATTGGCGCAGACCACGTTCATGCTGTGTGGCGCGTTCTTGATGAGGTTGTTGCCCCTGTCGGCCTTGCCATCCTCAATGTCGCGGATCTCCTGACGGATGGCGATCATCGCGTCGCAGAAACGGTCGAGTTCGCTCAGCGGCTCGCTCTCGGTGGGCTCAACCATCAGGGTGCCGTGAACCGGGAATGCAACCGTGGGAGCGTGGAAGCCATAGTCCATCAGTCGTTTCGCAATGTCGCCCACCTGCACGCCGGCGTTCTTGTCGAACTCGTTGCAGTCGAGAATCATCTCATGGGCGCACATGCCGTTTGCGCCTGTGTATAGTATCTTGTAGTCATTCTGAAGCCTTGCCTTCATGTAGTTGGCGTTCAGGATTGCCATCTTGGTGGTGTGGGTCAGGCCCTTGCCGCCGAGCATCTTGAGGTATCCGTATGTGATGGGTATGAGGTACGCGCTGCCGTATGGAGCGGTTGCGACCTGCGAGCCGTTCTCGCCGCCAACTTCGGCGCAGGCGTGGTTGGGCAGGAACTGCGCAAGCTCTTTTGTAACGCAGATGGGGCCAACGCCAGGACCGCCTCCGCCGTGAGGCATCGCAAACGTCTTGTGAAGGTTCAGATGACATACATCCGCGCCCATCGCACCCGGTGATGTGAGTCCGACCTGGGCGTTCATGTTCGCGCCATCCATGTAAACCAAACCGCCGTTCTCGTGCACTATCTTGATAATGTCGAGAATTGCCTCCTCGAACACGCCGTGAGTTGACGGATAAGTGATCATGAGGCATGAGAGATTGTCCTTGTATTGCCCGGCCTTTGCACGGAGGTCCTCAACGTCAACCTCGCCGTTTTCAGTGGACTTAACGACCACAATCTTGTTTCCTGCCTTTGCGGACGATGCCGGGTTTGTGCCGTGCGCCGAAGCGGGTATGAGGCAGATGTTGCGGTGTCCTTCGCCGCGGCTGAGGTGGTAGTTGCGGATGACCGTCATGCCTGCATATTCTCCCGCTGCGCCCGAGTTGGGTTGCAACGACACGGCTGCAAAGCCGGTGATCTTCGCGAGCCAGTTGCAGACCTCGTCCAGCATTTCGCGGTAGCCCTCAGCCTGGTCGGCGGGTGCGTATGGATGCACGTTGCAAACCTCGGCCCAGCTCAATGGAAGCATCTCGGCGGCAGCGTTCAACTTCATGGTGCAAGAGCCGAGCGGAATCATGGCGCGGTTGAGCGACAAATCCTTGACTTCGAGCATCTTCATGTAGCGCATCATCTCTGTTTCAGAATGATACTGCTTGAAAATCTTGTTCTGCATGAACTCCGACTTACGGTTTAGCTCAGCAGGAATATGCAGGTCGGGGATGCCACAAGAACCGTCGCAAATGTATGGTTCAAAAGTCTTTCCAGCGGTGATGGCCAATATTTCAAGAATGTCGTTCACATCCTTGAGTGTAACAGTCTCGTCCAACGAAACCGTGAAGCAGCGCTCGCAGTGGTAGCAGAGGTTGATTTCCTTTGAAAGAGCCACTTTCTTGACATCTTCGCAGGTTATGCCTTCCGGTGTCTCGAGACAGACGGTGTCGAAATAGTGTTCGTTATACTGTTTGAAGCCGTATTTGGCTGCTTCTGAAGCGAGAACGCCGGAGAGGACGTTGATTTTGACGGCTTTGTTGCGGATGCCCTCTGCGCCGTGCCACATTCCGTAGAAGCCGGCCATGATAGCTGTGAGCGCACTCGCGGTGCAGATGTTCGACGTTGCGCGCTCGCGCTTGATGTGCTGCTCGCGTGTCTGAAGTGCCATGCGTACGGCGCGGTTGCCCTGCGCGTCAACGGTGACGCCGATGACGCGGCCCGGCATCTGGCGCAGGAACTCCTCGCGGCAAGCGTAGAAGCCGGCCGCCGGACTGCCGTAGCCCATCGGGATGCCGAAGCGTTGCGTTGAACCTACTACGCAGTCGGCACCCCACTCGCCAGGAGGCGTAAGCAGCGTGAGAGCCAGCAAGTCGGTGGCCACTCCCACAAAGATGTTCTTCGCATGAGCCTTCTCCACAAAAGACTTGTAGTTGTAGATGCTGCCCCAGTACGTCGGATACTGTATCATTGCCCCGAAGAAAGTGTCGTCTAACTCCACCTTGTCGGCCTTGCCAATCACAAGCTCGATGCCCTGCGGGGCTGCATTTGTCTTCATCACACCTATTGAATGCGGGAAAACGCCCTCGTCGACGAAGTATTTCACCACGTTGTTCTTCTGCTGGTCGCGGCTGCGGCTGCGGAAGAACATGAGCATCATCTCGCCGGCCGCGGTCGCATCGTCGAGCATGGAGGCATTCGACAACGGCATGGCTGTCAAACTGCTGACCATCGTCTGATAGTTCAGCAACGCCTCAATACGCCCCTGCGAAATCTCCGCTTGATAAGGTGTGTATGATGTGTACCAGCCCGGGTTCTCGAAGATATTCCTCAAAATAACGGCGGGAGTGTATGTATTGTACGTGCCCATTCCGATGTAAGAACGGAAAATCTTGTTCTTGGCCATCACAGTATGGATATGGTTGAGATACTCGCCCTCCGTCATGCCATCGGGCAGGTCGAGTGGCTTTGGCAAGCGTATGGCAGCGGGCACTGTCTTTTCAATAAGTTCGTCCAAAGTCTTAACGCCGATGACGTCCAACATTTTCTGTTGCTCGCAGGCGTCGGGTCCGTTGTGTCTGCACACAAAATCGTCTTTTATTATCATATTGACTATCTGTTTATGTTATTACTTTAATGTTTCCTTCACTATTTTCACTATTTCAGAAATGGCTTCGTCAACGCCGTCAGGATTTTTTCCGCCGGCCATGGCCAAAGTCGGCTGTCCGCCGCCACCGCCCTGAATGAACTTTCCGCCGGCGCGTACAAGTGTCTGCGCGTTTAGCTTTTCTGACAGATCAGAGCTTACGGCGACCACAAGATTGGGCTTGCCTTCATAAACGCTGCCCAATACCACCACTCTCCCGGAAGCCTCGCGCAGGTTAATTGCGGTCTGGCGCAAAAGGTCCGGCGCAAAGTCAGCCTTCTTGCACAGCACATCCACGCCGTTGTGTTTCTCGGCGGTATCCACCAGCGATTTTGCCAAGTCAAGGGCTTTCTGTTTCTCCGCCGCCTCTATGCTCTTGCGCATCGCCGCGTTGTCGTCCTGCAACTTCTGCACCGACTGCAGCAGATTGCTGTTGTTGAGCAACGCCTTAAGCTGGGCTATGAGACTCTCTTCCTCATAAATCATGTCTTCAGCCGCAGCACCCGTGATAGCTTCAATTCTGCGCACTCCGGCTGCAATCGCGCCTTCCGACACAATCTTGAAGATTCCGATGTTGCCCGTGGCGGAAGTGTGCGTGCCGCCGCAAAGTTCAATCGACTCGCCGAACTGCACCACGCGCACCGTCTTGCCATATTTCTCGCCGAACAGGGCTATCGCGCCGCGCTCACGAGCCTCGTCAATAGGCACATCGTTGAACACTTGTGATGGTATGTTGCTTCTAATCAGATTGTTTACTTCTCTTTCAACTTTCACTAACTCTTCATCGGTAACCTTCGCAAAGTGCGAGAAGTCGAAGCGAAGACGGTCGGATGTAACCAAAGAGCCTTTTTGCTCCACGTGCGTTCCAAGTGTCTTCCTGAGGGCGAAGTCCAAAAGATGTGTCGCGGAGTGGTTGTTTGCAATCATCCTGCGCTTTTCAGCGTCGATTTTTGCAGTGAACAGTGCATTAACGTCATTAGGAATCTTGTTTGAATGGTGTATTACAAGATTGTTTTCCTTTGTTGTGTTGTATATGTCTATGGTTTCGGCATCGTTGCACAGCCAGCCGGTGTCTCCCACCTGGCCGCCCGACTCTGAATAGAACGGTGTCTTGTCAAGCACAATCTGATAGAAAGACTTGTTTTTAGCAGTTACCTGTCTGTATTTCAGTATTCTGCATTCACATTCGCTTTTTTCGTATCCGACAAATTGTGTCTGTATGTCCTCAGAAAGTTCAGTCCAGTCGCCGGCTGAAATCGACGTGGCCGCGCGCGAGCGTTCTTTCTGCTGTTGAAGGCCGCGCGAAAACCCGTCCATGTCAACCTGCAGGTTCTTCTCTGAAGCCATGAGGCAGGTGAGGTCTATCGGGAAGCCGTAGGTGTCGAAGAGTTCGAAGGCGAAGTCGCCGTCGATGACTTTGCTGTCTTTCAGGTTCTTGACGTAGTTGTCGAACTTTATTATGCCGGAATCCAGGGTTTTGAGGAACGAGTTTTCCTCTTCACGGATAACGTTTTCCACAAGTTTCTGCTGTGCCGGGAGTTCCTGGAACTGATGTCCCATCTGCTGCACGAGGTCGGCGACCAAGGCGTGCATGAACGGCTCGTGGAACTTAAGGAAAGTGAAGCCGTAGCGTATTGCGCGGCGAAGGATTCTGCGTATCACGTAGCCGGCTCCAGTGTTCGACGGCAGCTGCCCGTCGGCTATCGCGAAAGCCACGGCGCGCAGGTGGTCGGCCACGACACGCAGCGCCACGTCAACGTCCTTGTTCTCGCCATAGCGGACACCCGCATTCTGCGCAATCTTCTGTATCAGCGGCTGGAAGATGTCGGTGTCGTAGTTCGACTTCTTGTTCTGCACAGCCATGCACAGTCTTTCGAACCCCATGCCGGTGTCAACATGTTTTGCTGCCAAAGGTTGGAGTTCGCCGGAGGCAAGCCGGTTGAACTGCATGAACACGAGGTTCCATATTTCAATTACGAGTGGATTGTCTTTGTTAACCAATTCAGAACCAGGTGTTTTCGCACGTTCATCGTCATCGCGCAGGTCAATGTGTATTTCAGAGCACGGTCCGCACGGTCCGGTGTCGCCCATCTCCCAAAAATTGTCCTTTTTGTTGCCTTTCAGGATTCGGTCCTCGGGGAGATGTTCCATCCACATTTTATAAGCCTCCTCGTCAAAAGACGTGCCGTCCTTCTCGTCTCCTGCGAAAACGGTGGCATATAGCCTGTCCTTGTCGAGTTTCACGACTTCCGTGAGAAATTCCCACGCATAGCTTATGGCCTCTTTTTTGAAATAGTCGCCGAACGACCAGTTTCCGAGCATCTCGAACATGGTGTGGTGGTAGGTGTCGTGTCCAACCTCTTCAAGGTCGTTGTGCTTTCCTGACACGCGGAGGCACTTCTGTGTGTCGGCCACGCGCGGGTGCTCTGCCGGGCTGTTCCCGAGGAAGATGTCCTTGAACTGGTTCATGCCCGCGTTTGTGAACATCAGGGTGGGGTCGTTTTTCACAACCATCGGCGCCGACGGTACAATATGGTGTTCTTTTGAACTGAAGAAGTCTAAAAATGCTTTTCTTATCTCGTTTGAAGTCATATTCATTATTTTTCGTGCAAAATTACATTTTAAATGGATTTGTCGCAATATACGAGTTTCAGGACATTTTCCTCGTTCTCCCAAGTGAGTTCTTCGGCGGCCTTTGCGCAGTTTTCGCGGCATCGCTTCAGGGTTTCCGGCTCTGCCAGGCGTTGCACTGCGGCGGCTATGTCTTCGGGCGACATCGATTCCGCCACGACTCCCACGCCGTATTGGTTCACAATCCTTGCTCTCTCCACCAAGTTGGAGGCCACCATCGGCGTTGATGCCTTGATGTAGTCGAAGATCTTGTTCGGCAAGCTGAACCTGAGGTTCGGACTGAGATCGCTGTCGATGGCAAAGCCAATGTCCGCCAATGATGTGTAATTGAACAGCATCCTGGGCGACTGCCTGTCCACAAAAGTTATTCTGTCGCTAAGATGAAGTTCTTCTGCCATGCGCTTCATTTTGGAAATCGCGGTGCCTTCTCCGACAACGAACAGATGGCAGTTTTGCAGGAGAGCCATCGACTGGACGATTTCCTCGCCACCCCTGCCTTCGTTGATGCCGCTGCCTTGCAGGATGAGAATTGTCTTCCCGGCAGGCATTTCCAAGGACTCGCGGGTCTCAGTAACGGTGAACTTTTCCCGTACGGGAATGTTCCTGACAAGATACGGCCTTATTCCGTATTCTTTTTCATACTGGTCGACTATGGACTGGCTCACGGTAATGACCTTTTTCAGCTTAGGGAAGCAGAAATGCTCTATACCGCTCCATACTTTCAGGGAGACGGGCTTGGACAAAACCGACAGTTCTCCGCAGAAATACTCGTGGCTGTCATACACGAGTTCTTTATTTTTCAACTTGCTAATCAGAAAGTTAGGCAGAAGCGTGTCGAGGTCGTTTGCCACAAGGATGTCGCATTTTTTGAAGAGCAGATACATGAAAATGCGTATTTGATATTCGGCGTAGAAGAGGAAGCCCCGCCTGAAGAGCAGGTGGAGCCGTCGGGTCTTGTAGGGACGTTTGTCCATCGCCGGCGAGTCTGCGTAGCGCCTGCCCACGAGCGTGACATCGAATCCGTTCTTGTGCAGGAAGCGAGACATTTTGTCAACGCGTTGGTCGGTGTAGAGATCTGAGGTTACGGAAAGAACAACACGCTTCATTATTCGGCATCGGATCTTCCGTGACAGTTCTTGTATTTTTTTCCGCTGCCGCATGGGCAAGGGTCGTTTCGTCCTATCTTCTTCTCGGCGCGGAACGGCTCGTTTGCGGGTCTGCCGGGCGACATCTGCCTTCCCCTGCCCATCTCCTGCCGTCCGGTCTGGAGTCTTTTCGCGTCAGACTCAGGCAGCCTTGCCTCCTTGAGCTCCGTTTCTTCCGCTATGGGGAGTTTCCCCACGTTGAGGAAGGCCACGATTTCCTCGCTGATGCGCACAAGCAGCTGGTCGAACAGGTTGAACGACTCGAGTTTGTAAATCAACAGCGGGTCTTTCTGTTCGTAGGAAGCGTTCTGCACGCTTTCCTTGAGGTCGTCCATTGCGCGAAGATGTTCTTTCCAGGCGTTGTCGATGACCGCGAGTGTGATTCCCTTCTCAAAGGATAGCCCGACTTCGCGTCCGTTTGTCTCGTAGCATCTCTTTAGCGGTGCCACGATGTTGATGGTTTTCTTGCCGTCGGTGAACGGGATGGCGATGTTCTGGAATTTGTCGCCGTGTTCCATGTAAACCCTCTCGATCACGGGGAAGGCCTGTTCGCTGATTTTGGCGAGTTTTTCCCTATAGTGATCATATACTACAGGGAAGAGTTTTTCCACAAGCGTGCTTTGACGCTCTTGAAGGAAGTAGTTTTCCTCGAATGGTGACTCGCAGCCGAACGTGCGTATCATTGCCATCTTGAAGCCCTCGAAGTCTTTGGCCTCCCACATGTCGGCCACGAGCGTTTCGCACACGTCGTGGAACATCTGGGATATGTCAATTGCGAGGCGGTCGCCGAAGAGTGCGTTGCGGCGGCGCCTGTATATGGTTGAACGCTGCTTGTTCATCACGTCGTCGTATTCAAGAAGGCGCTTGCGTATGCCGAAGTTGTTCTCCTCAACCTTCTTCTGCGCCCTTTCAATCGACTTCGAGATCATACTGTGCTGGATAACCTCACCGTCTTGGTGCCCCATGCTGTCCATCACCTTGGCGATACGGTCGGAGCCGAAGAGTCGCATGAGGTCGTCTTCGAGCGACACGAAGAACTGGGAGCTGCCCGGGTCGCCCTGTCGTCCTGAACGTCCACGCAGCTGGCGGTCGACGCGTCGCGAGTCGTGCCGCTCGGTGCCGATAATCGCAAGTCCGCCCTTCTCCTTGACTTCCGGGGTGAGTTTGATGTCGGTACCACGGCCGGCCATGTTGGTGGCGATGGTCACGGTGCCGGCCTGGCCCGCCTCGGCCACAATGTCGGCCTCGCGTTTGTGCAACTTGGCGTTGAGCACGTTGTGCTGTATGTGGCGGCGGGTGAGTATGTTCGAGAGCAGTTCGGAGATTTCCACCGATGTGGTGCCGACAAGTACAGGCCGTCCTTCCTCGTGAAGCCTGAGGATTTCGTCAACAACTGCGGCATATTTCTCGCGCTTGGTCTTGTACACCAAATCGTCGGCGTCTTTTCTTATAACCGGCTTGTTTGTAGGAATTACGACCACGTCGAGTTTGTAGATGTTCCAGAACTCGCCGGCCTCGGTTTCCGCTGTACCGGTCATGCCGGCCAGCTTCTTGTACATGCGGAAGTAGTTCTGGAGCGTGATTGTGGCGTATGTCTGCGTGGCAGCCTCCACCTTGACGTTTTCCTTTGCCTCGATGGCCTGGTGGAGACCGTCTGAATAACGCCTGCCCTCCATGATACGTCCCGTCTGCTCGTCCACAATCTTGACTTTGTTGTCAATGATGACGTATTCCACATCGCGGTCGAACATGGTATAGGCTTTCAGGAGCTGGTGCACAGTATGTATTCTGTCTGAGGCTATTGCATAGTTGTTGTAGATTTCCTCTTTTTTGGCGAGTTTTTCCTCTGGAGTGAGGTTTTCCTTTTCCAATTCGGCGATCTGCGCCCCGACGTCAGGCATAATGAAGAGTTTTGCCTCGTCGGCGTCCTTGCTGATGACATCGATACCCTTGTCCATGATGTCAACGGTGTTGAGTTTCTCCTCAATCACGAAATAGAGGTCGTCGTCGATGAGGTGCATGTTTCTGTTCTGTTCCTGCATGAAAAACGACTCTGTGCGTTGAAGCACCTGTTTCATGCCAGGTTCGCTGAGGAACTTGATGAGGGCCTTGTTTTTCGGCAGTCCGCGGTGCGCGCGCAGAAGAAGCATAGCAGCCTCGTCCTGTGGCTTCGGATCCGGGTTCTCAGCGAGAAGTTTCTTGGCCTGTGTCAGGATCTGTGCCACGTGTGTGCGCTGCGCCTCGTAAAGTTTCTGCACTATGGGCTTGTATTGCTCGAAGGCCTGCTGGTCGCCTTTCGGTGTCGGGCCGGAGATTATCAAGGGTGTACGGGCATCGTCGATAAGCACCGAGTCGACCTCATCGACGATTGCGTAGTTGTGAGGGCGCTGCACCAACTCGCCGATGTTGCGCGCCATGTTGTCGCGGAGGTAGTCGAAGCCGAACTCGTTGTTTGTGCCGTAGGTGATGTCGGCGTTGTAGGCGCGGCGGCGGTCGTCGGAGTTGGGCTCGTATTTGTCGATGCAGTCAACGGTGAGTCCGAGAAATTCGTAGAGAAGCCCCATCCATTCGGAGTCGCGCTTGGCGAGGTAGTCGTTCACGGTAACCACGTGCACACCCTTGCCGGGAAGCGCGTTGAGGTACACCGGGAGCGTTGCAACGAGAGTCTTTCCCTCACCGGTGGCCATCTCGGCAATCTTTCCCTGGTGGAGCACTATGCCGCCGATGAGCTGCACGTCGTAGTGGCACATGTCCCACTGAATCATGTTGCCGCCGGCCATCCATCTGTTCTGGTAAACAGCCTTGTCTCCGTCGATGGTGATGCAGTCGCGTTTCGCCGCCAGGTCGCGGTCGTGCTGCGTGGCCGTGACAGTGATTGTCTCGTTCTCCTTGAAACGGCGCGCAGTCTCCTTCATCACAGAGAACGCCTCGGGAAGTATGTCGTTCAAAATCTCCTGGGTGGTTTCGTACACCTTTTCTTCAAGTTTCTCTATTTCCTTGTATTTGTCCTGTTTTTCATTGATGGGGATGTCGTAGTTCTCCTCCAAATAACGGCGCAGCTCCGCAAGTCGGTCTTCCTCTTCTTTCGTGGCCTCGCGTATCTTGTCGCGGAATTCCACCGTCTTGTGCCTCAGTTCGTCCGTTGAGAGTTCCTTGACGCTCTCATACGCTGAAAGTGTCTTCTTTAGTAACGGCTGGAGTTCTTTCATGTCCCTGTCAGCCTTCGTGCCAAATAGTCTTGTCAAAAAATTCGCCATATTCCGATATGATATTTTTCCAAAAAACAAACGGCAAATATACAAAATTTAGATATAAACCACGCTTTTGAGAAAGCTGGCCTGAACAAGGCTTTTAATATCCTTAGACTGGAATTTTGTTGATGAAGAGCACAAAAAAAGGTGTGCCTGAATTAAGGCACACCCTGAGATCTTATTTGAAAATGGGTTATTTCTTTGTAAAGTGTGACTTGTCAACGCCGCATATCGGGCAAACCCAGTTGCTGGGGATTTCCTCAAAGGGAGTGCCTGGCGCTATGCCGCTGTCAGGGTCGCCCACTTCAGGGTCATAAACGTAACCGCAAAGGTCGCATACATAAAGGTCTTTTTCCATTTTTGCTTGATTTGGTTTTTGTTGAAATGTTGGGGCATTCTTCGGGGATGCCGCTTTGTAAATATTTCTGAAATCCTTGTAAGTCAAGGGCTTTTCTTCTGAAATCTTCTCTCCTGAGACTATTTCGCCCACGAACATCATGTGCGTTTCGAAATCTGTTGAGCCGACAACATCGCAGCCCAGCACGGAAACAACGCCCTGTTTGAAGAACGGGATGCCCCGCGAATCGGTCTCGTAAGCTATCGAGGCGAACTTGTCGGTATCCCTGCCGCTCTTGTACCCGAAAGTGGACACAAGCCCCTTCGGGGCGCCGGCTGACAATATGCTGACATTGAACCTTCCGGATTTTTCAATAAGGGGGCAGGTGAAATTGTCTTTGCTCACCATAGTCACCACACGCACAGGGGAACTGGTGATCTGCATCAAGGTGTTCGACACAAATCCGGCCAAGGTGTCATCACATTTCGTCGTGATGACATACACACCGTAACTGATGTCGTAAAGCGTTTCAGGAGCGAACATGTGAAGGGATTTAGAATTTCACGTTGTTCATGCTGCAGATCAGATCTACAACCTTGTTGGAATACCCGATCTCGTTGTCATACCAGGCAACTAACTTCACGAAGTGCTCGTTGAGCATGATGCCTGCGGAGGCGTCGAACACGGAAGTCCTCTTCTCTCCGATAAAATCTGTTGAAACCACTGCCTCTTCGGTGTATCCGAGGATGCCTTTGAGTTCGTTTTCGGAAGCTTTCTTCACGGCAGCCTTTATTTCGTCGTATGTTGCGGCCTTCTTGATCTTGCAGGTGAGATCCACCACAGATACGTCAGCAGTCGGCACGCGCAGCGACATGCCTGTGAGTTTTCCTTTCAGTTCCGGGATTACTTTGCCGACGGCTTTTGCCGCGCCTGTCGACGAAGGTATGATGTTGCCGAGTATGGAGCGGCCGCCGCGCCAGTCTTTCTTCGATGGGCCGTCAACGGTCTTCTGCGTTGCAGTTGCTGCATGCACGGTTGTCATAAGGCCTTCTTCAAGCCCGAAGTTGTCGTTGATGACCTTGGCAAGAGGCGCTAAACAGTTGGTGGTGCATGATGCGTTCGACACTATCGGCTGTCCGGCGTATTCATGGTTGTTCACGCCCATCACGAACATCGGGGTGTCGTCTTTTGAGGGAGCCGACATCACCACGCGCTTCGCGCCGGCGTTGATGTGGGCCTGGGCGAGCTCGGCGGTGAGGAACAGGCCTGTTGACTCAACAACGTAGTCTGCGCCAACTTCGTTCCATTTCAGGTTCGCCGGGTCTTTCTCGGCGGTGACACGGATTTTGTTGCCGTTCACCACTAACATGCCGTCTTCAACAGAAACCTCGCCGTTGAACTTTCCGTGAACGGAGTCGTAGCGAAGCATGTACGCCATGTAGTCCACGTCCAGCAGGTCGTTGATGGCCACAACCTCAACATTGTCTCTCTCAACTGTTGCCCTGAACACCAGGCGGCCTATGCGGCCGAAACCATTGATACCAATTCTTATTTTTTCCATAAATTATTGTTTAGATTATAAGTTTTTGTTTGAAAAAAATGCGTTGCAAATATAGGATTTTTTCTTTCCGAAAGTTGGCGTGCCGAATTTGCCCGAAATTTATTCCGCCTTGTTTTTCTTCCTGAAAAACAGCACCATACCCCAGTAGGCAAATGTTACGCCAAGGGTTATGCCGACCATTATGGGGAATTTTTCCCTCACTGATGAGATAGTGAAGGGGATGAGCAGCGCCGCCAGAATTATGAAGTATCTCAAGGTGTCTTTCATGATGTTGCGGTTGTTTTTTTCGAGAAGCGAACTCGCCGCAGCACTATCAGAGTGATGCCAAGCACCGCGATTATGGCTATCGGAACGCCTATGTTAACGAGTGCGAGCATGACCTTGTTGTTGCGGGTCTTCTCCTGATTCAGCGAGCCGGTCTTGAAGTTCTTGGCCCGGAGCATGAGCAGATCGTCGTCGGCGCACAGGTAGTTCACGCAGTTGACTATAAAGTCGGAATTGTCGAATGTCTGACGGGTGTATATGTCGTAACCGGCGGGGTATGGCTGGTTGCGCTTGCTGTCGAAGGGGTTGCGGATGATGTCGCCGTCAGAAACGAATATCTGCCGCGTGTAGACGCTCTTCTCCTTGAAGTCGAGCTCCTTGATGGTGTCGAACTCGATGGGCAGGATGCCCTTGAAGGCCGAGTTGAAGTTGCCTTCCACGAGGACGGCCAAGGGCACGTTCCTGTATGCGAACTCCTGAATGTTGGGTTTCACAAGTCCCACGCGCAAGGTTACGATTGAAGGGGTAGGAACCACCTTGGTGCGCTCCGAAGTGGTCATGAGCACAACCTTCGAGAGGTCGGCGTTGTTGCCCACAAGGTCTATGCTGCCGGCGAAGTCGGACTTTATGTTCTTGAGATTCCTCACGATTGGATGGTTGCCGAAGTTCACGACGTCGAGGCTGTAGGGGAACGCCATGAACTTGTATTGCGGCTGGTCGCCTATGACGCTCACCTGCTGCGGCACGGGCATGCAGCTGAGGTCCTGTATGAGGTCGGTGTTTATCCTCACGCCGTAGGTGAACAGGAGGTCGTTGACATACAGTGCGCGCGGCGTGGCGAAGAACTCGGGCGCCGACTGCAGGCTGTCGAGCGAGGCGTTTGTGTTGTCGATGAGCCACAGCACCTTGCCGCCGCGCATTATGAACTGGTCTATGATGTACTTGTCGTACTCCTTGAACGGCTGTGTTGGCTGGGCTATAATCAGCACGTCGTATTTGTTCCCCCCGAGCACGAGGTTGCCCGACACGGTGTCGTCGATGGAGATGTTGCGCAGGGCGTTGATCTTTCCGTCAAGCGTTATCCGGCTCACATTGTAGAACCTCTGCAGCTGCATCGCTGTCCAGCAAGTGTTCCAGAAGTCGAGTTCGCCGTGTCCGTCGAGGTAGGCCACCTTCGGCCTCTCGGTCTTCAGCAGGCGGCGCACCGGGGCCACGAGGTTGTATTCCAGCTCCTCGTTGGAATATTTCATCCAGTCGGCGCCCGACGGGTCGGCCACGACGACCTTTGCGGGGTACTCGTGGTTGCGGTACGAGACAATGGCTCCGGGTACCACAAGCCGTGTGGAGTATCCGGTGGCGTCCTCGCGGCTGATGGGGATGGGTTCGAGGCCCTTCTTCACGAATTCACCCATGATTGCGTTGACCTCCTCGTTCGATTTGCCCTCTATGGGGTCGATGAACTCGTAGTACACGTTCTTGGAGTAGCTCCTGAAGTTCTGTAGCATTTGTTCCACCTGCTTCGCGAAAAGCTGGTAGTCGGCAGGCTGGTCCTTGCCTTTCAGATACACCCGGAAATAGACCCTGTCCTCCAGGTTTTCGAGCATCTCGATGGTGCTCTTCGACAAGGAATGGCGTTTGTCTTTCGTGAGGTCTATCCTGTAAAAGAAAAATGACGACATGATGTTGGCGGCAACCACTATGGCGACCACCGCGAGAAGCCAGAGTATCGACTGTCTCTTGAACTTCCTGCTCTTCTTGTTGATATTGGCGTTGTTCTTTTTCATCTTGGATTGCGGATTACCATTTACGACTCAGCAGCACTAAGCGGGTGGAGTAGAGGAATACGAATATAACCCCGCAGAAATACACCACGTCGCGGGTGTCGATCACGCCCTGGCTTATGGAGGCGTAGTGGTGCTCGATGCCCAGGGTTTTAAGGTAATAACCGAAATTGCCGAGGGTGTCGAACGAGTATATGAAGGCGAAGGCGAACGAGAGCACGAAGCAGAGCAGCGCGGCGACGATAAACGCCACGATCTGGTTGTTTGTGAGGCTCGACGAGAAGAGCCCTATTGAGATGAACGCCGCGCCGAGGAAAAGCAGTCCGAGATACGACCCCCAGGTGCTGCCCATGTCGATGTTTCCCACCGGGTTGCCGATCATATAGACAGAAACCACGTAGACGAGGGTGGGGGCAAGGGCGATTATCAGCAGCGTGAGACAGGCGAGGAACTTGGCCCACACAATCTGCATGTCGGTGAGCGGGAGGGTGAGGAGATAGTCCATGGTGCCGTTTCGCTTCTCCTCGGCGAACGACCGCATGGTGATGGCGGGCACCAGGAACAGGAACAGGAACTGCGACAGGTTGAAGAGCCCCTGAAGGTCGGCCAGCCCCGACTCGACGACATTGTTCACGTTGGGGAAGACCCAGATGAACAGCCCCGAAACTATGATGAACACTCCGATGAAGATGTATCCTATTATGGAGCTTAGGAAAACCTTGAGTTCTTTTATGTACAGACTTAGCATAAGCAGTGAAAAATTTCGCAAAAGTAGAAAAATATTTGATACGTACCGTCTTCAGCAACTTGGGAAGAGCAACCGCGCGTTTTGCACCGCGCCCGCGTCAAGGTGCTGCAAGATAGAACCAAGAACTCAGTTAAAAGTTCCTGTTTCCTGACTTTGACACTTTTTGAGGAAAATCATGCAACTTATTGATTTTCAGTTGAAGTTTGCAACCCCCAAAACAAAAAATCAGGATTTATATCTATCAGATTCTTAATGTGTTACAAAAACATTTTTTTAGAGTGTCAAAGTCAGGAGCGGGTAGGCGTAGCGCAACTTCTCGTCGCCAAGATGATTGTGAAAAAGAACATTGCCCCCTTCGGCAGCGGCCACCACCGCCCCGCGGAACAGCTCAATCTCGTTATGATACAACTTGTTGTTGAATCTTATCACCAAAGTCTTCACAGTATTTTGCATGGAGTATATAAGTATTGGTTGGAAATTCTCCTGCAAATTTATAATTTCTTTCAAGTGAAAATCCGTCTGAAAAAAATCTTCAGTTTTGAGAAAGCATAGACATGATATTTACAGAATGCAATTTTATGTCTAAGAGTCCGTTGTGAAACTTCAATTACTTATTTTAGTTCCTTGCTAAATAGAACCTTGTATTCAGGACCGTCCTTGTTGAGGAAGCTCTGGTAAAGGTTTATCCGCGAAACCTCTATCTCCTGCGAAATAGCAATCGCCTCCGCTTCCCTGAAAACCCTCCAGAATCGCTCTTTTGAACTGAGCCGCTTTATCCTCCCCAAGGTGATGTGCGGCACGAAGTTGCCATAGTTAGGCTCGAAGCCAGCACCCTCCAGTCGCGGCTCCAAATCGTCGTATAGCCGCTTGAAGTCGCTGAAATCTCCAAACCCGAGCCAGATTACTTTGGGTTCATAACGGCTGCCGAAGACGCTTGTCTTATCGATTTTCATCGAAAACTTCGTGAACTTGCCGATGCTTTCATCCATCGACTGCATTATAGGCGGCACCTTTTGGTCCGGCGTTGCACCGATGAACCGCAGGGTCAGATGGCGAACCTTATTTTCCACCCACACTATGTCTTCATTCCTGAGGCTGGACTTCAGCCTGTCCACAAAATCTTGCAGGGGCGAGGAGAGCACTATGGTCGGGGTGGCTATGAACAGCCGCTTCATTCACCCTTGGTGTTCTGGTTGTGGAAGCGGAGCAGCTTGTTGTAGAGATGGCGGCGCTCCGGTCCGATAACGTTGTGGTCGTGGGTGGTGTATACAAAGTATTCGAGTTCCACGTCGTCGCTTACGGCCTGGCGGAGAAGCTCCAGCGTGTGCTGCTGCACCACAGTGTGATCCTGCGCGCCATGCATGACCAAAAGCGGACATTTGACATTCTTGATTTTTGGAATTATGTTGGCATTGTCGTAGCCGGCGGGGTTCTCCTGCGGAGTATCCATATAGCGCTCGCCGTACATCACCTCGTACCATTCCCAGTTGACCACGGGGCCTCCGCATGAAGCCGCCCTGAAGGTCTCGGGATGGGCTGTGATGAGCGAGAGCACCATGAATCCGCCGTAGCTCCAGCCGTCGAGTCCTATGCGGCCGGCGTCGACATATGGCAGCGACTTCAGGAATTCAACGCCGCACATCTGGTCCTCAACCTCGCGCACCCCAAGGTTCCTGTGGATGCACTTTTCGAAGTCGGCGCCCCTGTTCTGGGTTCCACGGTTGTCGAGGGTGAAAACAATGTACCCCTGCTGCGCCATGTACTCGAGAAAGAGGCCGCCCGACAGGTATTGGTTTGTTACTAACTGAGAATGCGGGCCGCCATAGACGTACAGGAACACAGGATATTTTTTTGTTACATCCATGTCGGGCGGCGTGATCATGCGGCACCATAGCGAGTCGCCCGACTTGTTCGTTATGGCGAAGATCTTGGTGTCACCAAGTTTCATGCTTCCGAAAGGACTCTTGGCTTCCAGAAGGGTTTTCAGCACTTTGCCGCGATTGTTCACAAGGGTGATATTCCTCGGTGTGTGCGGATTGCTGAAATAGTCGATGAAGTAGTTCTTGGAGTCGCTGAAGAGAGGGCGGTGCACACCGTCGTCATGGGCGAGGCACTCAACGCCGCCCTTGTCAATCGAAACTCTGCAAACATATTGGTTCACAGGTTTTTCAAGCGATGCCGTGAAGTAGATGTATTTCTCATCCTTGTCTATGCCATAATATTCGCTTACGTCGAACTTTCCATCAACAACTTTCTTAAGCAGTTTTCCCTTAGGACTGTACATGAAGATCTGCTTCCATCCGTCGCGGTCGCTGAACCAAAGGAAATTGCCGCTCTTCATGAAAATCATCCTGCGGAGCGGCTCCACGTAACGGCTGTCGCGCTCCTCTATCAAGACGCCGAGCTTCTTCCCGGTAGCAACGTCGTAGCGAATCAGCTTGGAGTGGTTCTGTTCCCTGTTGAGGTGGGTTATGTAGATGTTCTTCTCGTCGGGCGAGAAAGTTACGTTAGTGAGAAACTCGCCGTCATTTTTGTCGGTTTGCAGATAAATATACGAAGGATTTCCGCTTTGGGCCGACTTTGCAACGTCGAAAACACCCACACTGACCACATGCGAAGTCCTTCCCGCCATCGGGTACTTGATGTTCTCTACCGTGGCTATCGGGGTTCCGCTGTTGATGAGCGGATAGTCTTCGACCATGCTTTCATCCATACGGTAGAATGCAATGAAATTTCCCGAAGGTGATATATACTGGCCCTCGTTTATGCCCCACTCGCTGCGGTGCACGCTCTCGCCGAACACGATGTTCTTGCCGGTGTCGGGACAGAGAAGTATAGGCTCGAATCCGTTGGCCGCGCACTGCACGAAGACACCTTTGTCGTTTTTGACAATGAAAACCCGGTTCTTGATGTCCTGGTCAATCACATTGTCGCTTTCCACCTTGTCGAACTTGTTTGCGGTGATTTTTCCGTCAACGACATTCAAAGTCTTGTTGGCAGCCGGGAAATAGAGCGTGTTGGCGTCAACCCACCTGTATCCGTAAACGCTTGAAATTTCATGTGCCGTGGAAGAGGCGTTTGTGAGGAACACCTTCTCCGAGCCGTTTTTCGGATTTACAACCACAATGTTCCGGTCGTCGTCGATATACGAGTACTGTTCCGTTCCAGGCCTCCACGACAGGCCGTATATGTTGTCTATCACATAGCGTTTTTTCAGGTCTATGGTCTGCGCTGAGAGATCAAAGCAAAAAAAGGAGATGATGAGGCAAATGATTATGCTGGTTTTCTTGTTCATAAAAGATTGTTTTTTACGAATATTTCTTGTTTTATCCAACGAGACTTGTCAGAAGGCGTATTTCGTCAGCCCACAGCGACTCGTCGGGTGTTTCCAGGATTATGGGTATGTTGTCGAAGCGCGGGTCGTTCATGAAGCGCTCGAAGAATTCCATTCCGAGAAGACCTTTCCCTATGCTCTCGTGGCGGTCCACCCTGCTGCCGAATTCCTTTTTTGTGTCGTTGAGATGAATGCCCTTGAGGTATTTGAAACCGACAACCTCCTCAAACTCGTCGAAAGTGCTGTTGTAGCCGTTCTGGGTCTTGATGTCGTAACCGGCGGAATAGGTGTGGCAGGTGTCAAGGCAAACACCTACACGTGTTTTGTCATCAACCTTGTTGATGATGTGTGCGAGATGGTGGAAGCTGAAGCCCACGTTGCTGCCCTGTCCTGCTGTGTTCTCAATCACTGCGGTGACGTTCTGAGTCTTTGCGAGCGCGATGTTGACACTCTCCGCCACGCGGTCCAGACATTCATCCACAGTTATCTGTCTGAGATGGCTTCCTGGGTGGAAATTAAGCATTTTTAACCCTAATTGTTCGCAGCGATGCATCTCTTCGACAAAAGATTTGCGCGACTTTTCGAGGCCGTCGCTGTCGGGGCTGCCGAGGTTTATGAGGTAACTGTCGTGCGGGAGTATGAAGTCGGGGCTGATGCCGGCTTTGAAGCAGTTTTCTGCAAAGGCGGTTGCCGACTTTCCATCCATCGGGGCGGAAAACCACTGCCGCTGGTTCTTGGTGAAGAGTGCGAAAGCCGTCGCGCCAACCCGCATGGCGTTGAGAGGGGCGTTCTCAACGCCTCCCGAGGCACTTACATGCGGACCTATATGTTTCATTATTTGAGTTTTATGTCAACAACGCCTTCCTTGTCGGTAACTTCGCCGATAATGTATGCCTTTTCGCCGAGACTGTTGAACATCTCCACTGTGCGTGCGGCGTCTTTCGGGTCAACCATGAGCACCATTCCCACGCCCATGTTGAAGACATTGAACATCTCGCGGTGGTCAATTCCTCCGTGCTTCTCGAGGAATGGGAATATGGCAGGCTTCTCCCAACTGTTTTCGTCCACGAAAATACCTTGTCCTTGGCGCAGCGCGCGCGGTATGTTCTCGTCGAAGCCTCCGCCGGTGATGTGGCAGATGGCATGTATGTTAACATTTTTTAATACTTCAAGAACGGGCTTTACATAGATTCTTGTGGGGGTGAGGAGAACATTCCCGAGGGTGTCGGATAGTGATTCATATTGCGTGCCGAGGTCGAGGTTGTTGTCTTTGAACACAATCTTTCGCACAAGCGAGAATCCGTTTGAGTGCACGCCTGACGACGCAAGTCCAATGAGCGTGTCGCCAACGGAGACTTTGGAGCCGTCGATGAGCCGCGACTTTTCCACGGCGCCCACGGTGAAGCCGGCGATGTCATACTCGTCGTCGCCGTACATGTCGGGCATCTCGGCGGTCTCGCCGCCGATGAGTGCGCAGTTCGACAGCTCGCAGCCGTCGGCCACGCCCTTCACTATGGCCTCGATTTTCGAGGGTTGGTTCTTGCCAACGGCGATGTAGTCGAGGAAGAACAGCGGAGCCGCGCCCTGCGCCAGCACGTCGTTCACGCACATCGCCACGGCGTCCTGGCCTATGGTGTCGTGCTTGTCCATCATGAACGCCAGTTTCAGCTTGGTGCCCACGCCGTCGGTCCCGCTCACAAGTACTGGTTCCTTGTAGCCGAGCGACGCCAGGTCGAACATTCCGCCGAAGCTGCCGATGTTGCCCATCATCCCCGGGCGGTTGGTTCGCGCTATGTGCTTCTTTATGAGCCTCACCGACTCGTAGCCTGCCTCTAATTGCACGCCTGCTTCCTGATATGCCTTTGACATAGTTGTATTCTGTTAAAAAGTTAGATTATCAGCATTGCATCACCGTAAGTGAGGAAACGGTATTTCTCGGCTACAGCCTCCTTGTAGGCCTTCATCACGAAATCATATCCTCCGAAGGCCGCAGCCATCATCAGCATGGAGCTTTGCGGGGCGTGGAAGTTTGTGACCATGGCGTTACCCACCTTGAACCTGTATGGCGGGTAGATGAATTTGTTCGTCCACATGTCCTCCTTGCCGTTCATCTCCGTGGTCTTCACCATTCCGCTGTCGTAAACCGAGGATTCGAGGGCCTTCATGGTGGTGGTGCCCACCACTACAATCTTGTGGCCGTCTTTCTTGGCCTCGTTGATTTTGTTGGCCACCTCCTCCCTTATGATCATTCGCTCTGAATCGGGCTTGTGCTTCGAGAGATCTTCCACGTCGATGTCGTTGAAGTTGCTCAGACCCGCATGGAGTGTTATGTAAGTTCTCTCTATGCCCTTGATTTCCATCTTGGAGAGAAGAAACCTGCTGAAGTGGAAGCCGGCGGCCGGAGCCACTACGGCACCCTCCTCTGAAGCGTATATGGTTTGGTAGTCGAACTCGTCGTCAGGCACAATGTCGCGCAGGCGCTGAATGTCGTTAGGCAGCGGAGTCGTGCCGAGGTCCATGAGTTTCTTCTTGAACGCGTCGTGGTCGCCGTCGAACAGGAATCGCAGGGTTCGCCCGCGCGATGTCGTGTTGTCGATGACTTCGGCCACGAGGCTGTCGTCTTCGCAGAACGAGAGTTTGTTGCCTATCCTGATCTTCCTGGCAGGGTCCACAAGCACGTCCCAAAGCCTGCTCTCTTCGTCAAGCTCCCTTAGGAGGAACACACGTATCTGTGCGCGGGTCTGCTCCTTCTCGCCATAAAGCAGCGCCGGGAAAACCCTCGTGTTGTTCATCACAAAGAGGTCTCCTTCATCGAAATAGTCTATGATGTCCTTGAAAAGCCTGTGCTCTATTGTCTTTGTCTTTCTGTCGAGCACCATCATTCGCGCCTCGTCGCGCTCTTCGACAGGATGCAGGGCTATCAAATCCTGGGGAAGATAATACTTGAATTCGGATAATTTCATTCAACAAAAAATTTGGCGCGCAAAGATAAAACAATTCTGCGAGTTTGTCAAGTTTTTTTTACAAAAATTTCAAAAAAGGCACATGTCCGTCTATGGACATGTGCCGAAGTGTCTCGCGCGGGGGATTCACAGCAACCTGCGTTTGGATGAATTGTGAAGTTGCGCACTACCTGTTAGAAATCCATTCAGAGATGTTGCGGAAAATCCGCTGTTCAGGGTTGCTGTCGTCGGCGGGTACGAATTTTTCTCCGGTTATATGCTCGTAAAGCTCTATGTAACGGTTTGTTATGTTGCCTACAACCTCGTCGGTCATCTCAGGCACCTTTTGTCCCTCAAGACCCTGGAAGCCGTTGGCCATCAGCCATTCGCGCACAAATTCCTTTGAAAGCTGTTTTTGTGGCAATCCGTTGTCGAAGTTCTCACGGTATCTGTCGGCGTAGAAATATCTCGACGAGTCAGGTGTATGAATTTCGTCGATAAGGTATATCTTGCCATCGCTTTTGCCGAATTCATACTTGGTGTCCACGAGTATAAGGCCTTTCTTCTCGGCAATTTCAGTGCCGCGCTGAAACAGTTTCATCGCGTAGTCCTCGAGAATGGCGTAGTCTTCCGGGGAGACGAGCCCTTGCGCTAATATTTCCTCCTTGGAGATGTCGGCGTCGTGCTCGCCCTGTTCGGCCTTGGTAGTCGGCGTGATGAGGGGCTTTGGAAACTTCTCGTTCTCGCGCATTCCGTCCGGGAGGATGTTGCCGCAGAGGTTCCTGTTGCCTTTCTGGTAGCTCCTCCAAGCGCTGCCGCAGAGGTATCCCCGCACTATCATCTCCACAGGGAACCCCTTGCAATACCTGCCCACGGTAACCATCGGATCGGGAGTGGCTATTTTCCAATTAGGACAGATGTCGGCGGTTGCGTCAAGGAACTTGGAGGCTATCTGGTTGAGTATCTGACCTTTCGATGGTATTCCTTTGGGCAGGATGACATCAAAGGCCGATATTCTGTCCGTCGCGATCATCACCAAAATGCCGTCGTCGAAGAAATAAACGTCACGTACTTTGCCGTGATATACGTCTTTCTGATTAGGGAATGTGTAATTTGTATTTGTAATAGCTGCCATATAATGTTGAATTTTGAGGCGCAAATGTACGATTATTTTCTAAATCAACTGGCACGGGCTAAAAGCAATTATTCATCCTTGTCGCTTCCGAAACCGCCCAAAGCAGTGTAAAGATTAATGAGCGCCTGTATGGACTCGTAGCGGTTCTCAACCTGTCCGAGCTGTGCTTCAAGCAATGACTCTTGCGCGGTGAGCACTTCCAAGTAGGTGTTGGTGCCGTTCATCATAAGTTCCGACGTGGCATCGTAGGCGCTCTGAAGCGATTTGACCCTGGCATCTATGAACTCCGCCTTCTGCAAGGCAGTCCGGCAGTCGTAGAGATAAGTATAGACTTCTGAACCCGCATCCAACAGTGTCTGCTCGAACTCCAAGCGCGCCTTCTCCTGGTCGGCTTTGGCGTTTTTGAGTTGCGCGCTCAGCTTGCCGCCGGCGAAGATTGGCTGCACGAGCGACCCTATGGCTTGTCCTAACATCTGCACAGGACTGGCGGCCATTCCGAAAAGCCCGTCTATAGTGAGGGTCGGGTAGAAAGCCTGGCGAGCCTGCTGTGTGCCGTAGTATGCAATTTCCATGTTACGCTCGGCCAAGCGTACGTCAGGACGCGCGTCGAGCAGGCGCACAGGTAAACCTAAATGAAACTCCTTCGGCATCTGGAACGTACCGAAAGGTGCTCTTTCGATATGGTGCGGCGGTTCGGCAAGCAAATTGCAGAGTATGGCTTCCGTGGTGAGAATGCTGTTGCGCAAGTCGAGGATGTCGGCCTTCACCTGTGACACCGACGCTTCCATCTGATATACACCCGGACTTTGGATTACTCCGGCATCATAAAGCGCACGTGTCGATTTCAACGACTCTTCCCAAAGCTTTTCCGTCTGCTCGGCCACTTCCAACTGCCGGTCCAACATCACCAATGTGTAGTACAAGCAGGCCACATTTGCAGACAAGCTTACCTGCACCGCCTGTTTGTAGTCCTGTGCATAGGCCATCTGCGATTTGGCTTTCCGCACTTGTGTTCTTGTCTGTCCGAAGATGCCCAACTGCCAGCTTGCAGTTATCGGAACCTGTGCACTGAACGATCCAGTCCCCAAGTGTGTGTAGGAGGCCTGCGGATTAAAATAGAACGTGGGGGCGTATCCCCATTTAGCGGCTTTTACGCTGTTTTGAGCCTGCTCGATGGTGAGCTTTGCTGTCCGCATGTCGGTGTTGTTGGCCAATGCCGTCTCGATAAGCCGCTGAAGCAAAGGGTCAGGGAAGGCTGTGCGCCAGTCAATGGCACCCATCGAAACGGTGTCCTGCATGTTGACAACATCGCCCATCACATCGTTGCGGACAGTGGCATCGGATGTATATTTCAGGTAAAGGTTGCAGCTTGAAAACAGCAGCATCCCCATCAACACCAATATATATATACGTATGTTCTTCATAATTCCTAATTCCTAATTTCTCATTCCTCATTACTAATTACTAATTCCTCATTCTTCTCGCCCGGTGTCAGTTTTTCATGCACTTTCTGGAAGAATATATAGAAAGCAGGTGTAACGAACAAGATGGCGATGATGCCCACAATCATACCGCCCACAACAGTGAGAGCCAACGACTTGTTGCCCACAGCACCGGCGCCGCCTTCCACAATAAGCGGTATCATACCGATTATCATTGTGGCCACTGTCATCAGAATAGGACGCAGACGGTCTTTACAAGCACCTACAGCCGCATCGAAGATAGGCATTCCCTCCTCACGCTTTTGGATGGCGAACTCAGTAATGAGAATTGCGGTTTTGGCCACCAGTCCCATCAGCATGATGACACCCGTCTGCACGTAGATGTTGGCTCCGACGCCCATCAGCGACTGCAACGGACGAATTGTCAGATATGCCCCGAACAGGCCGAACGGGATTGACAATAAGACAGCGAATGGGATGAAGATTGAATTATAGAGACATGCCAAGATGAGGTATATAATCAGGATGGCAATTCCGTAGATGAGTATGGTTTCGTTGGAGCCGGCGCTGGCAGCCTCCTCACGGGCCATTCCGCCGTACTCGTAACCGTAATCAGCCGGGAAAACCTCGGCCATAACCTCGTCAACGGCGGTGCGCACGTGCGCGGTGGTGTAGCCCGGGGCTGGCATGAGAGCCATATTGTAACATGGGAAAAGGTTGAAACGGCGCTCCTGAGATGAACCAAGTCCTTCTTTCAGCGTCACAAATTCGGAGGCTGGAGCCATTCCACCGGCCGTCTGGACGAAAATCTGGTTGAGTGCGCTTTCATCCATGCGGTATTCCTTGTCGGCTTCCATAAGCACTTGATATACTTTTCCGTATTGGATGTAGTTGCCTATGTATCTTCCGGCCAGGTTGGTGCCTATGGTGTTTATGACATCTTTAGGAGATATGCCTTTGCGCTTGCATGCAGCCGCGTCGATTTCCAGACGATATTTAGGATAGTCTTGAGAATAAGAGGAAGAAGCGGCTGTGATTTCCGGACGTGCCTGCATCTTCCTGGTAAATTCAGCGCCCATGTTGACAAAAGTCTGGTTATCGCCGGAACCGGAGCGGTCCTGCAGGTTCAGCTCCATCATTGAGCCGGTGCCGTAGCCTGGAATCTGCGGCATCTGGAACGGTGTTACGTCAGCCTCAGGCATGTTCTGCATCGCCCACAGATATATGTTCTCCTGCAGGCCGGCTATGCTGTAGAACGAACGCTCGTCCCAATTCTTGAGGCGCACCAGAACGGTACCGTAGTTTGTGCCGGCGCCGCCGTTCATCATGGAGTAACCGGTGATTCCTCCCACCAACTCCACCTCGTCGATGGTGCGCACGTAACTCTCCAACTTCTTTACAGTAGCCTCAGTTTCATTAAGATATGTACCTGACGCCATCGTTACATCCACGATTAGGAAGCCCTGGTCCTCTTGCGGCACAAGGTCTTTCTGCGCAGTGGACATCAGCCAGACCATTCCGGCAGTGAAGACAGCCAAGATAATCCATGAGAAAGCGGGTCTCTTCATGAACTTGACGACACCGCTCATATATTTTTTCTCAACGGCGCTGTAGGCGGCGTTGTAACCCAAGCGCACATAATAGCTCAGGTTCTTTTTCTCTCCTTCCTCATTCTTCGGTTTGAACAACAGGGCGCAGAGAGCGGGACAGATGGTCAGAGCGGACACAGACGACAATCCCACAGAAGCGGCCATGATGACGCCGAACTGCATGAAGAATGTGCCGGATGTCCCCGACATGAAGGTTACAGGGATGAACACTGCCATGAAAACCAATGTGGTGGAGATACAGGCGGCGGTAACATCGGACAGGGCGTCATTGACGGCTGCCGTCGTGCTTTTATATCCGGATTCCAATTTGGCCATGACCGCCTCCACCACCACAATGGCATCGTCCACCACCGTACCGATGGCCAACACTATGGCAAAGAGTGTCAGCAGGTTGAGCGAAAAGCCTGCAACTTTGGCAACGGCGAAAGTACCAACCAAGGAGACGATAATGGAGATAGAAGGAATGACGGTGGCCTTGAAGTCCTGCAGGAAAAGATATACAATCAAAATCACCAGGATGATGGCGATGATGAGGGTCTCGATAACGCTGTGCATGGAGGCGTTCAGGAAATCGTCGGATGTCTCAAGCTGCTTGAATTCCAAGCCGGCAGGCAGCGATTTTGAAAGGTCTTCAAGGGTTTTGTTGATTTCAGCGTTCACTTTGGTGGCGTTGGCGCCGGGAGCCTGGTTCACGATGAACATCACGCCGGGATTCCCGTTAACATCGGTGCGGAAGTCGTAGGATTTGGTTCCAAGCTCTACATTGGCGACATCAGACAGCCGCAGAACGTTCCCGTCCGGCGTGGCGCGCACAATGATGTTCTCAAACTCGCTCATGTCGCTGAGAAGTCCGTTGAACTCAATGTCAATCTTGTTGACGGAGCTTTCAAAGCTACCGACAGGCGAGACAAGGTTCTGCTCGTTCAAGGCGGCCACTATTTCATCGGGGGTGACCCCGTACATGCCCATCACATCGGGCTTGAGCCATATACGCACGCCATACTTGTCGCCGATAAGTTGGGTTCGTCCAACGCCGGTAACACGGCTTATGGCTGGCAAAATATTGATGTCCAGATAGTTTGTTATGAACTTTTGGTCAAACTTGGCGTCCGTGCTTTCCAAACTGAGGATTTGCAAGATGGCGTTCACGCTCTTGGTTACAGTAACACCTTGTGTGGTTACTTCCGCGGGCAGCAGGCCCAAGGCAGTGTTCACACGGTTCTGCACATTGGTGGTGGCCTGGTCGGCGTCGGTGCCCTGTTTGAAATAGACGGATATCTCCGCACTGCCGTTTGAATTGGCCGTTGAACTCATGTAAAGCATGTCCTCCACACCGTTCACCTGCTCTTCAATAGGCATGATTACAGATTTCATCACTGCATTTGCATCGGCACCGCTGTAATAAGCCGAGATAATCACCATTGGCGGGGCAATGTTGGGATACTGCTCAATAGGCAGCGTGAAAATACTCAACGCCCCGACCACCAAGATTATCACACCGATGGCGAAAGCAGCCACCCAATGCTTTACAAAAAATTTGGTTTTTTGGATTTTTTCTTTCATTTCTATCTGATTTTCATACCATTAGAAAGTTTTCGTGCGCCATTGGTAACTATTTCGTCACCCACATGAAGGCCATCCAAGATGTAATATTCAGTACCGTCGTTTGACGGGAACACATGGCAGAGAATGCCTTCCACTGTGCCGTCAGACTTTACACGGTAGAACATCATCTGGTCTTGCAGGCGAATGGCTGCAGTCTGTGGCACGCAAAGCACACTGTCGGAAGATAGAGGTATCACCACATTGGCCGACAAACCTGAGCGGAGCACGCCGTCTGGGTTTGGAAAGGTTCCGGTGCAGGTTACGGTTCCGGTGCTTTGTTGAACGATAGCGTCTATCTTTGTCACTTTGCCTTCATGTGTGAACATGGAGCCGTCCTTGAGTTGCAACTTCAATGCCGGAAGGGCGTCGCCGAGGAGCTTTCCGCCAGGGCCTTCCAACCCTTTGTTCGTCACCTTGAGTTGAAACTTCTTGGTGATTTCCAGAAGTTGGTTCTCATTAATGGAAAAATTGGCATCTACAACGTTATTGTCGCTTACTTGGCAGAGGTACGCCATGCGGGAGGCAAGGTCGCCAACATCGAAGCCGTTGCTGGCTATATATCCGTTGAGTGGCGAGGTGACGGTGCAGTAGCCGAGATTGGTACGGGCTATATTTAACTGGGCCTCAGCCTGCATCACCGCAGCCTTGGCCGCATTGTAAGCGTTGAGGCTGGTCTTGAGTACATAATCACTTATCACTTTCTTATTGAACAACTCTTGATTAGATTCATATTGCAGCTTAGTAGTCTCCATCTGTGCCTTGGCTGCACTGAGGTTCGCCTCCGCCGACTGTACTCCCAACCTGTATTCAGTCGGGTCGATGACAAAAAGGGTTTGCCCCTTATGTACACGTGTGCCGTTGGTAAAGTTCTTGACCTTGATAATGCCTTCCACCTGAGGATAGATCTTTACCTCCGTTGTCCCTTCCAATGTCGCTGGAAACGACATATTATAAGTGCGCGACTCGTGCTTAAGCACCTTTGTCTCGAATTTCACTTTTGACATTTCCATGTTTCCGCCGTTGTTTCCGCCGTTGTTTCCGCCGTTGTTTCCGCATGAAGCGAACAAGATTACGGCAAGAACAGCCAATGACCAGATTGCGGTTTTTTTGTTCATATTTGTCAATTTTATGTTTCTAAATCAAAATATTGCAACTAAATGCTGTTTTTTCAGGGCGTTTTTGTTTGTTCTTGC
>CADBQG010000010.1 GCA_902796805.1 uncultured Bacteroidota bacterium
AGTAATAATGGCAAGACGGAGATACCATCTTGACACTATGGATAATTTGCGTTTGCTTCGGCGGATAGTCCGAACATAACGGGGATACTGTCTGGGCTGGACTTCTTCCATTTTCCTGTTTTTCAGTCCGCAAGAATAAGCATTTTTTTCAAACGTGCCGTTGTTGTATTAGATAATACAAAATTCTTCAGCCTTTCTTGCCCGAACCCCACCTAGTGGAAATGCTGGCGCGGATGAAGAATCCTCGCTGAGAATCGGCTCAAATCATTGCGAAAAACAAGGATTATCGGCGCAGAATAAGCCGATAATTCGCGAAGAATTACTATTTTTGCACCGATTTTTCTAATGACAAGGTTATGGATACTTCTCGTAACATATTGGAATTTCTGCATTACCATCCGAACGTTTCCCGTCAGGAGATTGCGGATGGAATTTCCTTTTCCGAAAGTGACGCAACGCTTAAGCGTTTGATTTCCAAAGAGGTGGATAATGGCAACATCTTGGTGGAAGGCAAGGCGCGTGCCACCCGTTACCGTCTTTCGCCGCAGGCTCATCTCTCTATGCCGCTGAACATCGACACCTATTTTTTGAAAGAAGCCGACGAGCGTTTGGTGCAGACATCTTTCAATTTCGAACTGATCACCACTCAAATACCGCAAGTCAAAATCTTTTCTGAAGATGAATTGCAGCGTCTCAATGCCTCTCAAGCGCTATTTCAGAAACATCTTGCTGAAATTTCGGAATCTCAATACCGTAAAGAGATGGAACGATTGGGCATAGACTTGAGCTGGAAATCATCGCAAATTGAGGGCAACACTTACTCTCTTTTGGAGACGGAACGTTTGTTGCGGGAAAGCAAAACCGCAGACGGAAAGACAAAAGAGGAGGCCGTGATGCTGCTCAACCACAAGGATGCCTTGCGTTTTATTCTTGACAACCAAGGTTACATGAAACACTTGAGCATCAGAAACATAGAAGACATACATACAATTCTGACGAAAGAACTGTCGGTGGACAAAGGGTTGCGACACAGGCGTGTGGGTATTACGGGATCCAATTATCGTCCTTTGGACAACGAATTCCAGATTCGGGAGGCCATTCAGGCAAGTTGCGATGCGATTAACGCAAGGGAGAACGTTTTTGAGAAGGCTCTCCTCGCTTTGTTGTTGTTCAGTTATATCCAGCCATTTATGGATGGCAACAAACGCACGGCTCGTCTGACGAGCAACGGCATACTGATTGCTTTTGGCTATTGCCCGCTGTCGTTCCGCACGGTGGACTCCATCGACTACAAGAAGGCGATGTTGATGTTTTACGAACAGAACAACCTGCATGCTTTCAAGCAGATATTCATTTCGCAGTACGAATTTGCCACGGAAGAGTATTTTTAACGGAGCATAGATATGGATTTCTAAAATAAAATCGCCGTCGCGCTCATCCTGCTGGCGGTCAGTCTGGCCGGGAAGGAGCGTGTCAACTACATCGCAGCGGGCATATCATATCCCGCAGACTACGCAGATAATCATACCTGACGTGAAATTTATATTTATTAATCAGTCAGTTGCATTATTCCTTTTTTTTTGGCAGGCCACCCAGGCACCACGCCTATTGCCACCGCCAAAGTCGTCACGCCATAGCCGTAGCAGAGGCTGAAGAGTTAGATGCAATACTTCCAGCCTACATCCGAAACAGCCAAAAGAATGAGTAAATCTGTTATATTTTGTACATTTACCTCTTGATTCGAAAGAATAAAAAGCCTATTTTTGCAGCAATATATTAAATATGACTATCATGAAAAAGCTGATTATCGCATTGACATGCCTGTTGGCCGTTGGCCCATTGTGTGCACAGCCGCTCTTCGAAGGTGTAGCCACATACCGAATGAGTATGAACGGCATGTCAGCGCAGAACTACACCGTCTATTACCGCGGCAAGGACCTGCTGACCGACATGCCGCAGAGCAAGATGCGAATACTCTATCTCTCTGAGGAGAAGAAAATGTACACCATTATGAGCATGTTTGGCAAGCCCATCGTAAGCAGCGCCGACTTCGATACCGACATCATGCTTGCCATGCCGTTTGACGACACATTATCCACTGAAGACATTGGCGAACACCACTGCCTCCGCATCCATCTCGACAGCGATTATGACATGAAGGCCGGATCAATCACCGTATGGCTCGACACTTCCTACCACACCCCATCGGAATATGGCCGTGGTTTGCCTGTGCGCAAAGTGACACACATGCAGATGAACGGCCGCTCGATAGAGTCTGTCAGTGAATTGGTGTCAGTGGTTCCGGGAAAGGTGGACGACGCGCTGTTTGCGGTGCCTTCGGAAGGGGTGGTTTCGATGAGCGTGGATGATGAGGGCAACCCCGTAATCAGCGGCGACACGACGGGGATGTACGCCCCCGTGCACACCAAGGGCATCAAAGCGGTGGACTCTGTCGGATTCCGCAAGGCGGTGGCCAAAGGAAAGGTGGTCTGCATGATGACAGCCACTTGGTGCGGTCCCTGCCGCCTGATGTACCCTAGACTTGAGAACGTTGCCAAAAGACTCGGCAAGGGGTATCGTTTCATCAAGTTCGACATCGACCAAAGCCACGCCCTCGCCCGTGAGTTCGACGCGATGACCATCCCGGTGGTCATCCTCTTTGAGAACGGGCGGGAAGTTCGGCGCATAACCTCCGCGGCCCATTCCGAGGAGGACATCTACAAGTTTATCGTCGGGGAAAAGTAAACAGGAGTCCCCAAAACGGCTACCGCCTACTTGTTCCCTTGCAGGATAGTGGCGATGGCGTAACACTCGTTTTCCGACGGACCCGAGACGCAGCAGGCACCTCCCGCGATTTCGCACATGATCTGCGGGGCACTCAGCAGCCGGTCGGTGCCGAGCATCATCCCGAT
>CADBQG010000011.1 GCA_902796805.1 uncultured Bacteroidota bacterium
TCCTCTTGTTGAGCGGAAAACGAGACTCGAACTCGCGACCCCGACCTTGGCAAGGTCGTGCTCTACCAACTGAGCTACTTCCGCTTGTTGATTTCGGGTGCAAAAATACACTTTTTTTTGATATGTCAAAACAAAAATGTTTTTTTTTTTGAAAAAAATATTTTCCGCCAACATTTCTTTTCAGCGGCAGAGGTTGCCATTAACTAAAAAAAACGTTGTACAGCAGTTGCAAATCGAAAATTTTCCTATCTTTGGCGGCCAGTTTTTAACGGAGTAAAAGTATATAGTATGTCAGAACAGATAAAAGGAAGAATTTCTCAAATAATAGGTGCGGTTGTCGATGTCCATTTCGACGACAATGTAACCTTGCCGAACATTTACGACGCGCTTGAGGTGCATAAGGAGAACGGCGAGAAGCTGATTCTGGAGTGCGAGCAGGATATAGGCGAGAACACCATGCGCTGCATTTCGATGGACTCCACCGACGGTCTGCACCGCGGCATGGAAGTGGTCGCCACCGGCCGCATGATCACGATGCCCACCGAGAACATCAACGGCAGGCTCATGAATGTCATCGGCGACAGCATTGACGGTATCGGCGAGATCAAGTCTCAGAAACGCAACGACATCCACCGTATGCCCCCCACATTCGACAACCTCTCTACTTCTCAGGAGGTGCTATACACCGGCATCAAGGTCATCGACCTGATAGAGCCGTACGCCAAGGGCGGAAAGATAGGCCTGTTTGGCGGCGCGGGTGTCGGGAAGACCGTGCTTATAATGGAGATGATTCACAACATAGCGAAGAATTACGGTGGAACGACGGTTTTTACCGGTGTGGGCGAACGCACCCGCGAGGGTAACGACCTCCTGCGCGAGATGCTCGAGTCGGGCGTCATCAAATATGGCGACGAATTCGTGGAGAGCATGAAGAATGGCAGCTGGGATTTGTCGAAGGTTGACATGGCAGAGCTTGCCAAGTCGCAGGCCACGCTCGTGTTCGGACAGATGAACGAGCCGCCCGGAGCGCGTGCGCGCGTGGCATTGTCGGGACTTACGGTTGCAGAGGGTTACCGCGACGGCGACGAGACCACCGGAGGCCGCGACATACTCTTCTTCGTCGACAACATATTCCGTTTCACGCAGGCCGGCTCGGAAGTGTCGGCGCTGCTCGGCCGTATGCCATCAGCCGTCGGCTACCAGCCAACGTTGGCCACTGAGATGGGTACCATGCAGGAGCGCATAACCTCCACCAAGCGAGGTTCGATTACCTCCGTGCAGGCCATTTACGTGCCCGCCGACGACCTCACCGACCCCGCGCCCGCGACAACTTTCTCGCATTTGGACGCCACCACGGTGCTCAGCCGTAAGATTTCCGAGCTCGGAATCTACCCGGCTGTCGATCCGCTCGACTCCACATCCCGCATACTCTCTCCCGATATCGTTGGCGAGGAACACTACAAGACAGCACAGCGAGTGAAGGAGTCTCTGCAGAGATACAAGGAACTCCAGGACATCATCGCAATCCTCGGTATGGAGGAACTCTCGGAGGAGGACCGCAAGACGGTGCACCGCGCACGCCGCGTGCAACGTTTCATGTCTCAGCCGTTCTTCGTGGCCGAGCAGTTCACCGGCCTCGAAGGCAAGTTCGTGAACATCGAAGACACCATAAGGGGCTTCAATATGATACTTGACGGTGAACTCGACGACCTCCCGGAAACCGCCTTCAACCTTGTGGGTACCATCGAGGAAGCCATCGAGAAGGGAAAGAAAGAGTTGACCGCCGCAAAATAGACAGTCATGAGAATAGAGATAATATCTCCCACAACGACACTCTTCTCCGGCGAGGTTTCGATTGTCCAGCTTCCCGGCATCGACGGCTCCTTCGAGATTCTTGAGTCGCACGCGCCGCTTGTGTCGGCCCTCGACAAGGGAAAAGTAAAGGTTGTCGACGACAAAAACGAGGAGAAATTCTTCGAAATCAACGGTGGAGTGGTGGAGGTGAGCAACAACAAGGTGCTCGTGCTGGCCGAATAACCGTGTGTTTAATTCAATTGAAAATCTTTGTCGGCGGCATTGAAAAAAAGTGTATCTTTGCCGCTCAAAATTTTTAAGTAAATAAATTAATAAATTATGGCAAATCAGTACGAAACCGTTTTCATTATGACGCCCGTTTTGTCTGAAGAACAGATGAAGGAAACGGTACAGAAGTTTGAGAGCATCCTCACCGGTAAAGGTGCAGAGATTGTTCACCAGGAGAGCTGGGGACTCCGCAAGCTGGAGTATCCCATCCAGAAGAAATCATCAGGTTTTTACCACTTGTTCGAGTTCAAGGCCGACGGCGATGTGGTAGGCGAGCTTGAACTCCAGTTCCGCCGCGACGAGCGCATAATGCGCTTCCTCACCGTCACGATGGACAAGTATGCCATCGCTTTCGCGGAGAAACGCCGCAACAACCGCAAGGAAAAGCCGGCCCAGGAAGAAGAGAAGCCTGTTGCTGAACAGGATACAGTTAACGAAGAAACAAAAACCGAAGAACAAGCATAGTCATGGCACAACAGAACGATATAAAATACATCGCTCCCGTAGCGGTAGACATCAAGAAGAAAAAGTATTGTCGCTTCAAGAAAAGCGGTATCAAGTACATCGACTACAAGGATGCCGAATTCTTGAAGAAGTTTGTTAACGAACAAGGCAAGATACTGCCCCGCCGTCTCACCGGCACATCGCTGAAATACCAGAAGAAGGTGGCCCAGGCCGTGAAGCGCGCCCGCCATCTGGCTCTCCTGCCGTTCGTAACCGATAATTTAAAATCTAACCAATAAAAGAGTATTGTCATGGAAATCATATTGAAAAAAGACGTAGCTAACCTTGGTTATGCCGACGACCTCGTAAAGGTTAAGGACGGCTATGCCCGCAACTATCTCATACCCCAGGGATTGGCTGAACTCGCCACACCCGCAAAGAAGAAAATGCTTGCCGAGACAGTGAAACAGCGCGCTTTCAAGGCTGAAAAAATCCGCAAAGAGGCTGAATTCCTCGCAGGAAAGATTGAAGGCCTTGAAGTCAACATTCCGGCTAAGGCTTCAGAAAACGGAACACTCTTCGGTTCTGTGAACAACATAATGGTGGCAGAGGCCCTCAAGGCTCAGCACGACATCGAAATCGACCGCCACAAGATTGCAATCAGCGAAGACCGCATCAAGGAACTCGGCCAATACTCGGCACTTGTCAACCTTCATAAAGACTTCAAAGTTGAACTGAAACTGAACGTTGTTCCGGAAACAGCAGAATAGCAAAATAAATGCATAATTGTAGTGAGGACGGCATTTAGCCGTCCTTTTTTTGCAATGAAGTTTTATGCACAAAAAAAGGAGGCACCCGAAACCGAGTGCCTCCTTCATAACGGTGTGAAGTCAGATTAGTCTTCCTTCTCCCTGTACTCCTTGATGATGTCCTTCACGTTCGCGGGTGCAAGGCGGCCGAACACTTTGCCGTCAACAAGCGCAACGGGTGCAAGACCGCAGGCGCCTACGCAGCGCAGTGAGGTGAGCGAGAATATCCCGTCCTTGTCGGTCTCGCCAACAGGGATTTTAAGCTCGTTTGTGAAAGCGTCGAGGATTTTCTCGGCACCGCGCACGTAGCAGGCTGTGCCCATACACACGGAAATCGGGTATTTTCCCTTCGGCACCATTGTGAAGAACGAGTAGAACGACACAACGCCGTAAACCTTTGCGGTCGGGATGTGAAGCCTCTCGGCTATCAGCTCCTGCGCCTCTGCGGGAAGGTATCCGAGGTAGTCCTGTGTCTGGTGCAGGACGTTGATCAATTCGCCAGGCTGATTGTTGAATCTGTCGCAGATTTCAATAATCTTGTCGCTGACTTCCTTTTTCATTTTGATAATTATCTTATCCATGATGGTATTATATTAAAATTGAATGATTAAACTGCAACGGAATTAGTTGTTAAGGTCAACTTCAACGGTTGTCTGTCTGTCGAAATAATGTGTGTGAAGCAGTTCGTGCGACTTGTGTCCGCAGGGTTCGCCCAGGAATTCCTTGTAGAGAGTCTGGATTGACGGATTCTCGTGTGATTTGCGGATAGGCATATCCTTGTCGGCTTGGTAGATAGCCTCCCAACGAGCCTTGATGATGTCGCCGTTGCCGTGGTGCAGAGGTTGGCCGCCGCCGTCGATACAGCCGCCAGGGCAGGCCATGATCTCGATGGCGTGGAAGTTGCACTTGCCGGCCTTGATGTCCTCAAGGAGTTTGCGTGCATTCTTCAAACCGTGTGCAATGCCTATGTTGATTGGCAGACCGTCGAAGTCGATTGTTGCCGAACGGATGCCTTCCAAACCGCGGAGTTCCTCGAAGTCGATCTTCGGACACGGTTTTTTTGTATATACTTCGTAAGCGGTACGAACAGCAGCCTCGATAACGCCGCCGGTGGTGCCGAAGATAACGGCAGCGCCTGTGGATTCGCCGAGAGGACTGTCGAACTGTTCTTCCGGAAGTTCGCGGAAGTCGATGTTGGCCTGTTTGATGAGGGCAGCAAGCTCGCGGGTTGTAATTGAGAAGTCAACGTCAGGGTTGCCGTTAACCTTGAACTCTTCACGTCCGCACTCGTATTTCTTGGCCAGGCAAGGCATTACTGAAACGCAAATCATGTCTTCGCGCTTTACACCGATCTTGTCTGCGAAATAGGTCTTTGCCATTGCGCCGAACATCTGTTGCGGGGATTTTGCTGTTGAAGGAAGTTCCTTCATGTCCGGGAACTGATGCTCGAAGAAGTTAACCCATGCAGGGCAGCAAGATGTGAGGATAGGAAGTTTCACCTCTTCGCCTTTGAGGTGTTTTGAAAGACGGCCGAGAAGTTCTGTGCCTTCCTCCATAATGGTGAGGTCGGCGCTCCAGTCGGTATCGAAAACATAGTCGAAGCCGAGAGCCTTAAGAGCTGCTGTAAGTTTGCCAGTTACGATAGAACCAGGCTTCATGCCGAATTCCTCGCCGAGGGCGACGCGCACTGCGGGGGCAACTTGAACCACAACGGTCTTGCTTTCGTCTGTGATGGCGCGGATAACCTTTGCCGTGTTGTCAACTTCGGTGAGGGCGCCAACAGGACATACTGCGACGCACTGGCCGCAGAACGTACAAGGCGAGTGGTCGAGGTGCTGGTTGAATGCTGTGGAAACCACTGCCGGGAAGCCGCGTTCGATGGCTGAAAGAGCGCCAACAGTCTGCATTTCGTTGCACATCATCTCACAACGGCGGCACATAACGCACTTGTTCATGTCGCGGATTATTGAAGGCGAAACTTCAATCTGGTAGCTCGACTGCTCGTGGTCGGGACCTACAAACGGGTTGCTGCGGATACCGAAGCGGATAGCCAGAGCCTGAAGCTCGCACTTGCCGCTCTTCGAGCATTGCAGACAGTCGTTCGGGTGGTCGCTGAGCATGAGCTCGAGCACGGTGCGGCGGGCGTTGATCACGCGCATTGAATTGGTACGCACAACCATGTCGGGCATACACTCGGTAACACATGCCGGGGCAAGGTTCCTGCGGCCTTCAACCTCAACAACGCAGAGACGGCAGCCGCCCGGCTTGTTGTGAATATCCATGCCTTTGAATTCAAAGTGGCAAAGGGTAGGGATGGATATACCTAACTTCTTTGCGGCGTTGAGAACAGTAGTGCCTTTTGGAACTTCAATTTCTCTGTTGTCTATTTTTAATTTTATTGTATCCATATTAATCGGCTTTCACTAAATAATACTAATTGCGTTGAACTTACATTTCTCGATACATGTGCCGCACTTGATGCAGAGTTCCTGGTTGATTTCATGAGGCATCTTCACTGTACCCTTGATAGCACCAACAGGACAGTTGCGTGCGCACGCTGTGCAGCCTTTGCAGGCTTCGGCGTTGATGACGTACTGTTTCAGGGCCTTGCACTGTCCGGCAGGACATTTCTTCTCCGTAACGTGTGCGACGTATTCGTCCCAGAAGTTGTCGATGGTTGACAAAACGGGGTTCGGCGATGTCTGTCCGAGACCGCAGAGCGCGGTGTCCTTGATTACCTTGCTCAGGTTCTTCAGGAGAGCGAGGTCTTCCATTGTGCCGTTGCCCTTTGTGATGCGGTCGAGGATTTCGCTCAGGCGCTTGTTGCCGACACGGCATGGTGTGCACTTGCCGCAAGACTCCTCAACGGTGAAGTCGAGGTAGAACTTGGCAACGGAAACCATACAGGATGTCTCGTCCATAACAATCATACCGCCTGAACCCATCATTGAGCCGGCAGCCACGAGGTTGTCGTAGTCGATAGGTGTGTCGAGGAACTTCTCTGTCAAGCAGCCGCCCGAAGGACCGCCGGTTTGAACAGCCTTGAACTTCTTGCCGCCCTTGATGCCGCCGCCGATTTCGTATATGACCTCACGGAGTGTGATGCCCATAGGCACCTCGATGAGACCCACGTTGTTGATTTGTCCGGCCAAGGCGAACACTTTGGTGCCTTTTGATTTCTCGGTTCCGATTGACGAGAACCATTCCCAGCCCTTGTTGATGATAACGGGGATATTGGCGAAAGTCTCAACATTGTTCACGTTGGACGGTTTCTTCATGTAACCTGACACTGCAGGGAACGGCGGTTTGAATGTAGGCTCGCCGCGCTGGCCTTCCATGGAGTGGATCAAGGCAGTCTCCTCGCCGCAAACGAACGCACCAGCGCCGTAGCGGAGGATTATGTCGAAGCTGAAGTCTGTCCCGAAGATGTTGTTGCCGAGCAAGCCGTATTCGCGGGCCTGGTCGATGGCAACCTGCAGACGGTGGATTGCAAGCGGATATTCGGCACGGATATACACTAGACCGATGGTTGCACCGATGCAGAAACCGCCGATGGCCATTGCCTCGATGATTGAGTGCGGGTCGCCCTCAAGGATTGAACGATCCATGAACGCACCCGGGTCACCCTCATCGGCGTTGCAGATCATGTATTTCTGGTCTGCCGAGTTCTTTGCGCAGAGTTCCCATTTCAAACCTGTCGGGAAGCCGGCGCCGCCGCGGCCGCGAAGACCTGATTTCTTGATGATGTCGATGGTGGCTGCAGGGTCGTTCTGCTCCAGAACGCTTGCCAGGGCCTTGTAGCCGTCGCGTGCTATGTATTCGTCGATGTTCTCCGGGTCGATGAAACCGCAGTTGCGGAGAGCGATACGCATCTGTTTCTTGTAGAAACCCATGTGTTTGGAGTCTGATATGTGCTCCTTGTTCTCCGGGTTCTCGTAGAGAAGGCGGATCACTTTTCTTCCCTTGACGATGTGCTCGTCGACGATTTCGCGGCAGTCCTCCGGCTTCACCTGTGTGTAGAAGGTGTTGTCGGGGAGGATCTTCACGATGGGTCCCTTCTCGCAGAAGCCGAAGCAGCCGGTGGTTACCACCTGAACGTCTTCGGAGAGGTTCTTCTCCGCAAGGATCTGTTGGAAATTCTCTTTTATTTTCGGGCTTTCCGAAGCAGTACATCCCGTACCGCCGCAAAGCAGAATGTGGTATTTATAACTTGCCATAACTGAATCCTGAAAATTTGTTATTTGTCGATTTTTTCGTAGTTAACTGGGATGACGCCGTCGAGGATCTCGCCATGGAGGATGTACTTGCTCACAAGCTCCTGGCCCTTCTTGGTGTCGACGTGGCCGAAGACTATGGGTTCCTCGCCGGGTTTCTTGACCTCTACGGTGGGCTCGGCGTAGCAGTAGCCCATGCAGCCGGTCTGCGTTACCACGGCCTTCACGTTCTGCTTGTTGCACTCCTCGATGATGGCTTCCATCGTCTGCTTCGCGCCGGAGGCGATGCCGCAGGTGGCCATTGCAACCTTGATCTGCACGAGGTTCTCAACGTTTTCGCCTTCCTCGCGAAGCTCGATCTTCGACTGCAACTCTTCTCTCTTCTTCTTGAGATCTGCCAATGATTTTATCTTTTCCATATAAATGAAATTTGGTAAGTTGTGGATTTGAATTGTTGTTTTATATAATTGTTTTTTAGAATCTTGCACTTTTTGCCTTTCGCGCGGCAAATATATAAAAAAAACAAAATCGTCCCATCAAAAAAAATGGGGATACAAAGATTAGTCCAATACCAATTTTTGGTTATATTTGATTTTTTCAAGGGCGTTGTGCTGACGTGTGTGCTGCAGCCCGTAGGGCTGCTGTCAGCGGTTGCAAAGATGTCGCGACATGTCGCAGGCCGTCAGGTCTGCGGGCAACGTCGTGCGTTGGTGTCCGTGTTACCGAGGTTGCAGCCCTGGCGGGCTGCAGTCAGCGGTTGCAAAGATGTCGCAATGTGACATGACGCAGGCCGTCAGGTCTGCGGGCAACATCGTGCGTTGGTGTCAGTGTTACCGAGGTTGCAGCCCTGACGGGCTGCTGCCGGAGGGAGACGTGGTTGGGGGCATGTAGCGGTGTGAGGGTGTTGCAGCGTCGCCGTGTTACCGAGGTTGCAGCCCTAACGGGCTGTTGTTGGAGGGAGACGTGGTTGGGTGTATAGAGTGGTGTGAGGGTGTTGCAACGTTGTGATATAGGAGACGTTGTTAGGGTGGTGCAATGGCGTGCTGCAGCCCGTAGGGCTGCTGTCA
>CADBQG010000012.1 GCA_902796805.1 uncultured Bacteroidota bacterium
AAACCAAATATTTAATTCATAATATGCCGAAAATATCATACAAACTTATGCAAAAAACCTTACCATTCTACATATTAACCCTTCTAATTTTCAATTTTCAATTCTCAATTGTCAATTCCCTGTCGGCGCAGACGGTGACGAACGTGACCGCGGTGCAGGAGGGCAAGGCCATCAAGATAAGCTACGACCTTGACAAGGCGGCGGACATCTCCATCTACTTCTCCAATGAGGGATACCGCGCAGAGAGCTACCGCAACTACCAGAAACTCACGCACGTGAGCGGCGACGTAGGCAAGACCATCACTCCCGGCCACAAGACCATCGTGTGGCTGCCGTTGGAGGAGTTCGACGACTTCAAGCAGGACGACGTGGTTTTCAAGGTCATGGTGGAGCGCAACGCCGAACGCGACTACAGGCGGATGATCTACAAACAGAAGCCTTTCTACACTTTCTTCACCATTAACGCCGCATACAGTACCCATCCGCAGTTTTCATACGGCTTCAAGGTGGGGCAGGTGAAAACCGTGGGTTGGTTCGTGAGCGCAATGACCAACTTCAACTTCAAGGGTGCATATCAGCCTTTCAAAAATTGGCAGACCTATGAACTTAACGGCAATCACAAAACCGTGCGTTTCTCGGCCCAGGCCGGCCTTGTGGTAAGGCCGTGGAATCCCATGTATCTGTTGTTTGGCGTTGGCTACGGCTACCGCGCCCAGACATTCCAGACAACCGACAAGAAATGGCACAGCTACCCCAAAAACCAGCTCGCCGGCCTCGACACATCTTTCGGCCTGATGTTCAACATAAAGGGATTTGCAGTCTCAGGTGAGGTTGTGTCAACAAATTTCAAGACTTTGGAGTACAGAATCGGCCTCGGCTATTCTTTTCCCAATAAGAAATCATCAAAATAAATAGAATTAATATGAAAATCAAGACATTTTTGGCTCTTGTGACAGCATTGATGCTCATCTCTTGCGAGAAAGACAGATATTTTCAGTCAGGCAATTATCTTTGCCAGGACAACGACCTCGTTTTGTTGATTAACAACCATACGGTTACATGGAACAGCGGCGTTTCCGAGGAACAGAAAGAAGTTGTGAAGGAGTTGCTTTCGCAGATGGTGGCCGTAAAAGGAGGAACTTTCAGAATGGGCAACGCCAACAATGCAACAGAAAGTCCGGTGCACCCTGTGAAATTGTCGGATTTCAGTCTGCAATGTGTTACCGTTAACCAGAAACAATGGTGTATCATCATGGGCGGCAACAGTTTGTGGAGCGACGAATTTGGCAAAGGCTCTGAATATCCGGCCAACTTCGTTTCGTATGACGATGTTGTACTGTTTATAAGCAAGTTGAACAGTGTTTCCAACATACATTTCAGGCTGCCCACGGAGGCGGAGTGGGAGTACGCGGCTTTGGGCGGCAGTTCTAACCAAACATACGAATACAGCGGCAGTGGCAATGCCAACGAGGTGGCCTGGACAATCGAGAACTCCCAGCGAATGATGCATCCTTCAGCCCAACTTAAACCGAATGCCTTGGGCCTGTACGACATGAGCGGCAATGTGTACGAATGGTGCTCAGATTGGTATGGAACATACGGGTCAAGCACTGTCACAGATCCAACAGGGCTGTCAACCGGCAGTGAGCGGGTTGTACGCGGCGGATGCTTCGCAATGGAGAGCGGCTACGCGCGTTGCAAGGCCCGGATGTCGGTTGAGCCGGGCAAACGCCTTATGTCAGTGGGAGTGAGGTTGGCAATGAGTTATTAAAATGAATTATTAAGATATGTTCAAAAATACACTAAGTGCTTTTGTATTAGTTGTTTGCGTTTTGTCTTTGACGGCGCAGCGGGAGATAACACGTGTGGTCACAGCAACGGGAAGTTACGTTGCGAGCGCATACGAGACGCCTGCATACGGGCAGTCGCAGGCTCTGTTGGCCGCCAAGAAGCAGGCCTTGCGCGAGGCCGGGGTGGCGGAGAGCGTCTCTTCAACGGCCATTTTCGTAACGGGAGGCGATTCCGACAACTTCCGCGAAATCAATTCTGAGCTCGGTCGTGTTGAACTTGAGGGACGGGTTCGTGTTCAGGCACAGTCAGACCTGCCACCGGTATTCACCAACGACAACCTTGTAAGGTACAGCACGACAATCAGAGCTGAAGTTGTGGTTGAGGAAACAGAAGAAGACCTTAACTTCCAACTTGAAATTGACGGATTTAATAACACTTATTTGTCTGGCGAGAAGATGATTTTTACTGTCAAGCCCACATCAGACTGCTATCTGCGAGTCTTTTTGTTTGGCCCGCAAGACAAAAGCAGCGTTCAGATCTATCCTGTCAACGGAATTTTCAAAGATGTGAAGCTTAAAGCCGGACAAACGATTCTCTTTCCACCGGAACAACGAGATTTTTTGTACGACATTCCGTTTGAATACACAATGGAACTGAACGATAAAAACAGCAACATAGAACAGGATGTTGTGTTGATAGTTGCATTGAAGAAACCATATCCGTTTGTCGGAGATGTGAATTACGAAAACGTGATACGTTGGTTGTCAAGGATTAAACGTAACGAAAGGTGCGTATGGTGGCAGGGGGTGAATATATTTAAAAATCTGTAGCGACGCGATTTATCGCGTCGGTTTTTGCGAACGCGGGATATTGTAGCGACGCGATTTATCGCGTCGTTTTTGCAAACGCAGGATATTGTAGCGACGCGATTTATCGCGTCGGTTTTTGCGAACGCGGATATTGTATCGACGCGATTTATCGCGTCGGTTTTTGCGAACGCGGGAATAAACAATTGTTTCAGTGCGTTATTTTATTTCCTGGTGCAAAGAAAAAAATGTTATATTTGCCGCTTGATAAAAAAAATGAACATGGAATTGAAATTCATAGTGTCAAGCGAGCTTTTGTATCGCAATCTGAACGCCGTGAACGGCGTAATGGGCGCAAACAGCACCATGCCAATACTTGAGAACGTGCTTCTGACAATCGACGGCAGCACCCTCAAGCTTACCGCATCCGACCTCGAGTCGACGATGACGGCGGTGATAGAACTCGAAAACGTGGAGGGCGAGGGTTCCGTTGCGGTTCCGGCCAAGATCCTGCTCGAAACCCTGAAGCTCATGCCCGACATGCCCCTTGTGTTCGCCATCGACACGGAGAACCTCAAGCTCAAGTATTCATCCTCAAACGGCGAATACGGAGCCCCATGCTTCAACAGCGAGGAGTTCCCGCTCGTGAAGGAGATACCAGATCCAAAGACGTTCGACATAAGGGCGTCGGTGCTTCAGCGCGCGATTTCAAAGACCATATTCGCGACCGGCAACGACGAGCTGCGCCCCAACATGACCGGCGTGTTCTGCGAGCTCACGACCGACTACATAACGTTCGTGGCCACCGACGCGCACAAGCTTGTCCGCTACCGCAACACCGAGGTTAGGTCGGATGACTATTCGTCGTTCATACTCCCCAAAAAACCCATATCGCACCTGAAGAACATACTCGGTTCGCAGGACGAGACCGTGCATGTGGAGTATTCCGACCAGACGAACCACATCTGCTTTAAATTCGACAATTACGACCTCTATTCATCTCTGAAGGAGGGCAAATACCCCAACTATGAACGGGTTATCCCCACAGACAACCCCAATATACTGACCCTCGGCAGGGACGAGTTCCTGAAATCCACTCGCCGTCTGGGCAACTACTCGAGCAAGTCGACATTCCAGGTTCGCCTCGACCTCATGGAGAACAACCTGCGCCTCACCGCCGAGGACGCCGACTTCTCGTACAAGGGCGAGGAGAACATCGAGTGCCAGTATGACGGTCAGGACATGCAGATCGGCTTCAACTCGCGCTTCCTCATCGACATGATCTCGAATATAGACTCGCCGAGGATCAGGATGGAGCTTTCAACGCCCAACAGCGCCGCCCTGCTGCTACCCGAGGAGAGCCATGACGTTAACGAGGACATATTGATGCTCATAATGCCGGTGATGCTGAACAGCTGATCTGCGGGTACATATAAAAAGGAAAACCGAGTTGTCGCGGCCTAAAGGGGCCGAGGAAAGTCCGGGCAACGCAGAGCGCCATACTTCCTAACGGGAAGGCACACGCAAGTGTGACAGAAAGTGCCACAGAAAATATACCGCCTGCAAAGGTAAGGGTGAAATCGCGAGGTAAGAGCTCACGCCGCTGGCAGTGATGCCGGTGAGGGCAAACCTTATGGGTTGAAAGACCAAATAAACCGGGGCTTGAGGGCTGCTCGTCCGACCCGGAGGGTGGGTTGATTGAGGCCTGTGGCGACACAGGTCCAAGATAAATGACAACACAGAACAGAACCCGGCTTACGGGTTTTCCTTTTTTTACCAAACCGGCTTGAAGGCGTCTTCTATGTGTCTCACCTCCTCAACGCCATCGCCGAGGAGCACCGACACGACGTCGAATCGAACTTCCTTGCGTATTCCCTTGAACGAGATGTAGTAGTTGGCCGCCCTGATCAGGTTTCTCTGCTTCTGCCTCACGACAAAATCCTCCGGCGCACCGTTCCTGGAGTTCTTCCTTGTCTTCACCTCAACAATGACGAGGTAGTCGTCGATGCCGGCAATGATGTCGACCTCGAGATGGCCGCAACGCCAGTTCCTCTCAAAAATCCTGTAACCTTTTCCGAGCAAGTGATTCACGGCGAGTTCCTCGCCCGCAATGCCCTTTGTCTGTTTCTCTGTTTTCATAAGCGTTTTGTTTTCAGTTTTCATTTTGCAAAGGTACGTTTTTTTTTCAATGATGTCCACTTGCCTTTTCTTCACGACATTTTTTTTTATATCTTTGCGGTTTGGAAGAAATGGTGTCCTCATGCCGGCCGGTTTCGACGAATTCAGACATCGCGACGGCTGAGAGCAAGACACAGCCTTCTTGTTTTTTTCCGAATTTTACGGAAGAACGTCTTGTTGATAAAACACAGTGGATGCAGATTATAGGAAAATGATACCATACCATACTTTTGATGAACATAAACATATAGAACGATGAAGCGGACAGCATTCCTTTTGTTGTTAGCCTTGTTCTTAGTGTGTGGATGCGATAGTACCTCGCGGAAGGAGATCCGCAGCGAGGCCGATTTGCCGGGAAGCAAGATAGGAGTCATGAGCGGCACTATCTACGACATAGAGCTGACCAAGCGCAACGACATCAACCTGGTGCGCTTCCCATCCTTGCCGGAGTGCATTGTCGCTCTCAAGCAGGGCCGTATCGACGCGTTCCCGTTCAACGAGATAACTGTCAACAACGAATTGCGGCGAGAGCACGGCATGAAGATGGCGTTCCGCACCGACAACGGACACCCTGTCGGCCAGGCTTTCCGCAAGGACGACCAGGAACTTGCCTCGGCGATGACAACGCTTCTGCGTGAGCTAAGGGCCACCGGCGAGCTTGACAGGATGACCGACAAATGGATAAACGCCGACGACTACAGTGCTGTGCCGATGTGTACCGACGGCACGCCTGCTCCGGAAGGTAAACCTATACGCCTTGGCATATCCGTCAACATGGCGCCGTTTGCCTTCACGTCCGGGAAGTCGTGGCGCGGTATCGAAGTTGAACTTCTGGAGATGCTCGGTCGTCGCCTCGGACGCCCCGTAGAGGTGAAGTACCTCGACTTCCACAGCATGGTCCCGGCCCTGCAGGCGGGCTCCATAGATGTCATGGGCGGCTGCATTTTCATAACCGAGGAGCGTAAGAAAGAGCTTCTCTTCTCAGAACCGTACCTGTTCTGCTACGAGGCATACTTTGTACTCGGCGAGGAACTTCCCGATGACAAGACCTTCTGGTCCGGCACCAAGGACTCTTTCAACAACAACCTCCTGGTGGAGAACCGCTGGCTGTTTCTCATGAAAGGGCTTAAAGTCACACTCGAGATAACAATATTCTCCCTGCTGTTCGGAACGCTGCTTGGCGTGGGGCTCTACATGCTCAGGAAGAGCAAACGCCGCTGGGCCAACGCTGTGGCAACGGCATACAGCGGCTTCATGCGCGGAATCCCGATGGTGGTCCTGCTCATGATTCTCTTCTACGTCATTTTCAAGGGCTTCAATGCAGTGGCGGTGGCCGTGATAGCGTTCTCTATGTCTTTCGCCGGGTTTGCGGCCAGTATGCTTGACACCTCCATAAACTCGGTCGGAAGCGGGCAGATGAAAGCCGGGATTGCATTGGGGTTTACCAAATGGCAGACGTTTCGTTACATCATTGGCCCCCAAGCCCTGAAGAGAGCCTTGCCACATTTCAAAAGCGAGGCTATCTCACTCGTCAAGAACACCTCCATTGTTGGATACATAGCCATACAGGACCTCACCCGCGCCTGCGACATGATACGCAGCCGCACCTTCGAGGCGTTTTTCCCATTGTTGTTGGTCACCGTCATATATTTCATACTGACCTGGCTCGTTGGCAAATTCATCGAATGGCTCTTTAAAATCGGCATGAAGATATGATTACTGTAAGACATCTGAATAAATATTACATCGGCGAAGACGGAAAGAAGGTTGATGTCTTGCGCGATGTCAGCTGTGAAATCAGCCGTGGCGAGATTATTTCCATCATCGGCCCTTCCGGTTCCGGCAAAAGCACTTTCCTGCACATCCTCAACATGCTCGACACCCCGAATTCCGGAGAAATCATCGTAAACGGGAAGAATATCCAGGATAAAGGTTATGATTTGAACAAGATGAGGGAGAAGATGGGCATGGTGTTCCAGAATTTCAATCTCTTCGAGCATCTCACGGTGCTGCAGAATGTTACTTTAGCGCCGATTAAGCTGCGCGGCCTCGGCGAGAAGCAGGCCGAAGATGAGGCCATGGAGATGCTGCGCAAGGTGGGAATGGCTGACAGGTCAGGCTCGATGCCGTCGCAGCTTTCGGGCGGTCAGAAACAGCGTGTGGCTATCGCCCGATGCCTCGCAATGAAGCCCGATGTGATACTTTTCGACGAGCCCACCTCTGCCCTCGACCCCACAATGATCGGCGAGGTGCAGGGAGTAATCCGCTCGCTCGCAATGGAGAAGATGACCATGCTCATAGTTACGCACGAGATGAAATTCGCACGCGACGTCTCCACCCGCGTCTTTTTCATGAACGAGGGAGTAATCTACGAGGACGGTACCCCTGAACAGATTTTCCAGAACCCGAAGCGCGCTGCCACACGCGCATTCGTGCATCGCATCCGCAGCCTTGTGTTCGACATTGTGAGCCGCGACTTCGACTTCTACGACATGACCACGCAGATCAAGCAGTTCTGCATCCGCTACTCCATACCCGAGAAAATGAACGACATCACCCACATAGTCGAGGAGATGCTGATCCTGCTGTCGAAATACGACAGTCCTGTACTCATCGAGGTCAACCACAGCGAGATGGACTACACTTCGTCAGTCTCCATCCTTCACCGTGGCGAGAGTGTGTCCCCGTTAGAAAGGCCAGACGCCGACGAACTCTCGGTGATGATCATCCGTGGAATGAGTTCGGATATTAAGACCGAGCAAACCGACGAAGGGGTGCGTCTTACATTTAGAATTTAGTATTTAGTATTTAGAAGTTGTATCTTTTGTGAAGATGAAGGTAAATGAGTTAAAAAAACGCTTTGTAAATATTTACAGACGCAATGGACTTTTGGTTTTCATCATCGCTGTGTTGCTGGCTCAGGGGACTGCTGTGGTGCAGCATCTGTATGCCAAGCGCAGTCTGCGCAACGAGGCGAGACGACGTGCACAAACCGAGTTGAAGGTCAAGAACCTTGAGATCTGCAACATGTTAAACTCCATCGAAACAGCCGTGGACAACCAGGTTTGGATAGTCCAAAGCATGTTGTACAACTTGGATTCATTGAATAATTGGGGAGACCTCACAATAACAAACATCGACGATATTGTGGGTTGCGGGTTGGCATTCGAGGAAAACTTTTTCCCGAAGAAGGGCCGCTGGTTTGAACCCTACACCAGGCGCGGCGCGACTCACAACGAGCATGCGCAGATAGGCGGTCCCGACCACAACTACCTTGAGGCTGAATGGTTCATCGAAGGCATGAAAGCTGATGGCGGTAAATGGTCGGAACCTTACTATGATGATGCAGGGGCGAAGTCCATGGTGGCCACCTATTCAAGGCCTCTGCGAGATTCTACAGGCAGAGCCGTGGCGCTCTTCTTCGTGGATGTTTCTTTGGACTGGCTTAAGCAGCTGTTCGATGTGGACAACCCCATGGAAATGTCGGTGCTTGTAAGCAGAATGGGCTATATCCTCGCCGGGCCTGAAAGGGTAGTAAGCAAATATTCATTATATGATGTAGCCAGGATGTACAACGACACTCTGGTTGAGGCTGCTGCCGACTCCATGCTTGCGGGTCGAGAGGGTGAGACCCGTGTGCAGATGGAAGACGGCTCGTGGGCCTCGGTGCACTACGCACCTGTTGAGGACAGCACCGGATGGTCCATGGCCTTAGTGTTCCCCGACAACGTGATATTCAGCGGCCTAAAGCAAGTGGGCCTAATCCTCAACATATTCTTCTTGCTCGGATTCGGATTGATGATCTTCGTCATGTGGCGCACCGCCCGCAATTACAAGGAACTACAAGCAGTCAATCTGGAAAAGGAGCGCATCGGGAGCGAACTCCGCATAGCCAGCGGAATACAGAAAGGCATGGTCCCGAAAACTTTCCCGCCATACCCCGACCGTGACGAGATTGCCTGTTTCGGCGCCCTGGTGCCGGCCAAGGAGGTTGGCGGAGACCTGTACGACTTCTATATCCATGATGAGAAATTCTTCTTCTGCATAGGCGATGTCAGCGGCAAAGGCGTGCCTGCAAGCCTTGTGATGGCCGTGACCAGAAGTCTCTTCCGCACACTTTCTGCCCATAATAACAGTCCTGAGGTTATCATGACATTGATGAACAATGCAATGTCGGAGATGAACGAGAACACAATGTTCGTGACACTCTTCATCGGCATCCTCAACCTCCGCGACGGAACACTTTATTATAGCAATGGCGGGCACTGCCAACCTGTGATTTTAGGAAACGGCAAAACAACCCCTCTTGAAATTGAGCCTAACATCCCGCTCGGGGTTATGCGCGGCTGGCAATATTCGCTGCAAAAAATAAAACTCGAGCCCGGAAACACCGTGTTCATGTACACCGACGGTCTTACCGAAGCAGAAAACATTGATCATACACTCTTTGGCGATGACCGGCTAATACAGACTCTGTCCGGCGCTGAATCCACGCCTAAGCCTCTTGTTCAACGTATGATGGATGCCGTTCACAAGTTTGTCGGAAACGCCGACCAAAGCGACGACATCACTATGCTGGCCGTGAATTTCATCAAAAAAATGGAAGATCTGCCCAAATCGCGCAGTATTGTGCTTCACAACGACGTGCGGGACGTTCCCCAGCTTGCGGCTTTCATAGAGTCGATATCCGAAAGCATCGGTCTCGACATGTCGGCGACGATGAACATCAACCTCGCCATGGAGGAGGCTGTGGTCAACGTGATGAAGTACGCCTATCCTGAAGGCACACACGGCGACATTCTCGTGGAGGCAAACTCCTCGGGCAACGAGCTGACGTTCGCGATTTCAGACTCCGGAATCCCATTCGACCCGACCAAGAATGCCACGCCAGACACCACTCTCGACGCCGAAGAACGTCCCATAGGCGGGTTGGGCATACATCTTGTCCGCAACTTGATGGATTCCGTGGAATACAATTATATCGACAACAAGAACGTTTTGACATTAAAGAAGAAAATATAAATCAGAGTTATGAGAACAACAATCAACGAACTTAACGGCGAACTTGTCGCCGCATTTGAAGGTCGCCTCGATACTGCAGCCGCCATTCAAACAGAAAAAGATGTACAACCTCTTGCTGACTGCGCCGGCAAAAACATCGTGCTCGACTGCAGCGCCTTGGAATACATATCGTCGAGCGGACTGCGCATATTCCTCAACGTCCTCAAGAACGCCAAAGCGAAAGGAAGCCGTGTCTTCATCACCGGCATGAGCGACGATATCAACAAAGTCTTCAAAATAACAGGTTTCATGAATCTCTTTGAGTTCAGGTAGAATAAGCTCTCCATTTCGGATACGCTCCAAGACGAAATTGTCATTTGTCCGCATTTGTATTTTGTTTACCTTTGCAGACGTTTTAAACCTATGCCTTTAATTTCAATCAAATACAGATAATTAAAAAAACAACACTATGAAAAAAGCTCTTTTATTGGTTATGGTAAGTGTGATGGCACTTGGCCTCAGCGCACAGCAGGCTTCAAAAAGCCAGGCAGGCAAGAATGTTCAGACTGTTACAATACAGACCAACGGTGTCTGCGGTCAGTGTGAGAAACGTTTCAACGAGAACGTGCCGTACTTCAAGGGTGTGAAGACCAGCACCTACGACGCCAAGACGTCGAAGCTGACGATAAGTTATGACGCGAGGAAGACCAATCCCGACCAGCTTCGCCAGGAAGTGAGTAAACTCGGCTACAACGCCGACAATGTGAAGGCTGACCAGGCTGCACGTGCAAAGCTGCCGGCATGTTGCCGTCAGGAGACGAAAAGCGGCTGCGGCAACCACAAGTCGTGCTCGCACCAAGAAGCAAAAGGCGGTTGTGGCAACCACAAGTCGTGCTCGCACCACAAATAGGAACCACCCATGTCGGAGCGGGAAACATTCAACGGCCACAGCGTATTCACGCTCTCGGATGTGGCTATGAGCATCCACAAGGTCATCGAGCGCACCTACAACCGACAATACTACGTCAAGGCCGAGATTCTCAAACTCAACCACTATCCGTACAGCGGACACTGCTATCCGGAGCTCGTGGAAAGGGTTGACGGGAAGATAAAGGCCGAAATGCGGGCCGTGATATGGTCTGCGAAATTCAAAGACATAAACGACAGGTTTTTGAAGATAACGGGCGAAGCACTGAAAGAGGACCTTTCAGTGCTTTGCCTTGTTACTGTTCAGTTCAGCCCTAAACACGGCCTTGCCCTCCACATCGAGGACATAGAGCCGAGTTTTACCCTCGGCGAGATGGAGAAGAACCGCGCCGAAGTCATAGAAAGGCTGAAAAAAGAGGGTGTTTTCACCAAGAATAAAGAGATAAAGTTACCGCAGGTGCCGAAGCGCATTGCGGTGATTTCCGTCGAGACCAGCAAGGGGTTCAGTGATTTCGTGAACACCTTGCGCAACAACAAGAAAGGCTATGTTTTTCACCACGAGCTTTTTCCGTCGGTGCTTCAGGGCGAGAAGGCCGTGTCGGGCATGACTTTCCAGTTGGGCGAGATCAGGAAGCGTCTTACGGATTTCGATGTGGTGGTTATAGTGAGGGGCGGCGGCGGCGATGTGGGCCTGAGCTGCTACGACGACTACAGGCTCTCGGCGGCTATAGCCACATTCCCGATCCCAGTGCTCACAGGCATAGGCCACTCCACAAACACCTCCATCTGCGACATGGTGGCATTCCGCAGCTTTATCACACCCACTGATGTGGCCTTCGCCCTTATTGAAAGGTTTGAGGAGTTCGAGGCTGCTGTTGACGGGGCTTTCCTTAAGATTGCCTCAAGGTCGCAGTTGCGCGTTTCAGAGGAAAAAGACTCCCTCCACGCTCTTGTCTCAGGATTCAAGTCCCAGGGACTTTCTGCGATAGAGAAGCACAAATCCTCATTTTCAGGCGTCTGCATTGACATTGGGCGGGACTGTAGGAGGGTGTTCTCCGAGAACTCGTCATCTTTGTCGGTGCTGAAGGGCATCTTGAAGGTCGGTGCTGCCCGACAACTGAAACATTCGCGCAGCACTCTTCCAGACGTGTTTGAAAAAATAGTGCGTGAAAGCACTGGAATGCTGGGACGCAGAAATTCGGAGTGCAGCAACCTTTCCGACAAGCTCGAGCTGCTCAGTCCGCAGAACATACTCAGGCGCGGCTACAGCATCACCTACCATGACGGCAAGGCCGTGACCGACGCATCGGCGCTGTCGCCCGGCGACAGGATTGTTACAGTCTTCCACAAGGGTGAGGCAGCGTCAAGGGTAGGGGAGTGAATGTTGCGCGACAGGCTTCAATACTGCAACAATTCAAAAATCATATCCAGCACTTACGTAGAACCCGAACTTCCTTGTGTAGCTGTTCCAGTGCAGATTTGTGGAGATGGGGCCGAGTTTCGACTTGTAGGCGAGTTTAAGCGCGGCCCCGTAGATTGCATGTTCCCTCATGCCGTACTTGTTGCCGTCGTGCATGGCCGAGACAATGCCGGACAAAAAGAATTTTCTGGCTATCTTGAAGCGAAGGTCAATGTCAGCCACCGCGAGGTACTCCATGCACCTCATCTCGCCGTTCAATCCCATGAACAGCAGCTGGTGGTCGAAGTGCCGTCCTGGCATCGAGCCTCCCACGTAGTTGTCCATGTAGGAATATTCGTTGGTTTCGCCAAGGATGAACCTTGCGTTGAGTGAAGGGAGTATGTGGAAGAAGCTGCAAGCCTGTATCGCCCCGCTGATGCCAGCCATCACGAAGTGGGTATTCTTGAAGTTGTAGTCGTATCCGGCATTCACGCAGAGTCCCTTTGAGGGGAAGTAATGGTCGTCCTCGTTGTCGAAGACAAAGCGCAGATAGGCATACGGGCGGACAGTCTTCCAGTCGCGGGTCTCGGTAACGCCGGACTCTGATATGGAGCGGTGGAAGGGCATGTATTCGGCGCGGGCGCCGAACAGGAGGTCCACACGACTCCAATGGTTGCTTTCAAGGTATATGTCGAGCACGCCGCGCATCGACTGGTCGTAGAAGGATCTGCTGAACATACTGTTGTTGGAGCCGGAGAACAGCTGGTACTCGGCTTTCAGCGCGGCGCCGAACTTGGGGCCGAACACCGGTTGGTAGGCCCAGTTGAGCATGAGGTACGGCGACATGGCGAGGCGGGCGGTTATGTCGAAGTAGGATCCGCAGATCTTGTTCCTGCCGAACCCTGCGCTCAGAAGAATCGAGAACCAATCCTCCGAGTCGGCCCTCACGCCGGCGCTGAAGGAGTTCACGGGGCGCTTGTTGCAGTTGAACACGAGGTCGTACCCGTCGTTGCCGCTTTCCACAAGACGGTATGTTACATCGGAGAACGCCTTGGTGCCGTATATAATAGACTGGTCGATCTCGAACTCGTCGCGCCCGTAGTAGTTGCCGTATTTGAGCCTGAGTTTCCTGTCGATGAACCTCCGTTCCTTCGCGTTAACGCCGTTGACCCTCACCGAGTTGATCTTGACAGGCGTGTTGGTGGTGTTGATGGCGTGCTTGTTGTGGAGCTGGCGTCCCTCTCTGCCCACGAGGGCGGCGATGCTGTCGAGTTCGGCGGCGTGCTTCTTGGCCTCCGTGTAGCCTCGCCTTATCAAGGTCTCGATCTCGTCGCTTCCGAAACTGAGCGCACGGTATCCGGAAATGTCGGGGGTTATGTACACAGTGGCGTTCTCGATGTTTCGGATGTGCGCCTCAAGACTGCCGGAATACTGGGTTGTCTGTATTATGATGTCGACGACGTTGTTGACATTGGAGTAGTCGCGCGGCATAGTTAGCTCCACGCCGATGATGATGTCGGCGCCGGCGGCCTTGGCAATGTCTGTCGGGAAGTTGTTTTTGGTGCCTCCGTCAGAAAGAATCATGGAGTCGACCCTGACTGGACGGAAATACCCAGGTATCGACATTGTAGAGCGCATCGCGTCGATGATGGAGCCAGAAGTCCACCGTTTCTCCGTCTGCGACACTATCTCGGTGGCGATGCAGCAGAATGGGGTGGGAAGTTCAGAGAAGTCTACGTCGCCCTGGTAGCCCACCGACAGGGCGCTCAGTATGTTGTACACGTTCAGGCCGTAAAGGTATCCGGATGGTAGGCTTCTCAGGAACCTGTTGCCCTCGAACGGGATGTCGACAAGATACTTCCTCTTGAAGACGTTCATGTTGTAGGAGTAGTATTCCATGGGAATCTTGTCACTCATCATCACGTTCCAGTCGATGGCGCGCACTATGGTGTCGATCTCGAATGCGGAGTACCCTATGGAATAGAGACCGCCCACAAGCGCGCCTATGCTCGTGCCGGCCACGAAGTCGACAGGTATCCCGCGCTCCTCGAGGTATTTGAGCACCCCGATGTGGGCCGCGCCCTTCGCCCCGCCGCCTGCCAGCACCAGTGCCACAGTGGGGCGCTCCTTCCTGATCTCGTCCATCTTCCTGTTCATCTTGGCGAAGAAAAGCGAGTCCTCACGGTAATTGTAGCTTTTGTTCACCAGCACATCCTGCGCGGCGGAAAACGACGGCGCCATAACAAATGCCAGGGCGATGAAAACTCCAAGTGCCGCATGAACGATTTTTCTCATATTGTCCGAATATGTAAAATATGTAACCAGAATGCAAAACTACACAAAATATCGGAGTTTCCTGCAATTCGGACAATAAAAAAAAACAGTTGTCGTTAACAAATTGTATTGTAAAAAAAACGATGTTATGAATGCAAAGATTTTATGGGCCGACGATGAGATAGACTTGTTGAAACCGCATATAATGTTCCTCAACGCCAAAGGTTACGACGTGATCCCAGTGATGAGCGGCACCGAAGCCATCGAGGTGCTCGCCAAGGATTTCGTCAACATCATATTCCTCGACGAGAACATGCCCGGCCTCAGCGGTCTTGAAACACTCCAAATTATAAAGAAGGACTATCCTCACATCCCGATAGTTATGATCACAAAGAGCGAGGAGGAGCACATCATGGAGGACGCCATAGGCTCGAGTATTGCCGACTATCTTATAAAGCCTGTCAACCCGAATCAGATACTCCTTTGCCTTAAGAAAAACATCGACAACAGAAAACTTGTGTCGGCCAAGGTTACAGTGGACTACCAGCAGGCTTTCAGGGAACTGTCAATGAGGATTTCCGACAGGCTCTCGGTGAAGGAATGGGAGGACCTGTACAAGGAACTTGTGGGTTGGGAGCTTCAGATCGAGAAAATTGAGGACGAGAGCGTTACCGACATGCTGAAGGCGCAGAAGGAAGAGGCCAACGTGCAGTTCTGCAAATTTGTGCAAAGGAACTACCTCGACTGGGTGAACGGCAGGGGCGAGGGAAAGCCGATACAGTCGCACACTGTGCTTAAAGAGAAACTTTTCCCGAGGCTCAGCGACACGAAAAGCACTTTCCTGTTTGTGATCGACAACCTGCGCTACGACCAGTGGCGCAGCATCTACCCCATGATTCACGACTATTACTACATACAGGACGAAGCTATGTGCTACAGCATTCTGCCCACAGCTACCCACTACGCGCGAAACGCCCTCTTTTCAGGGCTCATGCCGTCGATGATTGCGAAAAAATACCCTAAACTGTGGCTCAGTGAGGGCGACAGCGGCAGCAAGAACCAGTTCGAGGACCAGCTCCTCGGCGAATACCTGAAACGCTACGGGAAGAACGTCAAGTTCTCTTACCATAAGATCCTCAACGCCGACTTCGCGAAGAAGGTGTTCGACAATTTCCACCAGATGATGAACAACCAGCTCAACGTCATCGTGTTCAACTTTGTTGACATGCTCTCACATGCCGGCACCGACGTGAACGTGGTGCGTGAACTTGCCGAGGACGAGAAATCATACCGTAGCGTGACCGCCTCATGGTTCAAGAACTCCGTGCTCTTCGATATGATCAAGTATCTGTCGGAGAAAAAGATACCCGTGATGCTCACCACCGACCACGGCACGATAAAGGTCGACCGCGCCCTGAAGATGGTTGGCGAGCGCGACCTCAACACCAACCTGCGTTACAAGGTGGGCAGGAGCAGCATGGACTACCCTGCCAAAGAGGTTTTTGAGATTAAGAACCCCGACGACGCATTCCTCCCGAAGGAGAACATGACACAGCGGTTCATCTTCGCTACAAGGTCGGACTTCTTCGCCTACCAGAACAACTTCAACCAGTATGTGAACCTGTATAGGAACACGTTCCAGCACGGCGGCATCTCGATGGAGGAAATGATGGTGCCGTTCGTTATCCTCGCCCCTAAGTAACATTAAATTAATCAAGGAATATATGAAAAGACTTCTAACCATCTCAATCTTCACACTCCTTTTAACGAATATTAACGCACAATACCGACTTGTTTATGAATCGTTCAGCATCGGTTCAGTCGACACTTCGGTTGTGGAAGTCACCGTATCCGACAACAAGGTCAAGATAACACCAGTAAGCGCGGTGAGCGGAAAAACAATCCCCGGCACTGCCAAGCACACAATATATGTCGACTATGGCATAGACTCCGCGTATTCGCAACTAACCTATTCCGACACGGAGCGGTATTTCACAGTTTTTAACATAAACAACGGCAACGAATACACGGTAGAGACTCCGGAGAAGACGGACGGCTACAAGTGCGAGAAGCGCACCACGTCGCTGTTCTCGAACAGGATGGAGATCTGGACAACCAAGGATTTAGGCGTGCGCGCCACACCGTCCACTGCATTCGCGAACATTGACGGAGTGGTGGTCAGGATAATGAGGAACGGCAACCACGTCACACGTCTCAAGAGAGCCGAGAAGATAAAGCCGGTAAAGAATCTCATACCGGCAAACAAGGGAATGAAGGTTGACAGCCGGACTTTGAACAACATTGAGAAAGAGAAGCTTGTGATAACTATTCCTGTTTTCGACGACGCGCAGATATGCTTCAACCCGGCGCTTCCCAAGCCTCATTCGATACCGTACGACACCACGCTTTCGTTCTCCAACGGGACAGTAGTACTTAAGCGAATGAACATCGACAGGCTTCCCGATCATTACCAATTCTTCGCCGAGATAACTGAGCGTTCCAACGGCGACGCCTACGACCGCACCGGCTCGATATTCGTAATCCCCGCCGGCAAGACTCCCAATTTCACGGACGCGCTCCTGAACGGGATCGAGAGCCTGCCCACGTTCACCGACCGCAGCGGTGAAAGCTACCAGGGAATCAGTGCACAGGGGGATTACCTGCCGCTTGTGGAGCTTGTGAGGTTCTTCACGCCGTTCGGCGTAAGCCATTTCAACCAGTACAGGTCGTTGCCCGACAGGGAGTGGGAGGACGCAGCATACTATAAGCAGGACATTAGCGATTTAAGGGAATATCTCCACGGCGACGTCTATATCGGGGCGTTCATCGGAAACTACGACGGCGGCGGACACAAGCTGTCGATGGTGATAAAGGCCTATCCTGAGGACCAAGCCTGGACGATTCCCGAACGCGCCACTACATGGTCGATGCCGTTGTTCAACACTTGCAATGTGATGGAGATGTCGGGGCAGAACTACGGCCGGCTTTTCGGGACGGACAGTCTCACGGTCGCATTCGACGTTCCTGATGGCGTGGCTAACCTTCGCCTGCGCTACATCAGCACCGGCCACGGCGGATGGGAAGCGGGCGACGAGTTCGTGCCGAAGGAGAACACTATTCTGATAGACGGGAAGGAGCGTTTCAAACACACGCCTTGGCGCAGCGACTGCGGAACTTTCAGGGCATTCAACCCTGCGTCGGGCAACTTCTGGAACGGCCTCTCATCCTCCGACTACTCACGTTCGGGCTGGTGTCCCGGCACCGCCACGCAGCCGGTCTATTTCGACCTCGGCGACCTGACGCCGGGCCGCCATACGATAACCGTGGCAATTCCGCAAGGGCCGCGCGAGGGCAACAGCTTCTCGGCGTGGAACGTGTCGGGAATCATCACAGGCGATGTCACGCAATAATACTACAATATTGAAAAGATGATCCACATAATAGTTTTCACACTGTATCTTCTGATTGTACCGTTCCTTGTCATGCTTGCCTCGAAGCGTTGGCGGGTCGTCGAAAAGATCAATCCGATGGTTATACTCTATGTCATAGGGCTCGTGGTAGGCAATGTTGGCATAGTAGGGCAGGAGGGTGTGGATGTTTGCACGAAGTTTTCAAATGTTACGGTTCTCCTCGCTATCCCGCTCATGCTTCTGAGCTGCGACTTCAGGAAATGGTCGGCGAAAGCCTCGCTGAAGGCATTTTTTGTGGGTCTCACAAGCGTTCTTGTTGTAACCGTCGCAGGTTTCTTCATGTTCAGGGGACAGGCGCTTGCAGCGGGTCTCGACAGCACCGAGTTCGCAAAGGTGAGTGCTGGAATGACCGGGATTTACACGGGCGGCATCCCCAACTTCGCGCCGGTTTCCAAGGCGGTTGGCCTTCCGCAGCACCTTTTCCTTATCATTTCCGGCTACGACATCATAGTGACAGCCACATATCTATTGGTCATCGTTTTCCTCGGCAAGCGCATCGTGAAGCTTTTCTTTCCTGGTGAGAAAGAGGGTGCGGTGGCATACGAGACGGAAGAGCGGGATGCGGCGGAAACTTTCAGTTTTTCCTTCCGCGGCGCCTTAAACCGCGCAGCCGGCATTGCCGTGGCGGCCGTGATCGTGGCCGTGTCGGTCCTGCTGTCGAAGGTCATCCCCGTCGACAATTCCACGGCCGTGATAATAATACTCATCACGACGGTATCCATAGCGTGTTCTTTCATCAAGCCTGTGAAGCGACTTGAGGGCACCTTCGACACCGGACTTTATTTCGTGTATGTGTTCTGCCTTGCCGTCGCCACGATGGTGAACCTCCACGAGATGGACTTCTCGAAGTATCTTTTCATACTCTTCTACATAGCGTTCGCGGTGTACGGATCGCTGGCATTGCAGATCGTGGGTGCAAAGATATTCAAAATAAGCGGTGCACTCACGCTCACGGCCTCCATCTCGCTGATCAATTCGCCTCCTTTTGTGCCGATGGTGGCCGCCGCACTGAACAACAGGGACATAATACTTCCCGGGATAGCTATCGGCCTTCTCGGGTATGCTGCCGGCAACTACCTTGGGATCGGAATGTTCTACTTGCTCGGGTATCTGTAGATTTATCTTATGTTCTCCGCAACCATCTCTTTGATGTAGGCCATGACCTCCGGTTCTTGTAACGAAACACCGTCCAAGGCCTCATAAAGTTCGTCGGTGTCGAGTACGTAGTCGGTGTCGTTGTCTGAATTCGACCTTCCGAAATGGAACACGAAGTGTATTTCAGGATGTGCGGCGATGGTCAGCACGAGGGTGCCTGGGAGGTCTCCCATGGGCGGGCGGTCGATGTGCGTGAGTCCGAAAACGGCCGTGACGAGCGTTCCCTCGCCCTCCTTGCTCCTTATCTCCACTGAACCGCCTGTCATCTCCGCGTTTTGCTTCAGCAGTGGCAGGCCGAGTCCGACCTTGCGTGTCGTTCTGGTGGTGAAGAACGGGTTTACTACGTTCCTCACCATCTCCTCGCTCATCCCGCATCCGTCGTCCTTGAAGACTAACGTGAGCGTGTCGGCGAGAATATCCTCCAACACCTCCAGAGTGATGTTCTTTGCTTTTGCACGTGTGGAATTCTGGAGAATGTCCATTATGTGCATTGAAAGGTCTTTCATGGTCAGTCGTTCAGATACTTGTAAATCTGTCCGGCCACCTCGAAAGTCTGTTCAGATGTGCCAAGAACGGGAATCTCTTCCTCCTTGGCCTGTTCGAGCATGTCGTCGTCGGGCTTGTTGCCTTTCACGAGGATGACGCAGGCGAGTTCTTTAAGGGAGGCGATGGCAATCACGTTCTTGTGGGTCTGCAGAGTGACCCAGGCGTGCCCTTCCTGCGCGAAGCCCATAACGTCGCTGAGCAGGTCCGACACGTAGCCGCCCTTGATTACAGTGTCCATATTGTTCTCGCCGGAGAAAACGGTGAGGTTCATCTTTTCTACCAATTCTTTTACTGTCATAATTCGATAATATATAATGTTAGTGGTTTGAAATGTCGTTTTGAAGCGAAAGAAGCACCTCGCGGCCATCTTCGCCGTGCAGAGCCTTGCGAATCTCGTCGAAGTTCCGTGTCTCCATCTTCAGGTAACAAGGCGAAAAGCCGATCCTGTCGGGGAAATGGGCGTCGGAACTCCTTGTGAATGTCTTGTTCTTAAGGTATTTGTGTGTTTTGAGTATCTCGTCTTTGTCGCCCTTGTCGGAGAGTTCCACGGCGTCGTACTCGAGGTCGAAGGGGATGAATCCCAATTGGCCTATCAGGCTGTTCTTCTGCTTGTCGACATGCGCCGGCACGAAGAGGCCGCCGAGCGAGTGCACCTTCTCTGAGATCTGGTTGACGTTCTGGTCGATGGCGGACGTGAGCAGGCGCGGCTCCTCGTAAACGATGTTCATCTCCTCGTCAATCTGCACCTGGTCGCCGAAGAAGTCGGGGTCGTTGGGGATGTCGGGCAGATGCTCGTCGAGATAAGCCTGGAAGAGGTCGAGCGACTCGTAGTCGCCGAAGTAGGCGAGGCAGTGCGCCTCCTCCTTAGTCGTAACCTCTGCGCCGTAAAGCACGAAGATGTCCCTGTTGTGAGAGTAGTGCTCCGCCAAGCGGCAGTGGCGCGTGGCGTTGTGGTCGGTTATGGCGATGACGTCCAATCCCCTCTCAAGGGCGATGGACACGATGTTCTCGGGGGTCATGTCAAGGTCGCCGCATGGGGACAACAGTGTGTGTGTGTGCAAGTCTGCCTTGTAAATGTTCATAACCTCGTATAAAGCACTGATTGATAAGTTGTGTTTACGAAAAATAAAAGTTTGCAAATGTAGTTTTTTTATCGGTTCATAAATCCATTTTTTTTGTAATATTGCACTCCGATATAATTCGTAAAGATTATTTTAGAACAAAACATCTGTTATGAATATGAGATTTACCTACGAGGATGCGGCTTTCGCATTGAACGAAAACGATGTTGAGGCTCTTGGAAAAGTATCTGAAGAAGTTTTGAGAAGAGTTCTGGCCAAGGAGGGCAGGGGAAGCGATTTCCTCGGCTGGGTGGACCTTCCTGGTAACGTGTCGGATTTCGACTTCGGCAAGATCGGGAAATGTGTCGAACACTATTCTGCGAAGTCGGACGTAGTTGTTGTTATAGGCATCGGCGGCTCTTACCTCGGCGCCCGTGCGGTCATCGAGGCCCTTCAACACGCATTTGCTCCTTACGTCAAGGGCAAGGCACCCCGTGTTCTTTACGCCGGCAACAACATAAGCGAGGACTATCTCCACGACCTGCTGGAGGTTCTGGACGGCTGCGACTACTCGATGATCGTGATCTCCAAGTCGGGCACCACCACCGAGCCGGCCCTGGCTTTCCGTGTAATCAAGGACCATTGTGAGCGCAAGTACGGCAAGGAGGAGGCGGCTGGCCGCATAATAGCCGTAACCGACGGCGCGCGCGGCGCACTCAAGGCCATGGCCGACAAGGAACATTACCCAACGTTCGTGATCCCCGACGACGTGGGCGGCAGATACTCGGTGCTGACACCGGTTGGACTTCTTCCGATAGCCTTCGCCGGTTTCGACATACGCGAGCTTGTGAGGGGCGCGCGCGACATGCAGAATTTCGTGACGGAGAACATATCCTTCGACAAAAACCCGGTTTTACGGTACGCAACTGTAAGGAATCTGCTTTACAAACAAGGACTTAAGGTTGAACTGATGGCGTCGTTCGAGCCGCAGCTCTTCTTTTTCATAGAATGGTACAAGCAACTTTTCGGCGAAAGCGAGGGCAAGGAAAACAAGGGGATATTCCCTGCCGGGGCAATATTCTCCACCGACCTGCACTCGTTGGGCCAGTACATTCAGGAAGGCACCAGGCAGCTCTTCGAGACAGTGATAGCCGTTGACAACTGCCATCACAAGGTTGAGATACCGTACGACGGCGAGGATCTCGACAACCTGAACTATCTTCAGAAGCGCTCAATCAACGAAATTAACCAGATAGCCCGCAAGGGCACATGCCTTGCGCATGTCGAGGGGAAAGTGCCCAATATGAGGGTTACAATTCCTGAGATAAACGAGTACAATCTCGGACAACTGATATATTTCTTCGAGATCAGCTGCGCAGTGAGCGGCTACTTGCTCGATGTGAACCCGTTCGACCAGCCCGGTGTGGAAGCCTACAAGAAGAATATGTTCAAATTGCTCGGGAAACCCGGTGTGGAATAACACTCCTTTAAAATGCAGGCGTTCATATTCACATTCTTCACCCTGTATGTGGTGATGCTCTTCGTCATTACGGGGATAACATCTCGCAAGGCCGACAAGATGACCTATTTCACTGGCAACCGCAAGTCGCCGTGGTTTGTCGTGGCCTACGGCATGATCGGTAGTTCCCTGTCCGGAGTCACGTTCATGTCTGTGCCGGGCGATGTGTACACCACCCAGTTCACATACCTCGGCGTTGTTTTCGGATACGTCCTCGGGTATGTTGTCATAGGCCTGGTTCTTCTGCCGTTGTACTACAGACTGAATGTGACTTCAATATACGAATACCTCGGCAGGCGGGTGGGCGAGGAGGCCCACAAGACCGGTGCGCTGTTTTTCTTTCTCTCGAGGCTTCTCGGCTCCGCGCTGCGCATGTACCTTGTGATTTTCGTGCTGCAGATTTTCGTGTTCGACGGATGGAACATCCCCGTCTGGGTCACCGCCACCGTAATGATTGCCGTGATTCTGCTCTACACCTTCCGCGGAGGAATCAAGACAGTGGTTTGGACCGACATGTTGCAGACAACGTTTCTTATTTCCGCCCTTGTGATAACCATTGCTGTCATCTTCAAGAACCTTGGCTCGCCAATCGGAGATATCTGGCAGCAGATGGCAACTGTGGGCAAGGACGGCACCGACTGCCGCCTTGTTCTAAATACCGACTGGCGCAACAACAGCTACTTCCTCAAGCAGGTGTTCGGCGGTATGTTCATCACAATAGCGATGACCGGCCTCGACCAGGACATGATGCAGAAGAACCTGTCTTGCAAGTCGTTGAGTGAGTCACAGAAAAACATGTTCACTTTTACGGTGATTCTGGTGCTTGTCAACATCCTGTTCCTTTTCCTTGGCGGTCTGCTTCTTGTGTTCGCGCAGAAAAACGGCATTGATGTGAGCCAGTTCCCCACCGACAGGATATATCCCGAGATTGCCTTCAACCATCTTGGAAGGCTCGGGGCGCTCGTGTTCGTCTTCGGTCTCATCTCTGCCGGGTTCTCCAGCGCCGACGGCACCTTCACCGCGCTTACCACAACCGTGTGCTACGACATACTTGACATAGAGAAGCGTTTCCCGGAGGAGAAAAGGCAGATATGGGTGCGCCGCATAGTGCATCTTGTGATTTCAGTGCTGTTCCTCGGCGTGATTCTCGTAGTGGCAAACCACCACAACGACGCCCTGATACGTATCATCTTCATGGTGGCGTCATACACCTACGGTCCTATTCTCGGACTCTTCTGCTTCGGCATGTTCACCGACCGTGTGATTCCAGAAAAAAGACGGGTTCTCGTTCCAGTCGTCGCGCTCGCAATGCCGGTCATGTGCTACTTTCTGTCGTCCAACTCCGCAACTCTTCTCAACGGTTACAGGTTCGGCTACGAGCTCCTTATTCTCAACGGTCTCATGATATTCTTGACTTTGATGCTTATTAGCAAGAAACCGATACAGGTAAACTAACCTTATTTATTAACTAAATTTTATAGTCATGTTAAAAAAATCTATTGCTGAAATGATTGGAACATTCGTTCTCACCCTTCTTGGTTGCGGAACAGCCATGTTCCTTGGATGTGCAACGCCCGCCGGTGTTGTAGGCACGGCCGTCGCTTTCGGTCTTTCCGTTGTCGCCATGGCCTATACCATTGGCGGTATCTCCGGCTGCCACATCAACCCCGCCATCACCCTTGGCGTTGCCCTTTCAGGCCGCATGACCTGGAAGGAGGCCTGCGGTTACTGGTGCGGCCAGTTTGTTGGCGCCATCATCGCCGGTGCTGTATTGTTGGCTCTCACTAACATTGTAACCCCCGGTGCTGAAGGTATTGCAGAAAACATGGGTGGCCTCGGAACCAACGGCGTTGCCAACGCAGGCGGCGTTTGGGGCGCGTTCCTCGTGGAAGTTATTGCAACATTCATCTTCGTTCTGGTCGTTCTCGGCACCACCGACAGCAAGCTTGGCGCAGGCAACCTGGCAGGTCTCGCAATCGGTCTTACGTTGATTCTCATCCACCTGGTTTGCATCAACCTCACCGGAACATCAGTTAATCCTGCACGTTCTTTCGGCCCCGCGATTTTCGCTGGCGGCGCTGCCTGGGCTGACGTTTGGGTGTTCATTCTCGCTCCACTTTGCGGCGGCGCAATAGCTGCTCTTTGCTGGAAGTGCCTTGCTGCTGAAAAATAAGTAATCAGCAAAATCCATAAAAGAAAAAAAGAGAATCGGAAGATTCTCTTTTTTTCTTGTGGGAGCTATAGGAGTCGAACCTATGACCCTCTGCTTGTAAGGCAGATGCTCTAAACCAACTGAGCTAAGCTCCCGATTTGCTATGGTTGGGATTCCATTTTCTGTGGGAGCTATAGGAGTCGAACCTATGACCCTCTGCTTGTAAGGCAGATGCTCTAAACCAACTGAGCTAAGCTCCCTTTGTCTGAACGACGGTGCAAATATAGACTTTTTTTTTGAATGAAGAACTGTTTTGTGTTTTTTTTTTTATTCTATTATATGTCAGAGTGTTAGAATTGTGCGCCAATGCAAATGTTTACAAATTGGGGTTTCTTGCCCGACATGTTTCGGAAATATTCCTGGAAAGAGTAGCGATAGTCTACACCCAGAATTATGAATCCAAGGCGTATGTCGAAGCCGGCAGTGAGGAGTGTCCAATGGTTCTCGACCATGTTTTTGTTGAAAGTCCTGAGGTCTCCGGCGCACTTCAGCAGCGGCTGGTATATCACGCCCACCTGCGGGAGAAAGGAGACAGACTTGCTGAGCCTCACGTCGCCGACGAGTTTCACGGGGATGGTGAGGTGGCGGGTTTCGAGCAGCGAGCTGGAATTGTCCGGAAAAAGGTAAGTGCCTTTGAAGAAATGGTATCCAAGCCCTACCTCGCCGAACACGTATTTTCCTGCACGGAAGTAGCCGTTGAAGTGCATGTTCCTCAAAGTCGTGAGTTCAAGATCTGCTGCGTAGCCTCTGTTGAGCGGCACGTTCATCGAGATTTTGACTCCAGCCTGGTACCATCTTTGTGTGTACTGGGCGCTGGCTGACAATATTGCTGCGCAGAATGCCAAGGAGAGTAAAAGTCCTCTGTGTTTCATTCTTGTGTTTTGTCTTGATTGATCTTTACGGATTCGTTCTCCACGGTGTTGAACTGGTTCATGGTTCTCTGCATACCTGCTGTAACGAACGATTTGAGCGCCTCGACGGCACGTTTTATCGTCTCGTCCACAATTTCGAGTTCCTTTGAGGAGAATTTGCCGAGCACGTATTCCGTCTGGTAGCCCTGCGCGTAGTCTTTGCCAATGCCGCAGCGCATTCTCGGCACGTTGCTGTGTCCGAGTTCCTCAATTATGTTGGTGATTCCGTTGTGCGAGCCGCCGCCGCCTTTCGGCCTGATTCTGAAAACGCCGAGCGGCAGGTCAAGGTCGTCGAACACCACCATGCAGTTTTCAACCGGGACATTCTCGTTGGCAAGCCAATATTTCACGGCCTTTCCGCTCAGGTTCATGTACGTTGTCGGCATGAGAATCACGATCTGCCTCCCTTTGAACGAAGCGCGCGCCACATATCCGAGGCGCTCGCTCTTGAAGTCGGCGCCAAGGCTTTGCGCGAACGCGTGCGCGACCTCGAAGCCGTAATTGTGCCTCGTGCCAGTGTACTCTGAACCTACGTTGCCTAAGCCCACAATCAGGTATTTCTTGTCATTCGTCATCTTTTTCCTCCTCTTCCTGAATGTCAACAAAGAACGTGAAATGAAGTTTGCCGTATTTCCTGTGGTCGTAGTACTTTGGATGCTGAGAGAAGTCGTGGGCCACGGAATGTTCCAGCACGAACCAGCCGTCGGGAAGCAGAAGCCCGTTCTCAAAGACCAAGTCGGGAAGGGTTTGGATGTTGTCAAGGTCGTATGGCGGGTCGGCGAATATGATGTTGAACCGCTTGGCGCACGACTTGATGAAGCTGAATGCGTCTTGACGTATCACGGTGATGTTGTCGTAGTTTAGTTGCCCGGCCGTTTTCTGTATGAACCTTGTGCACAGCACGTTCTCGTCGACGGCCACAACCGAAAGTGCGCCGCGCGACGCGAATTCGTAGGATATGTTTCCGGTGCCGGCGAACAGGTCGAGGGCGTGCACGCTGTCGAGGTAGAAATAGTTGTTCAATATGTTGAAAAGGCTCTCCTTTCCCATGTCCATGGTTGGGCGCACCGGCAGGTTCGACGGCGCCACTATGTGCCTCCCTTTGTTTTTCCCGCTTATTATCCTCATAGTTCGAACATTGTGGTTTTCAGTTTTTTAGATGCAAAATAGTCATGCACCTGCCTGCCCGCGCCGTCTATGTCGATAACAGTTATCTCAGGTGCCTTCATTCCGAACACCTTGATTGCGTTCAGCATATAATATATTGTGTCGTCGGGATGTCCTGTGTCGAAACGGTTCAGCAGTTGCAGTTCACCTTTGGAAACTACCATCATGTCGAAGAAAGCCTTGTTCTGCGACGCAAGGATTGTGTTTTCCGCGCCGCCTTCCACCAAGTGTCTGTGGAAAAGCGAAGCTTCTGTGTGCATGTGCAGTTTGTTCGGCAGGCTTTCCAACGAGTTCGAGCGGTTGCTGCTAATGCAGGCAAGCGCGACGTATCCGCCCATATTCTCCTGCACAGTCCTTGCCGATTTGGAGGTGTCGGTGTGAAGACGCAGATAGTCGTTGGTTTTAGCCGTGTCGAAGATTTCGGCAGGAATGAGCATTGGCACGTCCTCGGCAAGTACCACGTCGATGCTGTCGCTCTCGTTGAAGAAGGCGGCCGCCTCGACGGAAAGCAGCGCTCCGGAGTCGCCGGGGAAGGACATGGTCTCACGCCGGCCGTTTTCCGTCCTGGCAAAATAAAATCCATCCTGTGAAACGCGGATGGATTTGTCAAAATACAGGTTTAAAAAAGATGTCATTTCGTAAAGGCTTTATTCCCAGCTGCCGGCTGTGCTGGCCTCTGTGAGCGAGCCCATGGTCAACCCCTCGTATTGCGAGCGGTACTGGTCTTCTTCGGCGAGGTCGCTGTAGAAAATCCCGTTCCAGAACTTGGTGAAGAAGCCGGCGTTGTCAGGTGTGATTGACTTCTCCATATTCACAAGCATCTCGTCAAGGCCAACTTCAATCTTGTAAACAGGGATTGTGTATGTCTTGCTTGAAAGCGAGTCGACTTGTATGGAGTATTTGTTCTCCTTGTTGGAGAACGGGACATACTGGAAGTTCTTGAAGTTGTCGGCGGTGAGGTTGTGGTCGATGTCGAGGATTTTCTCGATGGCGGGCACGTTGACAACCTCCTTGCGGATGAGACCGAGCTTGAAGGCCTCAACCTCGCTCATGGTGTCGGGGAAGTTGCCGACGTTCTTCTCGATCTGCACTGTGCCGTTCTTCACGAAGTCGACGAGGTCGTCGATGTCTGAAGCGAAAGTCTTGTTGACGTTCTTGTACACTGCCTGTGCGCTGCGTATGGCGAGGAGGTTCTGAACATTGGCCTCCTTGCGCAACTGGTAGACGGTTTTGAACTTCTCGGGGCGCATGATGCTTCTTGCGGCGAACACGGCAAGCACTATCACCACGATGCCCATCAGGAATGCGAATAATCTTCTGAATTTCATAATGCTGTATTACTTTACAATTATTTTTCTTCTACAAAGTCAAGGTTGCAAAATTAACAAAAAAATGAGTTCAATGACAACATCGGCTAAAATATTTTTCGACAAACATAATGCGTGAATTTTATCGTATGTTTGTGGCAGGGACTTATCGTCAGAAAAGGATTCTGTGAATCCCCGGTTCGTAACGCCTTGCAAGCAGGGATTTTATCGACAAATAGTCGTCAGGATTCTCCACGAAGTCGATGTTTTCGGTGTCGACAAGCAGTATCGGAACGCTCGCGTTCTCCCTGAAATATGTGAGGTACTTCTCCTGAATGTCGGAAAGGTAGGTGTCGGTTATGCCGCTTTCGTAGCTGCGCCCCCTTTTTGCTATCTGCCTGAGCAGCCTCTCCGGTCTGGAATAGAGGTATATTATGAGGTCGGGGTGCGGGAGCTGCGACGAAAGTGCGTCGAAAACACTCTTGAATAGCATGAATTCGTCGTTGTCGAGATTGTTTTTCGAGAAAAGAAGGCACTTGTCGATGAAGTAGTCGCCGATGGTGAAGTCGGCGAATATGTTCATAGATGGGAGGAAGGCCTTGAGTTGCTGGTATCGGTCCATGAGGAAAGTCATCTCGAGGGGGAATGCATAGAGATGCGGTTCCTTGTAGAACTTCGGGAGGAAAGGGTTCTCGGCGAAGCGCTCGTAGATTGGCTCGGCGTCCATGTCTTTGGAGAGCATCTCGACGAGTGTTGTCTTGCCGGCCCCTATGCTGCCTTCGACGGCCACGTAGTTGTATGGTATTTTCATAGTCTGGTGTTTTGTTATAGGTTGATGTTCAGTTCTTTCAACAGGAGGAGGAGGAATTCACGGTCATGGATGTGAGGGTGGGGGAGAGTCAGCCTTGGACTTTCGAGGCGCACGCCGTCGTAGTCGAGGATGTCAAGGTCTATCTCCCGGTCGTGGTATACAGGCCTGCCGTGCTTGTCACCCCCGCTTTTCTCGGTGCGGCCGAGCATTCGCTCTATCGACTGGAGCGTGTCGAGCAGTTTGACTGGCGAGAGCGGGGTGCGCACCACGGCAATCTGGTTCATGAAGGGATGCGACACAAAGCCCCACGACTCGGTCTCGATCAACGAAGACAGCCGCTCCACAACGCCCGCAGAACGGGAAATCTCGGCAATGGCCGCCGAAATCGCTCCGGCGCGGTCGCCCAAGTTGCTCCCTAAGGAAATGACAGCCCTACGCATCCTCGCGCCTGATGTCAGTTGTTGACCACAAGAATAGGCTCGCACTTCGCCACGAGTATCAACGACAGCGAGGCGGAGTACTTGAGAATGTTGTCAATCACGCTGCAAGAGGGCTTTTCACGTTTAATGGGTCTTTTTTGAACAGGTGTAGATGTTTTTTCCATCGGCAATAAATATGTTAATTCATCATTTATATAACAAAGAACGCAACACATGCCTCTTTATTGTGAACGCCGTGGAAAAAAGTTCATTTCTTAAAGATGAAATACACGGCCAGGACAAGTAGCGCGAAGCCGACGACCTTGTTCCACGTCAGCGTTTCGCCCTTGAAGAAAATCAGTGTGAACAGTGTGAATATCGACAGTGATAGGAATTCTTGAATGACTTTCAGCTGCCACAGGTTGAACGGGCCGCCGTTTCCCTCATACCCGATACGGTTCGCCGGGACCATGAAGCTGTACTCCATCAGTGCGATGCCCCAGCTGAAAAGCACCACAAGCGGCAACGAGAGTTTGCTGAACCAGCTGTAGCTCTGCAACCTCAAATGGCTGTACCAGGCGAAAGTCATGAACACATTCGACACAACCAAAAGCATTATTGTATATACTCCTCTCATATTATCGATTTTGATATCCTGTCCAGAATTTAAAATTCCGGCAAAAATAAATATTTAGTCCGAATATTCAACCACAAAGCATACTGATGTTTTTGTGTGAAACGAGTGTCGGTACAACAAAACAGAATGTTAAACGATCCTGAAACCAAACAAAGCACACATGTTACAAATGTTGCAAATAGATAAACACCATTAGCAACACTTATACCACCTGTATAAAAAATGCCTGTTACAAATGTATAACATACGCCATTTGGATACAAATAGAAACACCAAGAAAAAAGTACGAGTATTTAACCAGGGTCATTGCATTCGCTTGTTAAAGGTTTGAAGCTGTGATTAAATCTATAATTATAACATTTTATAACAGAGGTAAATATAAATATATCGTAAAGTAAAACTTCAAACCAATGTAGGTGTTTTATATGGGTGTGTTTTTTGTAAAATTTATTTAAAATCCTGATTATTTCATGAAGAAACTTGTATATAAATGTAAAAAGTGTATTTTCGCACAGATGTTTGAAAAATACAAATATGGAGGATAGGATAAAGTCTATTGTTGAGTATTCACATTTGTCAACAACGAATTTTGCTGATACAATTGGAATAAGTCGTTCCGCCCTGGTACATCTTTTGTCAGGACGTAACCAGCCGAGTCTTGATGTGCTGAGGAAGATACTGAATGTTTTTCCTGAAATATCCATCGACTGGATAATGTTCGGTCATGGGTCAATGCTACGTGAGGGAACTGCCGTGGCTGAAGAACCAGGCACATCTGCACCAGAATCCGATAGTTTCCGTCAAACCGACCTGTTCGGCGGGATAGAGTATTCTGACGAGGTTGTTTCTCCGTCGATTATTAGCAAGCCAGAGACTGTCGATACACCTGACACCTCGGCTGCCTCGTCGCAGTCTGCATCACGGCCGCTTGTTCGCAAAGAAAAAATCCGGCAGACCCAAGAGAAGAAAATCGTGAAAATAGTTTTCTTCTACAGCGACAACACTTTCGAGGAATTCAAGAAGGCTCTGCAATAGAGCAGCACGATGTATATTTTGTCAGATAAGTCACGTCAGATGCGCAGTCTGACGTGCAATGCCGTGGTGTTGCCTTCTTTGTTTCATCAAACGAGTTACGTTTTTTGTATTTTCGCGCTGAAAAACTTTTCAGATGAGAAATACGGCAGTAATACTTTTATATATAATTGTGCTAACCGGCATAGCAAAAGGACAGAATATCGATTTGCTCGAAAAGGGCCTCTTGCCGGAGTTCTATGTTGAGGTCGAATGCTCACGGGCTGAACTTGCTGAAATATCAAGGTTGTTTTCGGTTGACAAAGTCTCCCCTGGCCAGTCTGGGAATTGCCGTGCCAGGATATTCCTGACACAGAAAGACATAGTTGGTTTCTACGAATTGGGGGTGCCATATACTGTAATCGAAGGGGAGCGTGCCTGGGTGAGCATGGCCGGCAGTTACCAGGAATTATCGTCGGAATGGAACCGATACCCCACATATCAGGCTTACTTGGAGATCATGGCCGCTTTCAGGGACGAATACCCCGGGTTGTGCACCATCGACACCATTCTGTCGCAAACTCCTGAAAACCATTCGATACTCTGCGCCCGCATCTCGAGCAATCTGGTGGAAGAGGGAAAGCCTTCCATATTCTACTCGTCTACAATCCATGGCGATGAAGTTGTAGGGTATTATCTACTTATACGGCTCATTGACAAGTTATTGTCGGAGTATTTCACGAACAGCGCTGTCAGGGAGCTTGTCGACAACAACGACATCTGGATATGCCCTCTCCACAATCCCGACGGCACATACCGAACCTCTGACAGCCAGATTAACACTTCTCCGGTCTCGACCCGTGGCAACGCCCACGGTGTAGACCTCAACAGATCCTTCCCTTTGGCGGGCGGTGTTGTGGCAAAGAGTCCCGAGGAACCGGAGGTGGCTGCGATGACGGCCTTCCTTGAGTCGCACAACTTCACGGTCGCCGCCAACCTTCACGGCGGGGCGGAGGTGTTCAACTATCCGTGGGACAGATGGATGAGCTGGCAGCGGCGACATGCCGACCACGAGTGGTGGCAGTATGTTGGCCGCGGCTATGCAGACACGTGCCACGCTTTCAGCCAGAATTACATGACCGACGTTGACAACGGCGTCACCAATGGCGGCGACTGGTATATAATCGAAGGCTCCATGCAGGACTACCACAACTACTACCACGGCGCGAGACACGTTACGATAGAGGTCAGCGGCGACAAGGTGGCCCCGTCGTACATGCTGCCATACTATTGGGCGTACTCCAGCCATTCGCTCATGAACTTCATGAAGGAGGCGGGAAACGGCATACACGGCACTGTTAGGGACTCCCTGACGGGAACGCCGCTGAAAGCAACGGTGTTCATTGAAAACCACGACATCGACAACTCGCACGTTTCCACTTCAATGCCACACGGCGACTATCACCGTCCGATAAAGGCCGGCACATATTCTGTAACATACTCGTCGCCAGGCTATCTTCCGAAAACTGTGGTTGCTGAAGTTGCCGATGGTTCCCGCGTTAACGTTGATGTAGAGTTAGTGAGGAGCACCGGTATAGTTTCATCAGCCAAAGGAGTTAAGGTGTATCCTAATCCCGCCATTGGCGTGTGTCGCGTGGCCTTTGAAAGCGTGGGCGATGCTGAAGCGATGCTGAAGATGTACGATTCTTCGGGCAGGCTTCTGTTGGAGGAGCGGTCACGTGGTTCGTTCGACCTGAATGTTACATCCTGTCCCAGTGGAGTTTACACCATTGTGGTTGAGAGGGATGGTGTTACATACAGGACAAGAATGGTGAAGATGTAGGACTTCACATTTCATCCGACATATCAGGACAAGAAAAGCGGCAGTCGGGGGTGTTTTACTTCAGTCCCCTGTTTTTCAGCAGTGGTTCTATGGAGGGTTCTTTGCCGCGGAAGGCCATGTAGAGGTTCATGGCGTCGTCGGTGTTCCCGCGTTCGAGGATGTTGGTCCTGAACGATGCGGCCGTGGCGGGGTCGAAGATGCCGTTCTCCCTGAAGCACTCGTACGCGTCGTTGTCGAGCAGTGCCGACCATGTGTAGCTGTAGTAGCCGGCTGCGTAACCGCCCGAGAATACGTGCTGGAAATAGGCGCTCCTGTAACGCGGGATTATTGAGGAGATAAGCCCTATCTTTTCCATTCTCACAGTCTCGAAGTCAGGAAGCCTTATGTTGCAGGACTTGTCAATGGTGTGGAAGTCCATGTCGAGGATTGACGCTGCGAGGAGTTCGGTGTTCGCGAACCCTTGTCCGTAAGTGGCGGCCGCCTTTATCTTCTCTACAAGTCCGTCGGGGATAAGTTCGCCGGTCTTGTAATGGTGGGCATACACCTTCAGCACCTCGGGTTCAAAGGCGAAGTGTTCCATGAACTGAGACGGCATCTCCACAAAGTCCCTTGGCACATTTGTTCCCGAGAGGGTGGGATAGTGGCATCTCGAGAGGACGCTGTGCAGGGCGTGTCCGAACTCGTGGAACAGGGTCTCGGTCTCGTCGATGTTGAGCAGCGAAGGCCTATCGCCCACTGGTTTTGTAAAGTTGAAGACAAGCGACACCACGGGAATCACGTTGTTCCCCTCCCTGTCGTAGTACTGTTCCCTGAAATTTGTCATCCAGGCGCCGCTTCTCTTGCTCTCCCTCGGGAAGAAGTCCATGTACACCACGGCTATCACTTCGTTGTTGTCAACGACCTCGAAGGCCTTCACTTCCGGATGATACACCGGGATCTCTTTGTTTTCGTTGAAGTTCAGTCCGTAGAGCCTTTCACAAACGTAGAAAAGCCCTTTCAATGTGGAATCAAGGGAGAGGTACGGACGAATGTCGTCGTCGTTGAGGTCGTACTTTTCCTTGCGGAGCCTTTCCGCGTAGAACCGCCAGTCGTAAGGCTGGAGTTTCCCGCTGTGTCCGTCAGCTATAAGCATTCTTTGGTACAACGCCTCCTCATCCTTTGCCTTCTCGAGTGCCGGTTTCCAGACCTTCATCAGAAGTTCGCGCACATTGCCGGCGTTCTTGGCCATGCAATCGTCGAGCACGTAGTCTGCATAGTTGTCGAACCCGAGAATGCTGGCTTTTTCAAGCCTGAGGTTCACTATTTCGTTTATAATTTCTGTGTTCGAGAACTCTCCGTCGAGGCAGCGTGTTGAATAGAGTGTCCAGAGTTCCTTCCGCAGTTGTCTGTTCTTGCAGTTCTGCAAGAACGGCTCCATCGACGGGACATGCACCGTGAACGCGTATTTCCCTTTTGGGCTCTCCATGCCGGAAGCGGCTTCGCGGGCGGTCTGCAGCTGCGTTTCAGAAAGTCCGTCGAGTTCTTTCTCGTCGTCAACGAACAGAGTGCGGCTGTTGGTTGCGCCGAGCACGTTGTTGCCGAACTTCAGTGTCAGCGACGAGAGTCTCTCGTTTATCTCCCTGAAGCGCGCACGGCTCTCCTCCGGCACATTGGCTCCGCCTCTCACAAAACCCTTGTAGATGACTTCAAGCAGCCGGGTCTGCTCTGGATTAAGGTTCTCCTCGTCGCGTTTCTGATACACTGTCTTGATTCTCTCGAAGAGTTCGGGGTTCAACATGATATTGTCCTCGTGCCTGGTCAGGAGCGGGATTATTGTGTCGGACAGGCGTTCCATTTCATCGTCGTTGCAGCACTCGGAGAGGTTGAGGAACACCGACGACACTTTGTTGAGCAGTTCGCCGCTGTATTCGTAAGGAATTATGGTGTTCCCGAACGTCGGTTCCTCGGGGTTGTTGCAAATCTCCTCTATTGCCTTCTCCTGTCTTTGGATGCCTTCGTGTATGGCAGGGAGATAGTGCACGGTTTCTATTTTGTCGAAAGGCGGTACGCCATGGGGAGTGTTCCACTCCTGCATGAAAGGATTGTCTGTAGTTGCAGATGTTTCCGCTTTATTCTTGCAACCGGCAAAAACACACGTAGTTGCTATTATCATCGCAAATGCTTTTAAGTTCTTGTCCATAATTAATATAGTTTTTGCAAAGATATAAAAAATCCGGCACATACAGGAGAAGTTGAAGAATGCGTTCTCCTGGCATGTTTCCCTCCCTCTTCTTTAACGGCTCCATGTTTTCATTCTGACCCTTAATTTCCGTTTTTCTCCGAAATTCGATATATGAATTTAACAATTTCATGTTAAATAATTTTATCGTTATTTGCAACTTGCTGGTAATTAGCCATAAAAAAAAATCAAAAAAGTCTTGACAAGGCGTTGTTTTGATATTATCTTTGTCGTGTTCAAAAAGGGCTGGCCACCCTCGAACGCAAAAATGAAAACAAAACAGATATAGGGCCTACAATGAAATCAACAAAAGAAAAGGAGCGGTGTACTTTCCACGCCGCCGAGGCTTTCTTCAGGCCGGCCGAAGCGTTATGAGGCGAAAACAAAAACATTAACCAAAAAAACAAAACTATGAAAAAGATTTTCTTATTTATCGGATTAAGTTTCTTTACTCTCGGTGCATTTGCAGAGGGAGTTCCATCAGTTACTGTAAACAAATCGCAGGGTGGCTGGAGCGCGATTTTCAACTTGTACAACTATGTGACGTACACTCCGGCGGAACTCACGGACAACGGTGTGGCGCAGCTTAACTGCCAAGGGAGCGGTTTCACCTGGTGCAGAGTGCCAAACTGCAGCACTATGCCTGTGAACGACGGCTCGATGAGGATTGACGTCACCGAACAGACAAAAGTTGATATGTTCACTACGGCCATCAACGACATCCTGGGGCAGATTGAAAATGACGAATCTGCCAACGCCGACACTGATATGGGCACCCGCCGCGCCGATAATAAGACCTCAGTGTACACCAAGAAACTCGCCGTGGCAGGACAAGTTACCCGTGGCAGGGTAAACTATGACACCTATGTCGTGAAAGCCGTAAGAAAGCAGGATTTGAACAACGGCACGGAGACTGTGGACTTGTTCCTCGACAAAGTAAGGCTGTTCTGAATCCGGCACGACTGTCCCACATAAATTAGAATTCGTCTTATGAAATCACGTGTTTTTTCAGTGGTAATGATGGTGTTGTCATTTGTGGCCGCGCCATGCCAGGAATGGATCGGAAACGCCTTCTCTTTGGACACTATAGTGCCGTTGGCAGCGGTTAACATGCCTCGCAACATGAACCTTGTGAAATGCAGGATAGTCGACAGTTGCTTCTATTTCGTGGAGCAGCAGGGCTTCCAATATGACAGGGGAAAAGACCGGTTCGCGGTGATATACGCCATCTCACTGAAAGATCACGTACAAAGGGAAATCGTGGTTCCTGCGCCACAAAAAAACGGGTCGGCACGTGGAAGCAAGAGGATTTCCCACGGTGACCTTTGGATCTACGATTTTGACTTTTACGAGAACCTGCTGATCGTGACCACCCAGGAAGAGATACTGGTGTACCGGAAAGAGGATTCATCGGGATACCAACTTGTATTCTCTGACTGTTGCCACAAGAACTTGCATACTTCATATATGAAGGGAGACAAGCTGCACTTCTTCGAGGAGGACCACGACGGCGGGTACTTATGGTTTCATAAAGACATCGGTGGCGATTCGGCCACGCTTGTGAGGGAACTGGCATACGAGGCGCCTCATGTTGTCCAGATCCAGCCGAACCGACACCTTTCCCACGACAAAGAACATGTGTACTTCCTGAGCACAAGACACCCGCGATTTGAAATTTATGCCAAGTCAGGAGAACTGATACGTACGGAAGGATTCGAACTGCCTGGCTGGAAGTGTTTTGACGACGACTACATACGCCGTTCGCTGGAGAAGCCTTACGGCATAGAAAGGATACTTTCAGTAAAGGACGACCTGTTCTCCTATTCTTATCCCAAGATGGCTTTCCCTTTTGATGACGGGCTGATGCTATTCTATCTGCAATTCGACACAACTATTGGAAAATCCGTGCTGCAATATGCGATATTTGACCATGACAAACAACTACAACGCTACTCTTTCAACCATGACGACGGCAGGTATGTTGCAGCACAATTTCCATTTGACCTGATGAAGGGCGGGTATGACAAGGGGAGTTTCTCTTCCGGGAACACTTTGGTGCAGTTAACATACTATTCGGACGTTAGCTGGAAAAACAAGACTGACGAGGAGTACAAGGATGAATTGAACCGATATTTCGAGAGCAATGACGCGAATGTCGCATACAAAATAATGCGCTTTACAGGAAACAATGATGCTAAACCAACACATGGAGGTGTAAGAGATAGAAAAAGCGATTCCATCCACAATATCAGACGTGTATATGTAGTTCACGGCGACTTGGAATGCTCGGGCTGCGTCAGGGCCATATACAGATTGCTTGACATGGCCACATGCAGACTTGGTATCCACCAAATTTATCGTTTGCCAGTGGCAGGAGTCTACCGCGCGGAACTCAAAAAAAACATAGGACAGGCATTGGGCAAAGACTTCGTGATTGAAAGCCGTGGGGAACTCGAAAAAAGAGGTGTGTTGCTCCCGGAACTTTCGGAGTCTGACTTTCCCTGCCTTCTGCTCGAGAGTGAAAACGGCAGTACTCACGTATTTAGAGTCTCTGAAATCTTCACCGAAGATGTATCGCGAACCGAGTTCAGAAAAGATTTTATTGACATTTGGGAGGCTTACGTACACGACTCAGAATGAAAAAGTGTACTTTTGCACGCAAAATTCCTACTATGTCATACAAACTGGATTTGTCAGCAATAACGCAGTTCGACCACATAGAGTTTGTGGCGAAGCAGGTTGTGGAAGGTTTCATCACCGGCCTGCACAAAAGCCCCATGCACGGCTTCTCTGTGGAATTCGCCGAGCACAGGCCTTACAACACGGGTGAACCTATCAGGCACATAGACTGGAAACTCTACGCCCGCACCGACAAGCTGTTCGTGAAGCGCTATGAGGAGGAGACCAACTTGCGCTGCCATCTTGTGATAGACAATTCCTCTTCTATGTATTTCCCACTGCGTGAGAAATACTCTCTTGCGCAGCCCAACAAAATCTTCTTCTCAGTGTATGGCGCGGCCGTCCTGATGCAGATATTCAAAAGCCAGAGGGATGCCGTCGGGTTGTCAGTCTTTTCCGACAAACTGGAACTTCATACCCCTGCCCGCGGCGGCGACGCCCATCAAAAGATGATTTACAGGGAATTGGAGAAGATACTCCAGCCCATTGGGTCAGATGTGAAGCGAAACTCGTTTGTTACCGACACACTTCACCAGATTGCGGAGCAAATACACAGGAGGTCGCTTGTGATCATCTTCAGCGACATGCTTGAGACCTCCGCCTCCTTGGACGAACTGCTTCTTGCCCTCGGACATCTCAAGCACAACAAACACGAGGTGGTCCTGTTTCACACGTTCGACAAAAGTCTTGAGTATGACTTCTCATTCGAGAATCGCCTGTACCGTTTCGTCGACATGGAGACCGGGCAGGAGGTCAAGTTACACGCCAACAACATGCGCGAATTCTATCGTCAGGCTGTCAACGACTATTTCAAGGAAATCAATGTCAAGTGCGGACAGTACCAGATAGATGTGATTCCTGTGGACGTTACGCAGGGTTTTGAGCAGATTATGCTCCCTTACCTTTTGAAACGCTCGCAAATATACTGATTGAAGTCGACAAGTGGAAAGCACGGAAACTCATTCTGGAGGCAGGCTTACAATCAAGGAGTGGTGCGTTCAGGAAAGGCCGCGGGAGAAGTATCTCGCTCACGGCTCTGCTTTGCTCACCGACGCCGAACTGCTGGCGATTCTCATTAGGACAGGCAACAGGCAGGAATCGGCTGTTGCACTCTCACGGAGGCTTCTCGCCCAGTTCGGGAACAGTCTGAATTGTCTTTCCAAAAAGACATTTAAGGAAATCTCGACAGTCAGGGGGATTGGCACTGTCAAGGCTATAACCCTTCTGGCCGCATTCGAACTTGGCCGCCGCCTTGGTGCAGAGAAGGTGGAGTTGAAACGGAAGATAACGTCAAGCACGGATGTTGCCGACCTCATGATGAACAAGTTAGGGCATATCCAGCACGAGGAGTTTTGGGTCTTGTTTCTCGACACTTCAAACCATCTTATAAAAACGTCGCAGATAAGCAGGGGAGGGTTAACAAACACTGTTGTCGACGTCAGAGTGCTGCTCAGACTGGCATTGGAGGAGAACGCCACTGCCATGGTTTTGTGCCACAATCATCCGTCAGGAAGCGTTCTGCCCAGCAAGGCCGACAAAGATGTTACCAGGAAGGTCATGAATGCAGCGCATACCATGGACATAAAACTAACAGACCACGTGATTGTTTCGGACGGGAGTTACTTCAGCTTCGTGGAACACGGACTGCTCTGACTACTTCTCCATGAGTCCGTGTCGCGAGCTGGAGCGGATAACGAATGTCACGCTTTACGGGGCGGAGATGTGTTTTGACAGGGGGAGTACAGGCATCTGGCTCGACCCCGTCGACATTGAGGCGGAATGGCTTGGGCTATAGGAAAGGTTATCAATAGTTCGGGGCGGCAGCAACATTTGCGGAAAACGCCAACATTATAGAGACGCAAAATTTTGCGCCTCTATAGGACGGGGAAACCGCGAACTACGCGCAATTCCACGCGGTGAAAACCGCGTTGCGGGCCAACGGCGGTCATCTTAGCACATGACAAAATTTGTTAACATCTGGCATCCAGTGGATTAGATATAGACAAGAACGCGGGTATCGGTATTCCATAGTCGTTTCTGTCTCTGAGAAGAAACTCGATGACGATGTCCAGACCGTAGCGGAAGATGCTCTTTGCCTTCCGGCCATGTTTCTTGACATTGATTTCCCTGATGTTACGGTGGACGACTCGCTGACATCGTAGCACCACATGAAGGCGATAATCTTGATGCGAATGTGATAGCTGATGAGGTTCTCGTTCAGCCCCCTATCCACTTGTCTCCGACAAACTCGCGGTCGGCGAGCAGGCAGTCGATGCTTTCCGCGCAGAAAAGTCTGACGTAGCGTTGCAGCAGGGCGATTCTTTCCAGGGTGTTGGAGTTGCCGCGCTTGGGCAGCATGGTGAACATGAGCGGGTAGGCAACCCCTTCGTGCGCGACGGCGAGCATGAAGATGTTGATGTCACTACCATAAACTTCCTTATCTTTCCGAATTTTCACATACAAACTTCCTTATTTTCATAAAAACCATCTTGTAAACTTCCTTATTTTGTTTTTTGACTTTTTGCTAATAAATTGAATGATAATGAGTTACCAGTCTTTCGAGATTGAATGTCCCATTACCCATCACAGACCTGTTGCGTGTTCAGATTTAATGTGCACCATCATTTGGTTTCACCCACGTAGAATCCGAGTTCGGATTCAATCATTCATCATCCGAGCCGCCCTCCTCGTTCATATCCGGCAACAGTGCAGCCGCCTGATCCGTCGGCAGAGCTTCAACCTCCCGAAGTTTACGGTTGATGGCTTTTGTGCGTGTACCTTGAAGTTGTTCGATGGTCGCAGAAGCCGTATCAATGTTCTTCTTGGCCTTCTCAAGTAGGTCGCCGAATTTGGAGAACTCTGTCTTAACCGCCCCAAGGGTGGTCCAAACATCGTTGCTGCGTTTCTCGATGGCCAACGTACGGAATCCCATCTGCAGACTGCTGAGCAGAGCGCCTAAGGTGGTCGGACCTGTGACAAGCACGTTCCATTTGTCTCTCAGCTCTTGTGTGAGGCTGGAACGACGAATAACCTCTGCATAGATGTTCTCAACGGGCACAAACATGATTGCAAAATTGGTCGTATCCGGAACGGAGATGTATTTGGTCTTAATGTCCTTTGCCATTGCGATTACCGTGTTCTCGAACTGCTTGGCTTTGGACTGTATCTCCGAGGTGTTTCCTGCATCAATGGCATCAATATATTGGTCATAGACATCTTTCGGGAATTTGGAATCAATGGGCAGATATACCGTTCTGTTGGTATCATCCTTGCCGGGCAGTTTGATGGCAAATTCCACCCGCTCAGAGCTTCCGCGAACAGTGGCCACATTCTCATCGTACTGTTCAGGGGACAACATCTGTTCAAGTAACGACTTGAGTTGAAGTTCTCCGAAATTACCACGCAGTTTCACGTTGGTCAAAGCGTTCTTCAAACCTCCGACATCGGAAGCCAAGTTCTTCATCTCACCCAACCCCTTTTGGACGCTTTCGAGTTGCTCGCTGACCAGCTTGAAAGACTGCCCGAGACGGTCGTTCAGGGTCTTCTGCAGCTTCTCATCCACGGTCGCCCGCATCTCATCCAACCGTTTCTCTGTCGTTTGGATCAGGTCCGAC
>CADBQG010000013.1 GCA_902796805.1 uncultured Bacteroidota bacterium
CGACGACGGCTGCCAGAGCGCCGACACGCTGCACCTCACAATCAACAACTCCGTAACCGAAAACACCGAACTTACAATCTGCTCCAGCGAGTTGCCGTACACTTGGCGAGACACAATATTCGGAGCGGGGTCGGAGAGCGGCGATTATGTGTTCACGAAAACTGCCGCCAACGGCTGCGACAGCGTGGTTACGCTGCACTTGACAATCAACAACAGTTTTGCTAATGATACTGTTGTACTGTGCCAGGATTCATGTTTTATATGGAACGGGTTGTCATACTGTGAGTCGGGAGATTACGTGCAAGAGTTCACGGCGCTTAACGGCTGCGACTCGATTGTTGCACTTCACTTGACAATTGTTGTCGGCATAAATGATTTGAACAACAACAAACCACATGTTGTAGTATATCCGAACCCTGCTACTGACATTCTAAAGGTTGATTTTGACTGCGGCGGCTGTGCGGTTGAGAATGCCGTTATGCAGATTGTGGATATGTATGGCAAGGTTGTGTGGGGTGAAGGAATTAAAAAAGGTGAGGCAGCGATGTCCTCACCATACAATACGAATTTCATAGATGTTGCTCACCTCGCAAACGGAGTTTATCTCTTGCGGATAACTACCGGCGATGGTTCTGTTGCCAAGGCTTTTGTAAAGCAGTAGCCATCAAGTCCGGAGACTTGTCAAACCGGCACTTGTCGCATTCTTTAGCGGCAGGTGCCTGTTTTCTATGCAGTTATATCTGCGGGCCGAATGCCACGAGGTTCTTGCCTTGTTCGGTGTCGCTGAAGTTCTCGAAGTTCTTTATGAAGGCTCCGGCCAGTTCGTTGGCGCTTCTCTTGAAGGCCTCCTTGTCGGTCCAGCTGTTCTCAGGGTTGAGGATAGAGTCGTCGACGCCAGTGACATGTTTCGGAATCACAAGATTGAATGGCTTCACGATTTCAGTCTCGCAGTGCTTCAGTTCGTCGTTCAGTATGGCAGTGATTATGGCGCGTGTGGCCTTCAGTGAGATACGTTCGCCAACGCCGTAGCCGCCGCCGGCCCAGCCTGTGTTCACGAGATATGCCGTTGCGTGGTGCTGTTCAAGTTTCTTGGCAAGTTCTTCGGCATATTTTGTAGGATGGAGGAGCAAAAATGCTGCGCCGAAGCAGGAAGAGAATGTCGGCTGCGGGGTTACGATTCCGCGCTCGGTGCCGGCAAGTTTGGCGGTGTACCCGCTAAGGTAGTAGTACATGGTCTGCTCCTTGTTGAGGATTGACACCGGAGGCAGAACGCCAAATGCGTCGGCGGAGAGGAAGATTATCTTGCTTGGATGTGTTCCCCTCGAAACGGGGCGCACAATGTTGTTTATGTGGTATATGGGGTATGAAACCCTGGTGTTCTCAGTTTTTGCCGCCGAGTTGAAGTCGATGTTACCCTCCTCGTCCACTACAAGGTTCTCCAACAAAGCGTCACGCTTTATGGCATGGTAGATGTCAGGCTCTTTCTCCTCGCTGAGGTTGATGCACTTGGCGTAGCATCCACCTTCGAAGTTGAAGATTCCGTTGTCGTCCCAGCCATGTTCGTCGTCGCCTATGAGTGCCCTGTCGGGGTCTGTCGACAGCGTTGTCTTGCCGGTGCCCGACAGTCCGAAGAATATTGCTGTGTCGCCGTCCTTGCCTTCATTGGCAGAGCAGTGCATCGCTGCCATACCTCTTAGTGGCAGGAAATAGTTCATTACCGAGAATATTCCTTTTTTCATCTCGCCGCCATACCAGGTGCCACCTATGAGCGCCATTCTTTCAGTTAGGTTAAAAGCCACGAAAACTTCACTGTTCAATCCTTGCTCTTTCCATTGCGGATTGGTAGTTTTTCCAGCGTTGAGGACAACAAAGTCGGGCTCGAAGTCGACAAGTTCCTCCTCCGTGGGGCGTATGAACATGTTTTTCACAAAATGGGCCTGCCAAGCCACCTCCGACACGAAGCGAACCTTCATCCTTGAGTTCTCGTTGGCTCCGCAGAATCCGTCCATCACGTATATCTTCTTCCCTGAAAGCTCGTCCTGGCTCAGCTTCTTGAAGTGCTCCCAAGTCTTGTGGTCTATGGGCTTGTTGTCAGAACCCTTTTTGTTCGGGTCTGCCCACCACACGTTGTTTCGGGTCTCGTCGTCCATCACAATGTACTTGTCTTTTGGAGAACGTCCGGTGAAGATTCCGGTGTCAACCGAGAGAGCCCCCGACTTTGTGAGGTACGCCTTCTCGTAGCCAGTCAGTGATGGGTCGGTTTCATGCTTGTAGAGTTCGTCGTACGACAAATTGTGGAAGATTTCCACCGGGTTTGAAATGCCCAAGGCCTCTAATTCTTTCTTCAAATCTTTCATAATATGATATTTAAGTTTCAGTCTTTGTGAAACGCAAAGGTACAAAAATTTAAACTCGAAGTTTCCATCACGGACAAAAAAAGGACGGGATAACAATTCCCGTCCTTGTCAAGTTTATATGATGTCTCGTCCTAAAGTAGCGTTACAACAAAAAGAGTAACGATATGAAAAGAACAGAGAACAAGTACGTTAAAAGAACGCAGAAGGATTATCCGATGTCCTTC
>CADBQG010000014.1 GCA_902796805.1 uncultured Bacteroidota bacterium
AGATGGCCGAGTGGTCGAAGGCGCGCGCCTGGAGAGCGCGTAAGCGCCAAAAGCGCTTCAAGGGTTCGAATCCCTTTCTCTCCGCAACCTGCGTAAATATTTGAAAATCAATAAAGTAAAAAATAACTAAGTATTAAAAAACAAAGAATTATTATGAAAAAGCTTATCGCATTACTTACCGTTTTCGGTTTTTTGACCTTCGGTACTGCAAACATGGCATTTGCTCAAAAACAACAAAATGCTGACCAGGCTGCCGCAACCGAGCAGGCTGCCGAGGAAGTTGCAGAAGCTCCCGCAACGGCACAGGCTGAACTTTCTGAAGACCCCGATGATTCAATAAACCAAAGTCTGCACTACACCTTGAAAGACAAATTTATCCAGGGTGGTGCAGTGTGGATGACCCCCGTGTTGATATGCTTGATTTTGGGTCTTGCTTTCGTCATCGAACGTATTTTCTACCTCAACCTTTCGTCTGTGAACTCACGCAAGCTCCTCGACAAGGTTGAGAATACGATCAAGACAAAGGGCATCGACGCGGCCAAGGAGCTCTGCCGCGACACCAAAGGACCGCTCGCAGCTGTTTTCTACCAGGGTCTCGACCGCTACGACGAAGGCCTCGATTCAGTTGAGAAGTCTCTCACATCTTACGGCGCAGTGCAGATGGCGAAGCTTGAGAACAACATGACATGGATCAGCCTTTTCATCGCGCTTTCACCGTCATTGGGATTCTTGGGCACCGTTATCGGTATGGTTCAGGCATTCGACGACATCGAGCGCGCAGGCGACATCTCCCCGACCATCGTTGCCGGAGGTATGAAGGTGGCCCTTTTGACAACCGTGTTCGGTTTGATCTCGGCCATGATTCTCCAAGTGTTCTACAACTACCTCCTCACACGCATCGACTCGATCGTTAACGACATGGAAGACGCAACAATCTCTTTCATGGACATCCTGGTAAAGAACAAGGAAAATAAGTAAGCCTTGTCATCTATCTTATATATACAATAAATATTCATATTCGAAAAATCGTTGTATAATGAAAGAAAGAATAATAAACATCGCCATATTTGCAGTTGCCCTTCTGGTCTGCATACTGGCTGTGGCTTTCTCCTTTTTCTCATTCGATGACTCGAAGAAGGAGAGTTACATACAGACCCAGGAGATCAAGGCCCAGACCCCGAAGATGGTGTCTGACTTTGAAAACGCGACTGTTGAGAACCTGCCCGCTCTGATTGAGCAATACCAGGGCGAGACACAGGAGCGCAACAGCAACCTCAGGAGCGTGCAGCTCGAGAAAGACATTCTCTACACGTACCTTCAGGACCTGAAAAACCTCGACGAAGACAGTTTCGAGGCGTATAAGGCAAATTTCCCGCAGCGTTCGGCAGGCCTCTTCGCAAAAAGCGAGAACAAACAGAAATACGTTGACGGTTTCAACAAGGTGAACACTTTCAAAGATCTTGAAAAGTATATTGAGAGCGTGAACAAAGACTATACCGCAATCAAGCAGAACTACCTTGTGGAGAGGAATTACATCAAGTCGGCCAACGCTTTGATCAGCAGGGCCGAGATGATAAACAACACGGCTTCTCAGACAAAGAAGAACGCCGACCTCCAGACGATGAAGACCGACCTGAAGAGCTTTGAGCGCGGTGCTTCGCTTCAGAACACGTTCATCATATTGGCCTATGTGCTCGGAATCGGCGCGGCTTTCCTTATGGTGCTTTTCCTCTTCGCCAACATGTTCACCAACTTCAAGTCTTCATACAAGATTCTTGTGGGACTGCTGTTGCTTGTCGTTGCAGCAATCATAGGCTATGCAGTGGGCACGTCAACCCTCAGCCCTTCGGCAATCAAGGCCGGCATGACTGGTTCAGGGTACAAGATGGTTAACTCTGCAGTGTTCACTTTCTATGTATGTTTGTTCGGTGCGATAATTGCCATCATCGCCACCATGATTATGAACGCCGTTAAAAACAGGAACTGACATGAGCAAAAGAAAAACACCAGGCTTGAATACAGGTGCAATGTCGGACATTTCGTTTCTGCTGTTGACCTTCTTCTTGCTTACATCATCAATAAATACCGAGCAGGGTATTCCGAGAAAGTTGCCGCCTCCAAAGACTGACGACAGCAAGGATGTCAAGGTCGACATCAACAGGCGTAACGTTCTCAATGTTCTGGTGAACTTCCGCGACGAGATTTCCGTCAACGGGGACGTTATTCTTGTGGGCGACTTGAAGGCTAAGGCCAAGGAATTCTTTGCGAACCCTACAAACGACCCATCCCTTCCGGAGAAGGTGAACAAGCCTATCGACGGAATCGGCGACTTCGCGGTGTCGAAGGGTGTAGTTTCGTTGACCAACGACCAGGGAACGAGCTACAACATGTACGTGCAGGTGCAAAACGAGCTTCAGCGCGCAGTCAACGAGCTGCGCGACGAGACCGCGCTTCAGTATTTCGGAAAGAAGTATGACGCTCTCGACTCTGCAGCACAGCGCGCCGTAACCCAGGCGATACCCATGAACATCTCTGAGGCTCCGCCTATGGACTACAGCAACAACGGTTCAAACTAACATCTTAAAAGTCAAGATTATGTCAAGATTCAGAAAAGACTCTAAAAAAGAGACCCCGGAGTTGAACATGGGGTCAATGTCTGATATCATCTTCATGTTCTTGTTCTTCTTCATGGTGATTACCACTATGCGTGAGGCATCGCTTAAGGTTAAGTTCCAACCGCCGTCTGCAACGGAAGTGCAGAAACTCGAGAAGAAGTCGCTTGTGGCCAATATCTACATAGGCGCACCGATAGCCAAGAACGAGAACACACTGCCTCCGGGCGAAGTTTCGGTTCAGCTCAACGACCAGACCATCAAAGCCGAGGACTTGAAGGCGGATGTTCGCGACTTCATAGGTACAGAGAAGGAATCGCGCGACGCCCAGGACAGGGACAGGCTGACTTTCTCGCTGAAAGTTGACAAGGACGTCCAGATGCGCTACGTGAACACCATCAAGCAGGAACTCAGGGCGAACAACGCCCTAAAGATAAATTATGCTGCAGGAAAAAAAGTCAATTAATACAATTTTATAATGCAAGGCTTGGAAGGAAGGTCTCTTTCCAGGCCTTTTTTTGAAATATTTTTAACCAAAAATCAATATTATGAAGAAAACTTTACTTTTTTTATCGATTGTTGCGTTCACATTCACGCTTTCAGCCCAGAATCGTGTGAACAATCAGCCTGGCGTGGTCAGGTCAGCCAGCAAGATGAACCTGACAGGAAATGAAACCGGCGCCGCTCCGGCAAATGTGGCCTCACCACTGCGCACGCTGAACCATAATTTCATGGGTTCGACCTACTATGACGTGCAGACCAACGGTTCAATGTCGAACCGCGTTAACGCGCACAGCGACGGCTCGATATCAGCGATATGGACGGCCATGACCCTCAACATTAATTCCCGTGGAACAGGCTACAACTATTACGAGAACGGTCAGTGGGCATCTACTCTCCCCTCGGCACGTATTGAAGATGTGAGAACTGGATGGGGAACCACAACATCTGTGGGTGACTTTGACATTGTTGCTTCGCACAACGGCAGTGACGCTCTTGTGATTAGCGTTTCCCAGAAAGGTTCTGGCGAGTGGACATATTCACAGCTGAAAGGACCCCAACTTGTAAACGGTTCACAGACAAGCACATGTCTTTTGTGGCCTTCAATAGCCTCTTCTGGCAACACAATCCATCTCCTGGCCGTAACTGAAGCAGACGAGGGATTCCTTTACCAAGGCATCCAGAATTGTCTTCTTTATTACCGGGGAACATTCGATCCTTCCACAAAATCCATAACCTGGAGCGCACCCCGTATTGTGGGAGACTTCACAAGTCAAGAAGTTAGCAGATTCGGCGGCGACGACTACTCGATAGCCGCAAAGGGCGACGTTGTAGCAGTAGCAGTTCAACCGTCATTCAGGGGCGACTCTTACCTCTGGAAATCAACCGACAACGGTGTTAATTTCACAAGGACAGTCTTCTGTGAGGCTGCAGCTCCCGGTGACACAGCCTATTTTGACGAAGGATCTTATTCTGTTGCGATAGGCGACGACGGCCTTGTTCACATAGCCGGAGGCACTTGGATGTCAATAACCCGCGCTACAAGCGACACCATAACTTTCTGGCCTGGCATGGGATATCTTTATTATTGGAACGAGTCAATGGAACCCATCAAATATGATGGCGACCAGTCTTTCAAGGATCCGGAAGTCATGAGAGAGAATGGCTATACCGTTGTCGAAAGAGTTGACCTCGACGGTGACGGAAAAATCACAGCAGTAGACTATGGTATAGACGGTTATCCGAGCTACGGTGTTGGACCGATCTCCATGCCCCAGATTGTGGCACAGGACGGCAAAGTGTACATCGTATTCGCAAACCTGCTTGAATCGCTCTTCGTGGACGCCCAAAGCTCCAAGTTCTACAGAGGCATTTTCGGAGTCAAGTCAACTGACAATGGGCAGAACTTCGGCGACATAAGCTGGCTCTCCTACAACAAGGATGTGTATTACATCAATTCTTTTGAACTTTTCCCGCTTGACACCACAGTAACGCTAGGTCAGCTGATGAATTGTCTTGAGAGCTGGAGCGAAAACGTGTATCCTTCGGTGGCGCCCAATATCGTGAACGGCAATATAGCTATGGTTTGGTTGAACGACGCCGTTGCCGGCAGCGACATTAAGGAAGCCCCGTCAACACAGCCTGTAAGTTCGTCAGACCACGAGAACTACATCTATGCACTTATCATGAACGCCGATTCAATAGGCATCTACAACAACACCAACGAGGTTTGGCAAGGACTCTGGATCGACCATACCGGCATATCCAACAACGTCATCTCCGGCATGAAGTTGTATCCTAACCCTGCCACCAACAATGTCAATGTAATGTTCTATTCCGAAGATACCGAGAACGCCGTGGTTTCAGTCATGAACCTCATGGGTCAGACCGTTTATTCCACAGTTGAAGGCATCAGCGAGGGATACAACAAGATACAATTGAACGTGAACAATCTTCCTGCCGGTGTTTACATGGTGAACATCAGGACCAACAGGGGGACTTCAACCCAGAAGTTGATAGTTAAATAAACAATTCATGGAATAAAGAAGAGGCAGGCGTGTTTTGCGACCTGCCTCTTTTTCTGTTAATGGCAAAGAGTTATGATAAGATCAATGACCGGCTTCGGGCGGGCAACCGTTGAAACAGGAGGCAAGACCGTAACAGTGGAGATCAGAACCTTGAACAGCAAACAGTTGGATTTGAATACCCGTATTCCGTTGCTGTTCAAGAATTTCGAGAACGAAATCCGCTCCATTCTATCAAAAGAGATTGTCAGGGCGAAGGCCGATATTACGATAACAGTTGAAAACCATGCGGTTACGTCCTCCGTCTCGATAAACAAGGATCTTGCAAAGTCGTATTTCAACACAATTACTGAGCTTTCCGAAGAACTCGGGAATCCAGTTGCAAGCGACATATTCATTCAGGTGTTGAGGATGCCCGATGTTGTCTCCACTCCGCAGGAAGCGGTGAGCGAGGAGATGTGGGCCGATGTGAAGGGCGCGATAGGAGAGGCCTGCCGCCAGGTCGACGAGTTCAGGATTTCGGAAGGGCGTGCTTTGGAGGCGGACTTCATGAAGAGGATATGCTGCATTCGCGACATGATAGAAGAGGTCATTCCGTTCGAGGAGAGCAGGATAGTGAAGATACGGGAGAAGTTCGAGAAGTCGCTTTCAGAGCTCTCGCCGAAGATGCAGTATGACCCCAACAGGCTCGAACAGGAGATATTCTACTATCTCGAGAAGTTGGACATAACCGAAGAGAAGGTGCGCCTTCGCAAGCACTGCGATTATTTCATCGAGACCTTGCAGGACGGTACAGACACCGGTAAGAAGTTAGGCTTCATTGCACAGGAGTGCGGCCGTGAAATCAACACACTGGGGTCGAAAAGCAACGATTTCGACATTCAGCAGATTGTTGTCAGGATGAAGGACGAGTTGGAGAAGCTCAAGGAGCAGCTTGCAAACATCTTGTAATGGATTTCAGACTTTCAGCCCCGTTTGAGCCCTCTGGCGACCAGCCGGAGGCAATAAGGCAGCTCGTGGCCGGCCTGGAGAACGGCGACAAGGCGCAGACACTGCTCGGCGTTACCGGGTCGGGAAAGACTTTCACCATAGCCAATGTGCTACAAAAAGTTAACCGTCCGGCCTTGATACTAAGCCACAACAAGACCCTTGCCGCCCAACTTTACGGCGAGTTCAAGCAGTTTTTTCCTGAAAACGCCGTTGAGTATTACGTGTCGTACTACGACTACTACCAGCCGGAGGCATATATACCCACCACAAACACGTACATTGAGAAGGACCTCTCGATCAACGACGAGATTGAGAAGCTGAGGCTGCATACCACCGCCGCCCTGATGTCGGGACGGCGCGATGTAATTGTGGTGGCGTCGGTGTCGTGCATCTACGGCATAGGAAACCCCGATGACTTCGCGAAAAACGTGATACATCTCCGCACCGGCATGAAAATCGACAGGAACACAATGCTGCTCTCCTTTGTTTCGAGTCTCTATTCGCGCACCGAGCTCGACCTTCAGCCAGGGCAGTTCAGGGTGAAGGGCGACACCGTCGACATATTCCCGCCTTACGGGGAACATGCCTTCAGAATCATCTTCTGGGATGACGAAATAGAAAGCATCTCAACGATAGAGGCCCTCAGCGGCGGTGTGATAAGCAAGGAGGATAAAATAGTGATATACCCTGCAAGTCTGTTTGTCACAACCCAGCAGTCGATGAACGAGGCGATAACACAGATAACACTTGACCTTGGCGCACAGGTGGAGTATCTGAAATCGATAGGCAAGCACCTTGAGGCGAAGCGCCTTGACGACCGCGTTACCTACGACATAGAGATGATGAGGGAGCTGGGTTACTGTTCCGGCATCGAGAACTATTCACGGTATTTCGACAAGAGGGAGCCGGGTATGCGCCCGTTCTGCATCCTCGACTTCTTTCCCGATGATTTTGTGCTTGTGGTTGACGAGAGTCACGTAACGGTTCCGCAGATCGGGGCGATGTATGGCGGCGACAGGTCGCGGAAAATCAACCTTGTGGAATACGGCTTCCGCCTACCTGCCGCGTTAGACAACAGGCCGCTGAAATTCGACGAGTTTGAAAGTCTTGTGGGACAGACAATCTACATGAGCGCCACTCCTGCCGACTATGAGCTGGCGCAGTCTAACGGCGTTGTTGTGGAGCAAGTTGTGCGCCCTACCGGACTTCTTGACCCGCCGATAGAGGTGCGGCCCGCCACAAACCAGGTCGACGACCTGCTTAAGGAGATTGAGGATACCGTTGACAAAGGGGAGCGTGTTCTTGTAACCACCCTTACGAAGCGCATGGCCGAAGAACTCAACTCATACCTCATAAACATCGACATCCGTTCTTGCTACATACATTCCGACGTGGAGACACTCGAAAGGGTGGAGATCTTGCAGGATTTGCGCGCCGGCTCGATAGACGTGCTTGTGGGCGTGAACCTCCTGCGCGAAGGCCTCGACCTTCCTGAAGTGTCGCTCGTGGCCATAATGGACGCCGACAAGGAGGGTTTCCTGCGAAATGTCAAGTCGCTAACTCAGACTGCGGGCAGGGCTGCACGGCATGTCAACGGACGCGTTATTTTCTATGCCGACAAGATGACCGCTTCGATGCAGAAGACCATCGACGAGACCAACCGCCGCCGTTCAAAGCAGATCGCCTACAACAAACTGCACAACATCACTCCCAAGAGTGTTGTCAAATCCGACGACTCTCCGTTGACGGGCAGGGAGGTAGGAGCGGAAAACAGCCGTCAGAACGGAAAAAAATACCGGCAGGCAGAGAGTCAGACAGCGATGGTGGCTGAAGACCTTGCTCTTTACAACATCGAGCAATTGGAAAAACTCAAGAAAGACCTCCGGAAAAAACTTGACAAGGCCGTTTCCGACCTCGACTTTGAGTTGGCCGCCTCGCTGCGCGACGAAATCCTTAGAGTTGACGACAGGATTCGGCAGTACTGACACCGTTTTTCTTTTCCTATGCGCCTGTCATGTAGTCGTGCATATTGAGGTGCAGGATATGCTCTAACTCCTGAAGATGGCTGTTGTCGGTCCTTATAAAGGCAGTGGCGGCGACGCCGGCGGTCGGGTCTGCCAAAGGGCGCAGTTCGAGCACGTCCATCATGTCGCCGCGAAACTTCCTCTCGTTGAAACGCTCTGTCGGTTTTGAGTCTGCCGGGCGTTCCAGCACCAGGAAACTGTATATGTCTTCCTCTTTGCCTTTCCACATCTCCTCCTTAGTAAGCCGGATGTTTTCAAGATACGCTGCAATGGGATGCACGCCGCTGATGTGGGTTTGCAGCTCGTTGAGGCAGAAGCCCGCGAAACGCAATGGGTTTATCTCTATGGGCACGGCTTTCTCGCCGTCGTACCTGAATTCGATGTGCATGGGGAAATTTCTGAGTTTCAGCACCACGTTTAGTTGGTTGAGGAAGTTCTTGAAAGGTTCCTCGTAACAGTCGTAAAGCTTGCGGCTGGAACAATATAGCCTGTCGGAAGTGTCTGACTCGCTCGCGAAGCGGTGATGGAAAATATTGAGGATGTTCGGTTCACCGGTCTCGTCGAAATAGATGTCGACGGCGTACTCCTCGCCTTTGATATATTCTTCCACGAGAAAACTGTGCGTTCCTATCACAAAGTCGGGGAATTGTGAGCTCACTTTGTGGAAGGTTCTTTTGATGTCTTCCACTGCCGACAGCCACTCCTTCTCATCGTGGATAACATAAACGCCTGCGCTGAGGAATCCAACAGATGGCTTGAGAACTATGGGGAATTTAAGGTCTGCCGTTGCCACACGGTCGAGTTCGTCAGTGTTGACTTCCTTGAAGAAAAAATCCGGATAGATTCCGGCGCAAATCCTGCGGAATCCGGCCTTGTCTTTCAGAAGGGTTATCTTTTCGAGAAGTTCTTTGTCGGGAATATTCTCAAAAATCCAGCCCAACGCATTCTCCGACATTGTATATATTCTTCCCCTTTTCTTGTATTCATTCACAAATTCACTGTCGTTCAAAAGGTTAAGGCAGTGTCCTTTTGAAAAAATATCTTCAGACATGGGATTTCTTAAAACGGGGATCTGCTTTTCGACAGCAGTTTTCACCAAGGTTTCCGACACAAAAGGTTTTTCTAAAATGAGCATTTTTTTCTGTTATTTATTTTTCTGCAAAAATATGAAATAAATTGCAAGAAAAACCGTTGTACAATAAAGAGAAGCGGAATGCAATTTCGAAAAAAAATATGAGATTTGAATAACGTGTATTTAAAAAAAATGTATTTTCGCGAAACTTATTATAGAGTTTATTAACGTAAAAATAATATCAGTTATGATAGCAAAGAAAACGGACAAAGGGAATCTTGAGAACAAGAGAGGATTGTTCCTTCTTGTGGGGTTTGCCGTTGTTTTGGGTCTTGTGTATGCCGGCTTCGAGCTTTTCGCAACCGAGGACAAGGCGCCCGCATTCGAGATGGTTGATGACGATTTCATCACTGTCATGGATGAAGATGTGATAGCGACAGACCAGACGCCTCCTCCGCCACCGGAGCCGCAGCAGCAGCAAGCCGAAGTGGTGATCAACATAGTGGAGAACAACGTGGCCGTGAACACCGAACTTGATTTCTCCGTTGACTTCGACGAGAACGACGTCATAGAGGATTTCTCCGACGAGCCTATTGAGGTTGTGGAGGACGTGGCCGACGAAGAGCCACCTATGATGTTCACCGAGGAGATGCCTGAATATCCGGGCGGTCCCGAAGCTCTCAACGCATTCCTTACCCGTGAAATCCAATACCCCGAAGTTGCCAGGAACAACGGTATAACGGGTACAGTTCTCATTGAGTTCGTTGTGGAGAAGGACGGTCGTGTCAGCAACGCGAAGGTGAAAGTGCCATTATTCCCCGAGTGCGACAAGGAGGCCGTGCGCGGTGTGATGGCGATGCCGAAGTGGAAGCCGGGCAAGAATATGGGCAAGCCGGTGCGCTGCTTCTACCAGGTGCCTGTAACATTCAGACAATAAATTTCAGTTTTGCATAATTGTTGAAGCAGGATGGGCCGCAAGGTTTCATCCTGCTTTTTTTATGACGGTACCGATGTTCCGCTGAAGCAATATTTTCTTCCCGTTTGCCGAGCGTAAGATATTTTTGTTAATTTCGCAGCCGGTTTTGGATTGGGAGGCAGTTTCCAAGACAAAGCTGGATTTTAAAAGACCCTTATTAACAATAAAATTCATAATTATGTCAACTTTAGCAGTGTTATTGACAACTTTGTTGCAAGCGGCGGGCACAGGTCTCGGTATCGGCAAGTTCGGTGCCGGCATAGGTGCAGGATTGGCCGTTATCGGTGCCGGCATGGGTATCGGTAACATAGGACGCGATGCTATGTCTGGCATCGCGCGCCAGCCTGAGGCTTCCGGCGACATACGCACGAACATGATTCTGGCAGCGGCCTTGATTGAAGGTGTTGCCCTGTTCGCCATTGTTGTGTGTCTGCTCATCGCTATCGCAAAGTAGCAAAACGGGTTTGGACACCAACCGTGCCCAAACCCATTTTCATTTGTTTCTGATTAAGATTAAGATATATGGATTTACTGAAACCCTCGATAGGACTGATATTCTGGATGCTGATAGGATTTGGCATTCTTTTCTTTATTTTGGCCAAATTCGCGTGGCCGGTGATTACAAAGGGCATAGCGTCGCGTAACAAGAAGATAGCCGACCAGCTCACCGAGGCCGCCAAGATTCACGAGGAGATGCTTGCGCTCAACAAGAAGCACGACGAGATGATCGCCGCTGCCAAGAACGAGCGCGACGAAATACTGTCGGAGGCCCGTAAACTGAGCGACGAACTCTACGAGAAGGCTAAAAGAAAGGCCGCCGCCGAAACCCAGGCGATGATTGAAGAGGCCAAGAAATCGATATATTTTGAGAAGATGAACGCCATCACGGACGCTAAAAACGAGATAGCGAAATTCTCGATAGATATCGCCCAGAAAGTAATCAACGAAGAACTCAAGGATTCTGAAAAGCAGGAGAACCTGATTGAGAAGTGGCTTGAGGACTGTCATTTCAACTGAAACTTTCCGGGTCAGAAGGCCATCTTCAGAAAGTCGAGTTGTGCGCGTGAATAGTCCTCGGGAACACCGATGCCGGTGAAATAGTAGTTTGGAGGCATTCCATAAAAAGTTCCGGATATGAACTGGGCGGATTTCAGGTCTCTGTGTCTTTATTCTTGGCGTTAGGAACTGCGAACACAACTGCCAGCACGCCGACAAGTCCCACGGCAGGGACTATAATCCGGGCGGCGGAGCCTGGCGGTATGAAGACGAAGGTTGACAACAGCACCATGGCTGTCATTATACCCACGGCGCCGGCCTTTTGCCCGACGGTCATGCCGCCGAGTCGGTGGTAGTCGCGGATATAGTTGCCGAGCCATGACTTCAACAGCCATTCCTGCAGTCGCGGCGAGCTTCTGTAGAAGAGCCAGGAGGCGAGCAGCAGAAACGGGGTGGTGGGCAGTCCGGGAACAACAACGCCCATCGCGCCCAGGCCCACGGCCACGAGTCCGAGCGAGATGTATATGTACTTCTTCATAATCAAAAATGTTGGGAATTAGGACACGGTTTGTTGTTTGTCGGCAGTAATCAATAGCCGTATTTTTCGTTCCAGCAGTTTTTCAGATAACGTCGAAGTTCGTTTTCGCGGGCGTTGTTCTGCGGGTCATAGAGTTTTGTGCCCGAGATCTGTTCGGGAAGAAATTCCTGTTTCACAAAGTTGTGCTCGAAATCGTGGGCATATTGGTATCCTTTATGGTAACCGAGCTCTTTCATCAGTTTTGTCGGGGCGTTCCTTATATGCAGCGGCACAGGCAGGTCGCCGGTCTGCTTCACCAGCGAATAGGCGTTGTCGATGGCCATGTACGATGCGTTGCTCTTAGGCGAGCTTGCGAGATAGACAGCGGTTTGTGAGAGCACTATCCTGGCTTCGGGCATCCCTATCACGTTCACGGCCTGGAAGCAGTTGTTGGCGAGAAGCAGTGCGTTGGGGTTGGCGTTCCCGATGTCCTCGGAGGCGAGTATTACCATGCGCCTTGCGATGAAAAGCGGATCCTCACCCGCCACAAGCATCCGTGCCATCCAGTACACGGCGGCGTTGGGGTCGCTGCCGCGCAGTGATTTTATGAACGCCGATATGATGTCGTAATGCTGCTCGCCGCTCTTGTCGTAGAGCGCCAGGTTTTGCTGAATCACCTTCAGCACCTGTTCGCGTGTGAGGGTTATCACACCGTCTGAGGGCGGGGTCATCCAGGTTACTAATTCTATGGCGTTGAGCAGTTTCCTGGCATCGCCGCCTGAAATCCTCATCAACGCCTCGGTGTCGTCCAGCACTATTCTGCATCCGGTCTGTTTCTGAAGGTACTCCACAGCGGTGTTGAGCAGAGTCTCGAGGTTCTCTTTTGAGAGGCTCTTAAGAACGTAAACCTGGCAGCGGGAAAGCAATGGTGAGATAACCTCGAACGAAGGGTTCTCGGTAGTGGCGCCTATGAGTGTAACAACGCCCTGCTCCACAGCGCCGAGCAGCGAATCCTGCTGCGACTTCGAGAAGCGGTGGATTTCGTCGATGAAGAGAATGCAGCGTTTTTCCGACTTCTTCGCCTTCTCTATGACCTCGCGAATGTCCTTCACGCCGCTGTTTATGGCACTGAGTGTGTAGAAGTCGGCGTCTATGGTCCGTGCGATGAGCAAGGCAAGCGTGGTTTTTCCCACGCCGGGCGGCCCCCAGAAAATCATCGACTGGATGCTGCCGTTCTCGATTGCAGTGCGAAGAACGGCGCCCTCTCCCATGAGATGTTCCTGTCCTATGTAGCCGTCCAATGAATGCGGCCGCAAAATCTCTGCCAATGGTTGCTTTTGCATGTCAAAAATTTGCGCGAAGATACAAAAATTGTCATCGTTTTTGTATCTTTGCAATCTCATTATATACCGCATTGTCATGAAAAAAGCCACTGTCGCACTTACCGATATGGAATTCTATGCCTTCCATGGCTGTTTTGAGGAGGAACAGGCCATCGGCACGCATTTCACTGTCGACCTTTCGTTCTCCTACGATGCCGCGAAAGCCATCGCCACCGACGATGTCAACGAGGCGATAAATTACCCTTCTGTATATGAATCAGTGAAAAAAGTGATGGACAGCCCGCACCATCTGATTGAAACGGTCGCCAATGACATAATCCTCGCCATCAGGCACGACTTTCCGGAAGTCAAGGAAGTGAAGGTGCGCGTTAGCAAGCTTAACCCGCCGTTGGAAGGGAAAACACGTTGCGTTTCTGTTGAAATCGAAGGTTAGCGGAACATGACAGCGCTTGAGCAATTAGAGAAACACCTTTCTGCAAGCGGTTTCCGCCGTGTCTTGGTCATAACCGACGAAAATGTGAATTCCTTTTACCCATATTATTTTGACTGTCTGAAAGCCGCCTTTGACGTGGAGAGTGTTGTAGTCCCGTCAGGAGAGGCATCAAAGTCTATAGAGACTGCCGCGCGGTTGTGGAGGGGTCTTGCAGAGAACTGCCACGACAAAAACACGTTCATAGTGAACTTCGGAGGGGGAATAGTGTCTGACTTGGGAGGTTTTGTGGCTTCCACATACAAAAGGGGACTGCATTATGCAAACATGCCAACTACCCTTATGGCCATGATTGACGCTTCTGTGGGCGGAAAAACGGCAGTCAACATCGACGGCCTCAAAAATGCTGTCGGAACGTTCCATTTTCCCGACATAGTCTTTAAACCCGACATGAAATTTCTTGATACACTGCCAAAGAGAGAGTTGGAGAGTGGATTCGGCGAGCTGGTTAAATATGCGATGATTGGATCGCCAGGTCTGTTTGCCGAACTCAGCGGTATGTCAGGCTTCTGTGCTAAAGCAATCAAGCAGGAATGGATCAGTTTCTGCATTGAATTAAAGAATGATATTGTGAAGAAAGACCCCTACGACAATGGAATGCGGCATGTGTTGAATTTCGGACATACTATAGGCCATGCGATAGAAAGTCTGAGTGCAGAAATCGAAGAGCCTGTGTCTCATGGACTTGCAGTGGCACAGGGTATGTTTTACGAAAGCTACCTGTCGTACAAAAAGGCCGGACTGCCGGAAGAAAGCTGGAAAAAGACAGCGTCTTTTCTTTCTTCTCATTTTGGAATAAGGAAGATTACAGAGGAAAATTTCGGAAAGATGACCCGGTTTCTGCTGAACGACAAGAAGAATGAGGGCGGTGCGGTGAACTTTACGCTTCTGCGTGAGATAGGCGAGCCTGTGACGGACTGTAGTCTGCGGCTTGAAGAACTTGCTGAATTGTTAACAAAAACAGACTTTCAAATATGATGAAGACAAAGGATGAAATAGTCAGGAACTGGCTGCCGCGCTACACAGGTATGCCCATAGAGGAGTTCGGTCAGTACATACTGTTGACAAACTTCCATGATTATGTGCATAACTTCGCCAAGTTGACGGGCGCCGAGATAAGGGGTGCGGAGAAGGCGATGCAGAGCGCAACCAGCGACAACATCACCATAATAAATTTCATGATGGGCAGCCCCAATGCGGCAACCATAATGGATCTTCTCACGGCGGTGAAGCCGAAGGCGGTCCTGTTTCTCGGGAAATGCGGGAGTTTAAAGTCGTATATCGGGATAGGGTCGTATCTGCTGCCCATCGCGGGGATACGCGGTGAGGGAACGTCGCTCGACTATTTTCCGGAGGAGGTGCCGGCGCTTCCGGCCTTCAACCTCGAAAAGGCCATTTCGGCCACAATATGCGACTTCGGCATGGAGTACTGGACCGGCACGGTGTATACCACCAACCGCCGCGTGTGGGAGCACGACGAGGATTTCAAGGCCTACCTCCGCGAGATACGCGCCACCGCCGTCGACATGGAGACCGCCACCCTTTTTTCGGTGGGTTTCTACAACCGCATCCCGACAGGTGCGCTGCTCCTGGTGTCAGACCAGCCGATGCTCCCCGACGGGATAAAAACCGAAATGTCGGACAAAAAAGTTACAGACAACTTCACGCTCACCCATCTTAAGATAGGCATAAAGTCGTTGCAGGAACTCCAAAACAAAGGCATTGCGGTGAAACATCTGCGCTTCGACTATTACGAGGGTCAATAAAAAAGGGAATGCCTCGCTTGGCATTCCCTTTCAGTAACGGTCATAAAGCCGTTATTCCACAATTTTGAGCTCCTTCATCAGGTTCTGGGCGTTGGCCATCTTGTCGATGATGAACAGGAGGTAACGCGCGTCCATGCAGATTGTGCGCTGCACCTCGTTCTCAAAGGAGAGGTCGCCGCTCATGGCCTCCCAGTTGCCGTCGAAGGCCAAGCCTATAAGGTTGCCCTCGCCGTCGATTACCGGACTGCCAGAGTTGCCGCCTGTTATGTCGTTGGTGGTTATGAAGTTGACCACAAGGTCGCCGTTTTCATCGGCATAGCGGCCATAGTCGCGTTTCTCCCACAGTCTGATCAAATCCTTCGGCACGTCGAACTCCCAGTCGCCGGGTTTGTATTTTTCCATCACTCCGTCAAGGGTGGTGATGTAGTCGTATGTTACTGCATTGGAGGGTTTGCAGTTCTGCACGCTTCCGTATGTGAGCCGCATTGTGAAATTGGCGTCAGGGTAGAAGTTACGGTCTTTCTGCATCTCCATGAGACCTTTCATGTAGAGGCGTTCTGCACGTGAGTTGCTCACCATCTCGGCCTCTTTGTCTATATCGAGATATGATTGCACGATGTCTCTCATGAGCGCGAAAACCGGGTCTTTGTCGAGCGACTTCGGGTTTTCGATCCAGGCGTTCATTTTGTCTTGGTCCACGAAGACTGACTTCGCGAAGGCGTTGTTCACGAATGCTGTGAAGTCGCCGTGGCTCTTGTCGCCCACTTTCTTGATCATGCCTGGAAGCTGCGAGGCGTCGATGTCCTTGTAGAAAAGGTTGAGGAGCGCTATGGTCACATCCCTGTCGGTCTCTTTGTCGTAATCCTTGAAGTAGTCGGCTACGGAAGACTTCATGTTTTTGGCAAGGTTTCCGATTTGTTCCTTCGAGGCTGTTTTCGAGTTTATAGTCATGTTGAGCCGTGTGAAGCGCGACGCGAAAGCCACTGCCTCACCGCCACGCCATCCGGCCTCGCGGTGGTATATCAGAGCCTTTGTGTATTTAGCCTGGTGGTTCCAGTACTTGTCCATCTCGTCGAACACGCCGCCATATTCAGCCTTTTTGTTGTTCTTGGCAACCCAGTTTCTGAATGCGTTTTCCTGTTCGGAGCGTTTTTCGAACACTTTGTTGCGCTGAAGCTGTTTCACCTGGCCTATGTAGTATTTCCAGTAGTTGCTCACGCTGGCCTGTTTGGAGGCGTATTTTATGAACACGGCCTGGTCGGCGTCCATGTGCTTGCGGTACTGGTCGAGTTTGGTGGTGCGGCAGGCTATTATTGCAGGGCCTTCATTTTCAATCACGTTTTTCACCGCGCCTGAGGTGGAATACCTGTCGGTGGAGCCTGGGTAGCCGAGAATCATTGCGTAGTCGCCGGGTTTCACCCCTTTCAGGGATATTGGGAGAAAATGCTTGGACTTCATCGGGATGTTGTCCTTGCTGTATTTCGCGGGTTTGCCGTCTGGGGCTGTATATACGCGGAATATGCAGAAGTCGCCCTTGTGGCGGGGCCATGTCCAGTTGTCGGTGTCGGCGCCGAACTTGCCTATGCCCCAGGGCGGACACGCAACAAGGCGCACATCGCGGTAAACTTCATAGACGAACAGTATATATTGGTTGCCGTGATAGAATGGTACAATCTCAACCCTCACGTCGCGTTGTCCTTTGCGCTCGGCCTGCAGTTTTTTGCTGTTCTCGGCCACCTTGGCGGCGCGCTCGCCCTCCGTCATCTTGTCGGAAACACCTTCCAGGACGGCAGTGGTTACGTCTTCGATAAACGACAGGAACGACACGGTAAGGCCTTCGTTAGGAAGTTCCTCGCTTTTGCTTCTTGCCCAGAAGCCATCCTGCAGGTAGTCGTGTTCCACTGAAGAATGCGCCTGCACCTGTCCGAGGCCGCAGTGATGGTTGGTGAGGAGCAGGCCCTCGGGAGAGATCAGTTCTCCGGTGCAACCTCCGCCGAACTGCACGATGGCGTCCTTCAGGCTTGGCTTGTTGAAGCTGAAGATCTCCTCTGCGGTGAGCTTGCAGCCAAGCCGCTGCATGTCAGCTAAGTTGCGCCCGTTGATGGAATAGGGAAGCCACATGCCCTCGTCGGCACGGGCTGCTGAAAACAGTATCGTTGCGACGATACCCAAAAATAAGACCTTTTTGTTCATAAATACAAGACTTTTTTGCAAAGCGCAAAGATAGGAAATATTTTCCATCTCTTGTATATGTTTTTGTTGTATGTTTGCAAAATAATTATCAAAACAAAATACTATGAAAAAAACAAATCCGATTGATGAAGCGCGGCGGTTGCCGAGCTTGTCGAAGCCACCACCAATGTGTCAGTAAGGTTATGGAATAGAAATACACGTGATGCAGGATTTGAATATGGTAGTGTCAGCGGTTTTGGCAGGAGTGAACATCGGCACCTTCCTTGTATATGGCATCGACAAATTGAAGGCGAAGTACGGGCGGTGGCGCATTCCGGAGAGCGTGCTGTTGGGGCTGGCGGCCTTGGGCGGCAGTGTCGGGGCGTGGTTGGGAATGCAGGTGTGGCATCACAAGACCCAGCACAAGAAGTTCAAGTACGGTGTGCCGGCTATATTCGTGGCGCAGGTGGCGTTGATAGTGTGGCTGCTGGCGCGGTGAATTAGGCGAATGGTGCGTCTTTTTCACTACTGGTCCGCTTTTTGGCGCAGTCGGGCGGTAATTTTGCCGCGAAATTTTAGAACAGTATGAGAACCATCATTCTTACATGTCATTACTCTTCTGGTTGGTTGCAACCTCACATTATGGAAGAAGTGATCAACAATCACGACTATTACCACATCTCCCATTGGCCAATACAAAACCCTATTGGAATATATCAAGGGGTGCGGTTTTATATGCTATACATAGCTCCCCAAAGCAGGTTTGTTATGATGACAGGAAAGTTCGAGTCCGATCCGCATCGTGATTTGTGTTCGTGGGAAGGCAACCCTCATCAGAGAAACTGGGTGGGATTGAACATAGAACAATTTATCCATTATAAACGAGGCCCTGTATTGGAAGCAAGTCTGTTGTCGAAAGCCATTCCAACAGTTGACTGGTGGGGAGATCATCAAGAACTTGTACTCACTGAAGATGAATCTGAAAGAATGGAACAAGTATGGGAAAAGCATGTTGAACATCATAGCGCTGATTTTCAAAATCCCGCATTAATGCGTCATTTTGAAGAGGAATACCAAAAGATGGAGATTGGTGAACGGGCGAAAAAAAGAATTGTGGGCCTGGAAAAGTTAGATGCGTTCTTTGGAGCTGATAGGTCTTGTCTGCACGATGCCGTTGTGACCAAGTTTGATTACGATAGAGACAAAATGGAATTGACCGTGTGGGTTGAGATGATTTCGTCTTTCATTTTGAATCATTTATATTCCCGCCTGTTGAACCTAAGCTTGAAAATGGACATTTTTGTGAGGCCGGTCTCTTTTCTTTGTTCCTTGGCAACAATAATGGAAAGCTTGTATATGCAGTATGCGACATACAGGATTTTAGGACAAACCTTTACAATGCCATTCATGCTTTTGCTGAAAGGCAAAAAATCAATGTAAATGCTGTACGGGATTGGGCTTGGTATATTTATGACCAAATAGTTTTGAATCGTTACAAAGAAAATGAAAAATGTGACGACGAAAAAGATGAAAAATTGGCGAGAAAGATGATGCTTAGGCATCTGAAGTCTTCAAAAATTGATAAGTACCTTCAGAAAAGTACGAAAAAATAAACTATGGTCTGTCTGTATCGGAGTTAGACTGGAGTTAGACAAAGAACTTTTCGTATCTTTGCCGCAAATATTGAATATGAAAGCATCCGCACTTTTCAAGCAATACGTCTGGCTGGTGGGCACCATCAGCAGCGCCGGGCGCATCACCCTGCGCGAAATCAACGAACGATGGCTCCGCACCGAGATGAGCCAAGGTGTTTTCTTCAGCCGCCGCTGGTAACTGCTCGGATGCTTGGAAGACGGCGGCTTCCTCACCCTCTCGTTCGACCGCATCCAAGAGATGGCGATGACGGACAGGACTTTCGTCCAGGACAAGGATTTTGACGCCCAGGCCTACTTCTCGAATTATTACGGCATTATGCAGGGTGGAAACGAGCCGAAACAGCGGATTGCACTGAAAATCAGGTGCATGCATTTGAAAGCAGCGGAGGAATAACTTTTTCTGAAAAAAACGGATGCCGAAATTGAAAAATCCAACCATCGTTCCGACAAATCAGTATTTATACTATCTTTGCATTCTTAAAATCATACAGCAACAGAGTCTATGAAACCCATTATTGCCCCGTCGCTGCTTTCCGCAGACTTCAACAACCTCGGCGCTGAAATCAGGATGCTCAACAACTCCGGCGCCGACTGGATCCACCTCGACGTAATGGACGGCGTGTTTGTTCCCAACATCTCTTTCGGAATCCCCGTGATAAAATCTGTGAGGGCGATTTCGGAGAAACCCTTGGACACTCACTTGATGATAGTGCAGCCCGAGAGATACATACGCGCTTTCAAGGAAGCCGGGAGCGACATGCTCACCGTACACTGGGAGGCATGCACGCATCTCCACAGGACTGTGGCGCAAATCAGGGAGGAGGACATGCTTGCCGGCGTCGCGCTGAACCCGCACACGCCAGTTTCCGGACTTGAAGACATAATACAGGACGTGGACCTTGTGCTGATAATGTCGGTGAACCCCGGCTTCGGAGGGCAGAAGTTCATAGAACGCTCGCTGCGGAAGATTTCACAGCTTCGCGAGATGATAGAGCGCAGCGGCTCAAACGCCCTGATAGAGGTTGACGGCGGCGTGAACACCGAAAACATCGCCGAGATAGTGAAGGCCGGCGCCGACGCCGTGGTCGCCGGGAACGCGGTCTTCAAGTCGCAAGACCCGCCTGCAACCATCGAGTTGCTTAAAAACTCATGATATTCCAAGGTAATCAATCTGAAAAAACATAAACTATGGAAGAGAAAAAAAGAGGCACTGCCTACAGCATGTTCGTCATCGGCTCGCTGTTTTTCGTGTTCGGCTTCGTAACATGGCTGAACAACATACTGATTCCCTACATGCGCACCTCATGCGAGCTCACGACCCAGGTCCAGGGATACCTGGTGACATTCGCGTTCTACATAGCATATTTCGTGATGTCGATACCTTCTTCTTACGTTCTCAAGAAGACAGGATACAGCAACGGCATGGCCCTCGGCCTCGTCATCATGGCGGTGGGCTGCATGATGTTCATTCCGGGGGCGCGCCTGCGCAGCTATCCCGTATTTCTTGCAGGCCTCTTCCTCCAGGGCAGCGGGCTTTCGCTGCTTCAGACAGCCAGCAACCCATACGTCACCGTGATAGGCCCCATCGAGTCGGCGGCGCGCCGAATGAGCATAATGGGCATCTGCAACAAGGTGGCGGGCATGATAGGGATACTGATCCTCTACAACGCCCTCTTCGGCGGCAAGGAGGAACTTATTGAAAGCATCAAGACCGCCGCTTCCGGCCCGGAAAAAGAGGCGATGCTGCAACAATTGTCGAACGGTGTAATCATACCATACCTGATAATGACAGCCGTTCTCATCGCGTTAGTCCTTTTCATAAAGTCGGCGCACCTGCCCGAAATCATCGAGGAGGAGAAGAAAATCGACGGAAAGGCCACAAGCCTGTTCGACTACCCATATATGTGGCTCGGCGTGGCAGCAATCTTCTTCTATGTAGGCGCCGAGGTCATTGCCATCGACACTCTCATGGGCTACGGCGACTACTACAACATACCGGCTTCTGTATCACACTACTTCGGCGTGTACGCATTAGTTGCGCTTCTGGTGGGCTACATCTGCGGCATTTTGTTTGTACCCAAGTACATATCGCAGCGCAACGCGCTGATAATACAGCTTTTGCTTGCCGTCACGCTCGTCATAGTGGCGCTGTGCACCGAAGGTCTGGTGTCGGTAATCGCCATTGTGTGCCTCAGTTTCGCCCACGCCATCATGTGGCCTGCAATCTGGCCTTTGGCGATACGCGACTTGGGGAACCACACTGAATTCGCCTCCGCGCTGATGGTCATGGCCATAGTGGGCGGCGCCCTGATACCGTTGGTGTACGCCAAGATCGCCGACGCCGTGAACCCGCACGCCGCATACTCGGTGCTCTTTGTATGCTATGCCTACATCCTGTTCTTCGCCACATTCGGCTACAAGATTTCAAAGTCGGACATGAAAGCCGAATAATTGCACGGAAGTATTGCAGCTAAAGATTTTTTTCTATTTTTGCCACACAATAAAATCAACATAAACAACAGAGAAATGGAACTTAAAGGCTCAAAGACAGAGAAAAACCTCCAGACGGCATTTGCCGGGGAATCGCAGGCCAGAAACAAATATTCCTATTATGCCTCGAAGGCAAAGAAAGACGGCTACAACCAGATAGCCGCCATTTTCGAGGAGACTGCGGCAAACGAGAAGGAACATGCAAAGATATGGTTCAAGCTCCTCCATGGCGGCAAGGTGCCCGACACCACCGTGAACCTGGCCGACGCAGCCGCCGGCGAGAACTACGAGTGGACCGACATGTACGCCGAGTTCGCGAAAACCGCCGAGGAGGAAGGCTTTGCCGAGATTGCAAAGCTGTTCGCCATGGTGGGTGAGATTGAAAAGCACCACGAGGAGCGATTCAGAAAACTGCTCGCCAACATAGAGGGCGGAATCGTCTTCTCGCGCGACAACGACATGATTTGGCAGTGCTCAAACTGCGGGCATATAGTGGTGGGAAAGAAAGCCCCTGAAACCTGCCCCGTGTGCGACCACCCGCAATCTTATTTCCAAATAAAGGCCGACAACTTCTAACCCATTGGGTTTTATATTATTATTCATCAACAACAAAAATCAAAAATTATGAAAAAAAGATTTATATGCACAGTATGCGGCTACGTTCATGAAGGCGATACGCCGCCCGAGAGATGCCCGCAATGCAAGCAACCCGCCGACAAGTTCAAGGAACTCAAGGAGGAAGAGGGAACACTCCAGTTTGTTACGGAACACGTGATAGGAGTGGCCAAGGACAGCGACGAAGAGATGATCAAGGATCTCAACGCCAACTTCATGGCTGAGGCCACCGAGGTGGGCATGTACCTTGCCATGAGCCGCCAGGCCGACCGCGAGGGCTATCCCGAAATCGCCGAGGCTTTCAAACGCTATGCCTTCGAGGAGGCTGAGCACTGCGCAAAATTCGCCGAGCTGCTCGGCGAGATCGTGTGGGACACAAAGACAAACCTCGAGAAACGGATGCTCGCCGAAAGCGGCGCCTGCGCCGACAAGATGCGCATCGCCAAGCGCGCCAAGGAGATGAACTGGGACGCAATCCACGACACCGTGCACGAGATGGCCAAAGACGAAGCACGCCACGGACAAGGCTTCGAGGGCCTCTTCAACAGGTATTTCAAAAAATAATAATTACATAAAATAATCCTCAGGCCGCGCCGTCAGTCTAATGGCGCGGCTTGTTTGTGATTTGAAAGCCTGTATGGTTCATTTTTTAAGAATTTTTAAGAAACAGGGTTTGTAAAAAAACATATTTTTGCACCTTGAAATAAAAGGCGAATTTAAAAAACAGATAAACACTAACCAAAATTATTAAAAAAATGAAAAAAGTATTAAGCGCAGTGGCATTATTTGCCGTAGTTTTGTTCGCTGGTTGCGGTGGACAACAACAGAAAACTTCAGCCGATTACCTCACCAAACAGACAAAAGGATGGGTTCTCACGGCCGCTACTTCAGACCCTGCATACGTTATGAAATCGGGCGAAAGAATCACCGATATTTATAACGACGGCTATCTTAAAGATTTTGAGAGGGATTACATCCTTATCTTCCAAGAGAACGGCAGCCTTATCGTGAAACCCGGCAAGCACGTTGCTCCGAGCGCACAGGAAGGCTACACTGCAGAAACAAACATAGGCACATGGAAAATCACCACCGACCTTGTTTACGGTGAAATCCTCACCTGCCAGATTCCTTTCTTCTACGACACTGAGGAAGAAGTTTGCAGAATCGTGTCCATCAACGACAAGGAGATGAACCTCAACTGCACAATCGACGACGAGGATCCTGCAGCAAAGGCTATCTACACTTTCCGCATGAAGTTTGAACCTGCAAAATAATTTTTAACGCATTTAGTAACAATCCAAATTTTGAATAAAATGAAAAAAGTATTATTGGCAGTTTTGTGCGCAGGCCTGTTCTTCGCTTGCGGCAACAAGAAACAACAAGAAACCGAAACTTTGGTTGATACAGCTGTTTGCGAAGAGGTTGTAGAGGCCCCCGTTGAGGAAGAAGTCGCTCCTGTTGAGGAAGCAGCCCCTGTTGCTGAAAAGACTACTCCCAAAAAGACCACAACAACAGCTAAGAAGACCACCAACAACAATTCAGGCATGAAGGTTGCTGACACAAAGGCTGAAGAACCCACATTGGAGCAGCAGGCCAAGAACGCCGCAAACCGCGTTGCCGGCAAGGCTGTCGAAAAAGCCGAGACCGAAGCAACAACAACAATTGTTAACTCTGGTAAGAAGAGAAGATAATTTCCTTCTTAGACAAACGTAAAAAAGAGGCTGAACGTTGTTCGGCCTTTTTTTTTGCCTTGAATTAGATGACAGAATATTGCTCACTTGAGTTTCACAACCGTTACGCCCGCACCGCCGAGTTCGAGCATTTCGTCATGGAACTCCGCCACCGAAGGGCGTTTTGACAAATGCTGCCTAACAATGCTGCGCAATATTCCATTACCTTTTCCATGCAGTATTCGCAGGCTGCCGACACCGAGCATTTCAGCCTCGTCGAGGTATTCCTCGAGGTTGTGCAGCATCTCCTCCGCACGTTGTCCACGCACGTCCAACGTTGTACTGAAGGCCGACAGTTTCTTGTTCAGAGCGTCGGCCACAGAACCCGTGTTGAACTGCGACACATTTCCCCTCTCGATGTTTCTCGCCTCTTTCTTGCTTATTTTCACCAACTTTTCCAAGTCGGTCTTGAAATTCACCGAGTGGAACGAGATTGTTGCCTCCTTGCCGGCTATTGCAGTTACCTCGCCGGCAATCTGCGAATCGGGGAGATACACGGAGTCGCCAACAGCGATTGTCTTGCTAATCGGTCCCTCTTCCCTGGGTTTTTGCACGGCGCGCCTCTTGTGTACCGGCACTATCGGTTTGACAGACTCTTCCTTTTCTATATCATCTATCTCTTTTTCAAGTTCTTTCTTGAAGGATTTTATCTCCTGCCGCACCTCTTTGGTTCTCTCGGAGTCGGCCTTCGACTCCTTTATCTCCCGTATGGTGTTCTCGATGATTTTGTTGGCGCTGTTGACAATATTGTCGGCCTGATTCCTGGCCTTTGAGAGAATCTCCTTCCTTTGTTTGTCGAGCAGTGCGAACTTCTCGGAGTATTCGTCAATCATTGTTGCAAGCTGCTCATCGGCGGCGCGCACCAAACGCAGCTGCTTCTCGGCCTCGGCCTGCACTGTCTCTATCTCCTCCAACTTCCTCTCATAGTCAATCTGCGCCGTTCCCGACTTCGACACGGCGTTTTCTATGATCTTGGGGTTTAGCCCGATGTGCCGCGCTATCTCGTAAGTGAACGAACTTCCAGGCTTTCCAATCTTGAGTTTGTAGATGGGCTTGAGCGCATTAGTGTCGAAAAGCATCGCGCCGTTGACAGATTCAGGATGGGTGTCGGGAAACATCTTGAGATTTCCGTAGTGCGTTGTTATAACTCCGAAGGCACCTTTCTGATAATAGTTCTCCAGCACAGACTCGGCCAGCGCGCCGCCAAGGGTTGGCTCGGTGCCGCTGCCGAACTCGTCAATCAGGAAGAGCGACTTCTCATTGATGTTCTCCTCTGTCACCTTGAGGTTTGTGAGATGCGAGCTGTACGTGCTCAGTTCGTCCTCAATGGACTGCTCGTCGCCTATGTCGATGAAAATGCTTTCGAAGACGCCCATGTCAGACGTGCTCATCATCGACACGGGAATCCCGCATTGCATCATGTATTGCAGAAGTCCTATGCTTTTCAGACACACTGACTTACCTCCTGCGTTGGGTCCTGAAATTATAAGTATCCTCTGGTCTTTGCTCAGGTTTATGTCCAATGGCACAGGCTTGCGTCCGTGCCTCTTCAGGTTCAGCAGCAGCAAAGGATGCATTGCCTGCTGCCAGTTGACAACAGTGTTATGGCTTACGTGCGGAACCGTTGCGTCTATGTCGATGGCGAACAACGCCTTCGCGCGAAGGAAGTCGTACTCGCCCATCAGCCGCTGCGCATCGAGAATGTTTTCCGCCTGCGGACGTATTTTGTCCGACATTTCGGTGAGAATCCTTATTATTTCGCGCTGGCTGGCATTCTGAAGGTCTTTCAACTCGTTGTTCGCGTCGAAGACCTCGGCGGGTTCTATGAAAACCGTCTGCCCTGTAGCGGACTCGTCGTGTACAAACCCCTTGAGCCTGCGCTTGAACTGTGAGGTAACGGGTATGCACAGACGGCCGTTCCTGACAGTCATTTCGGCGTCCTCTTTCACGATCCCGTCCTGCTTTGCGGCCGCAAGTATTTTCCTTATCTGCCTGTCCGCATCGCGTGATATTCTGTTTATGGCGCCCTTTATGCGCGACAGCTCCGCCGAGGCGTCGTCCCTGATCTGCCCCTTTTCGTCCATTATCCTGTTGATGGAGTTCATCAAGTCGCGCTGGATTACCATTTCGGAACACATGTACCACAATCGCGGATACTTGTTGTCTTCATGACGGACCTTGAGATACACGAATATGTTGGTCATCGACTGAAGGAAAGCCCTCATGCAGGCCAGGTCTTCAGTCTCGATATATGTGCCTTCCACTTTCAGATGCTTCAGTGCCGGGCGCAGGTCGTAGAAGTCCTGCGCGGGAAACGGTTCGTCGAAAAGAAGCATCTGCCTGAACTCCTCCACCGACTCAAGCTCGGGCATTATCTGTAGCAGGTCGGTCATGAAAGCCATCTTGTCAACAAGTTCGACACCTATCTGCGAAAGACAGCGGTCTGCAATCAGATGCCTTATTGAGTCGAAACCGATTTTCTCTTCAAAGTTGTCGGGATACAGCATGTCTTACTTTACTTGGATATCCTCATGTCCATTAGGAGAGAAGATGTTTCGCTGCGTGTACAGCAATATGGCGGCCAATATCGCGCCCATGACGTCGGAAATCGTCATCGACAGCCAGACTCCGTTCAAACCCGTCAGTCCCGCCTTGACAAAGGCGAGTGGTATCAGGATGCTCATTGGAACAAGGAAAATCACTTGTCGAGAGAGACTTGTGGTAATAGCGATCCACGGCTTGTCGATAGATTGGAAGAAATTTGAGTTCACTATGGTGAATCCAATCAAAGGGAACATCACCATGCTGTACCTCAGGGCGGTGCGACCGATGGCGATGAGTTGTGCGTCCTTGGTGAAGACGCTCATCATGGTTCCGGGCAGAACGCAGGATATGATGCTGCCGGCAAGTCCGACCGCGACGCAAACCTTCATTGTGAGGGTATATACGTGCTTAAGCCTGTGACTTTGTCCTGCGCCGTAGTTGTACCCGGCTATGGGCTGCATACCCTGGCACACTCCGATTATAACCAGAACCAGGAAGTTGCCGTAAGTATTGCAGATGCCGTATGCTCCCACCGCGAGGTCGCCGCCATAGCTGAGCAGTTGGTGATTGAGTATCGCCACCACCCCTGCGGCGGTGAGGTTCATCAAAAACGGGCTCATGCCGATCATCACAATATTCTTGAAGATATACCCCCTCGGTTTCCAAGCGTGCGCCTTGAACCTTATGAAAGACTTAGGGTTGGCGAAGTGCATTATGGCAACCACCGCCATCATGGCTATGGAAATAGTGGAGGCGATGGCGGCACCCTTTATCCCCATGTCGAAAGCGAAGATGAAGATCGGGTCAAGGATAATGTTGAGCACGGCGCCGCCGGCCATTATCAGCATCGCCTTGGTGGGATATCCCGACGCCCGTATCAGACCGGTGAGATTGAAAGTGACTGTTATGAGGAACATTCCCGGAAGAATGTACACCATGTATTCACGGGCGTATGCCACGGTTTCCGGAGTAGCCCCGAACATTGTGAGTATCCTGTCAAGGAACAGATATGACAATGTTATGACTGAGACTCCGAGTATAACAGTGAATATAAGGCTGTTGCATAGGATATTCTCTGCCCATTCCTTGTCCTTCTTGCCCAGTACTATCGACATTCTGGAAGCGGAACCCACGCCGATGAGCGACCCGAACGCGTGAATCACGTTCATCATGGGCATGGTTATCGCCAATCCCGCAATCGCCAGCGCTCCCACGCCCCGGCCAATGAACATCCTGTCAACTATATTATACACCGAAGCGATAATCTGACTGATTACCGCCGGCAAGGCATAAACCCATAGAAGGGAGCCTATATCTCTTGTTTCTAATTCTTTGGTTCTGTCTGTGTTTTCCAAGGAGATGTTGAGTTAATAATTAGTCTGCTATGCCGAAGAACAAGTCTTTGGCGTTGTCCTGAACTTCATAATAAGGTTCCGGCTCCGTTGTAAAAGTGTCGGTACGGCGCTGGTTCAACGCTCCAAGGAAGACATCCTCGCCGGAATATGCCGGACTGTTGACGGTGTTCCTGAACATGTTGTCGTCGTCAAGGTCCTCGCCGTAGTTCTCGATAACTGTCTGCGGTCCTTGCGGATATTCTGGGAAAGTGAACATTTCGCCGGTGTGCGGCTGCGGTTCTGGCATAACATGGTCGAAGACTTCTCCTATCACGCTTGATTTGTCGTCAGGCAGGTTTGCAGTCAAATCGTCTTTTTCCATCACAGGCTCCATTACAGTGCCTTCGGGGTTCTCTTCGATTGTTATGATAATATCTTCTTTATTGTCTTTATTGTCGCCCACGTAGGTTTCGTTGTCGTTGTTCTCCATCTTGGCGGAGAAGTTCGTAACAACCACTGAAAGTTTTATGCTGTCGCCCAGCGACTCGTCGAGGCCGTGCCCCCATATAAGGTGGACGTTCTTGTCCTGCATGTCCTCGAACCTTTCCTCAAACTCGGTGAGTTCCGACAGTGTGAGTTTCTTTTCCGGCCCGTATGTGATAAAGAAGAGGAAGTTTTTCGCGTTGCTGATATCCTGGTTTTCAAGAAGGGGGCAGTTGAGAACCTCTTCAAGCACCTTCTGGACACGTTCTTCGCCATTGGCGGTGGCTGTTCCGAGGAGGGCCTTTCCGCTGTCCTTCATCGTTGCCTTAACATCTTCGAAGTCAACGTTCTGCTTGTACGTGGACGTTACTATCTCGGCAATGCTTTTCACCGAGTTCTTCAGGATGTCGTCAACCTGCACATAGGCCTCGTCGATGTCGAGTTCGCCGAAATACTTCATCAGGTTCTGGTTGTTGATAACTATCAGGGAGTCGACATACTTGCTCATCTCCTTGATCCCGGCCTCGGCCGACTCCTTGCGACGGCGTCCTTCAAGCTTGAACGGCTCGGTTACCACGCCTATTGTGAGTATTCCCATCTCCTTGGCCACCTTGGCTATCACGGGTGACGCGCCCGTGCCGGTCCCCTTGCCCATTCCGGCAGCTATGAAAAGCATCTGGGTGTTCTCGCCTATGAATTTCCTTATCTCCGTCTCGTTCTGACTGGCGAGGTCGCCGGCCACCTTGGCGTCGCCGCCTGCGCCCGACCCGCTCCCTATCAGCAACTTCTCGTCAATCTTACAGGCGTTCAGATGGCACTTGTCTGTGTTGCATATCAAAAAATCCACTCCTCTGATACCCTCCAGGAACATGTGCTGCACGGCGTTGCTTCCGGCGCCTCCGACGCCAATCACCTTGATTGACGACATGTTCTCCCTGGGACTGAAATCTGGTGTAAATTTAATTTCATCTGCCATATTCAACTTTTATTTATATTTCGGTTAAGGTTTTGTTTGTTCTGCTCTTAAGATATTTGTTCGAAAATCCTCTCCAGGTTCCTCTGGAGTTTTTTCCAAAGGTTTTCCTTGTCTCCTCTGCCGGGTTTCGGTTCCGGTTCAGGCTCCGGCTCCGGCCTTGTGCCTTCACCGCCAAACGCGTCGCTGGCAATCCTCTGCTCCATCAGTCCATATTTTAGCAGACCGAGGGAGGTGGCGAAGAGGGGTTGCCTCAGTTCGTTCGACAGTGTGTCGGCGAAACCCATTACAGGGTTGCCAACTCGCGTGTTAAGTCCGAGCTCGAACTGGCAGAGCTCAATGATGTGGCGCAGGTTAGAGCCGCCGCCCGTGAGCACGAGCCCGGCCCCGTTCTGGAGCATTCCCATATAACCTGAATCCTCCAGAGCCTTCTTCACATATCCGATGATGTCCCTGTGCACGCGACTGTATATTATCTTGGCGAGCTGCTCGTCGGTGATTTTCAGCGGCGCCTGCCCGTTCGGACGTATGACGTTGCAAACCCTGTTCGGGTTGCTCTTGCTCGGTATGCAGCTGCCGTGGTTCTTCTTGAGTTCCTCGGCGGTGTCTTCCGGAATGTGGCACACCATCGCGATGTCCTTGGTTATTATCGATCCTCCGAGGGGGATAACCTTGCAGAAAACCGGGTGGTTGTCCTTGAAAATCACCATGTCGGTTGTGCCGCCGCCGATGTCGATGAGACACACCCCGCGCTTCTTGTCTTCTTCGGAGAGGCAGGCGAGGCCTGAGGCTATGGGCTCGAGGATAAGGTCCTTGATGTTGAGATTCACCCTCTGCACACACTGGTGTATCTTCCCGATTTCCTGCACGTTGCCCGTGAGTATCTGGTATATGCCGGTGATTTTGGAGCCTATCTCGCCTACCGGGTCGGCTGACTCGTGCGACGTTCCGAAGGCCGAATCCTCCACGATGTACTTTTGCGGTATGGTGGTTATGATTTTTTCTCCCGGGGGGAGCGCTATATTCTCCACGTCGCCCTTCATGAGGTCGAGGTCCTCCTGCTCTATCAAGGCGGTATGGTCGGCGCGAAGGATGTAGTGTTTGCACGTCTTCGTCTTGATATGACGGGCGGCTATCCCCACATACACTCCGTCGATGTTCTGGTAACGTGAATGCTGGGCAGCCAACTGCACCGACTTCTCGATGCTGTCCGAGGTCTTCAGTATGTTCTGGATAAGGCCGTACTCAACGCCTTTCGACTCGGACTTGCCGAAGCCGAGGATCTCTATTTTGCCCTTCTCGTTAAGATAGCCCACTACAGTGGCAACCTTCGTGGTGCCAATGTCAAGGCCTACCACAATATCTCCGACCATTCCTCTCTGTCTTAAATTCGATGAGTACTCTTTATCCATACGTGCAAAAGGTTAATTATGTTTTGTTGCTATTATCCGGTTCTTGTATCTTGCGTCCAACTGCGTGTAGGTCTTGTAGCCCTTGTGTGACAGGGCCTTGGCGTACACGGTCTTGAGGTTGGCGAGTTTTTCGTCGATGCCGTCCGCGCTGCCGAGCAGCACCGTCTGGCCGCCGATGGTGCCGGCGAGCTCGGGCTCGTTCATGGAGTTGATGTATATCTGGCGGAACTGCGCCCTGTGGAAGTCATCCTCCTTTATCTTTTCCGCTATGGCGAGGGCTTCCAGCACTTTCCTCGGGGCCTTGCCTCCTATCTTGTGGCTGTCGCCTATGTTGCCGTTCACCACCATAAGGCAGTCGGTCATCAGCAGGGTGGGCGGCAGCACAACACCGCCGGCGTCTACCAAGTAGTTGCCGCCGCCGGACGTGAAGACGTTCAGGACAACGTCACGCAAGGTGTAGTCTATCACCAGCCTGCCGCCAGCGAAGTGGATGAAATTGACCTTCTCCACAAACGGGTTCTTCCTCAGTTCCTCGGAAATGAACCCTATGTCTATGTCCTTGTGCCGCTTCCCGAGGATCTCGGCCTTCGCTTCCGACAACAACGCCTCCACCTCCTTCTGGCCGAGCACAACGCTCGAATTGTTGGTGTGAGGCACCGCCTCTATCCGTTCACACACCTGTCTCGGCATAATCACATAACCCATGATGAGTCCCACTAACAAAGTGGCACACAACAAGATACATAGGAATACCTTTGCCTTTTTCATACAGGAATGCACAATTACTTTTAATCTGACAAAATTAAAAATATTGGCGCTTTGGTTTAACCCTGTTCTTGTAAAAAAATAAACATGAAAATGTTGATATTGAGATACGGTTGGATTTCAGGCATTTCGCTTATCCAGACCCCAAAGGAGCTTTTCACGGATAGTGGAATAGAAACTGCCGCCGTTGAAAAGCACTGTGTTGATCGAGAATTTCTCCTTTGAGACGAACAAGGAGACATTGTTGCCGACAATTATCCGTTGCGTGTCAACGCACAGAGAATACTTCCCGCCGCGCCCGTCTACGTCGATCCTCAGGGGCTGCGAGGCAGGGATGACCAGGGGGCGCACGCTCAGCGAGTGCGACGCTATCGGCGTGAGCACCGTGACGTCGGTCAAGGGGTGCAGGATCGGACCGCCGCAGCTCATAGAGTAGGCCGTGGAGCCGGTGGGCGTGGCTATTATCAGGCCGTCGGCCCAGTAGGTGTTCACACGCTGGCCGTCGGCCGTCGATACCGTGATGGCATTTATGGAGTCGGTGTCGGTGGCTCTCACGGTAACGTCGTTGACCACGAAGTCGGTGGCGAGGCCGAGCGGCTCGCTGCCCTCCACATGCAGCAGCGAACGCTGTTCAAGGCGGTACTCCCCTTTTTCGAGCATCTCGAAGCACTTGGCAAAGTCGTCCTTCCTTATCGCCGAGAGGAATCCTATTCTCCCGGTGTTTATACCCACAAGCGGTATGCCGAGGTCGCCCACAATGTTGGCGGCGTCGATGAAAGAGCCGTCGCCGCCTACCGAAACCATGAAGTCGACCTTCCCGCACTCGCGCAAGGTGTCGTGCCCGGAGAAACTTCTGTGTTCCCCTCCGGTATATATGTTTTCATGCAGAAAAAGCTGATTCCCCCTTTCAGAAAGGTGGGAAATCAGCTTGTCGGTGAACTGTTGAGGTTCGTGATATTTGCGGCTGTATAGCGCAATTGAAAGCATTATTCGTACTTTTGGACCTCTATCTCGTTGTTAAGGATCATGTTGGCGTTGAGGGCCATTGCGGCCATCTCGTCCTCTCCCGGATATACGGCCACAGGCGCAATCCATTCAACATACTTCTTGATACGGGCCACCACGGGCTTGCCATACGCGATGCCGCCGGTCAGGACTATGGCATCCACATTTCCTTGCAGCACCACGGCGTTCTCGCCAATCTGCTTAGCCACCTGGTAGGCGAAGGCTTCCTCAAGGAGCTCGGCTTTCGGGTCGCCGGCTATAGCAGCCTTCTCAACGGCATACGCGTCGTTGCTGCCGAAATATCCGACATATCCGCCCTTGCCGACAAGCATCTTCTGCATGTCCTCCTTGGTGTATTTTCCGCTGAAGCAGGCTTTAAGGAATTGGTTCATTGGAAGTGTGCCTGAACGTTCAGGAGAGAACGGACCCTCGCCGTCAAGCGCCTGGTTCACATCGACAACGAGACCCTTCCTGTGCGCGCCCACGCTGACACCTCCGCCCATGTGGACAACTATGAGGTTGAGATCCTCGTACTTCCTGCCGTGCTCCTTGGCGTACATTCTTGCGATTGCCTTGTGGTTCAGGGCGTGGAAAATCGACTGGCGTTCGAATTCGGGATGCCCTGTTATGCGGGCTATGTCCTGCATCTCGTCAACCATCACAGGGTCGGCGATGTAGGCCGCTTCAAGGCCTATGCTCTTGGCGATGCTGTCGGCGATGAGGCCGCCGAGGTTGCAGGCGTGCTGACCGCTGTAACCCATTTTCAGGTGCTCGATCATGAGGTCGTTAATCTTGTAGACACCCGATTTCAAAGGTTTCACCAAACCTCCGCGACCCATCACTATCGCTATGTCGTCCAACGGGATGTTCTCGTCTTTCAATGTCGACAGTATCACATTCTTGCGGAACTCGTACTGGTCGGAGATTGTCTTGAACTGCGACAGCTCGTCTGTGGAATGCTTGATGTTTTTGAGGAAAACTTGTTCGTTTCCATTGAAAATGGCAACTTTTGTAGATGTTGCCCCGGGGTTGATTGCAAGAATTTTTTTCATTACGGTATTTTTCGTTTTTTTTATTGTTTCACTGTTTTGTCGACGCCTTCATTTGGTTGCTGTAAGAAAGTCCTGCGTTGTTCTTGACGAAGGCCCGCACGTAGTAGGCAGTGTCGGCCATGGGCAGGTTGATTTCCTGTGAGAACCATGTGGTGTCGGAGTTTTCCGCAGTTATTATGGACGTGGAATATATGTCGGTGAGCGACGGTTCCGGGAAGAGGCTGTAGCAGAAACCCTGCTCGATGAAATACTTGCAGCCGCCACCGTCCAATATCGTGGCCTCCACAGTAAGCACGTTGTTCTCGTCGACCTCGCATTTTGTGATCTGGGTTTCAGCCACACCGAACTTCATGCAACCCGCCAGCAAAAGCAAAGGGACTGCACAGACAAAAAGCATTCTCTTCAAGTGTTCCATCATCGTTGTTTTTTTGAGGTTGCAAATGTAACTATTTTTTCTTTATGCAGCATAAATCTTATTTTGTATTTTTGCCACACCATTTTAACCTATATGAGAAGAATTCTTTTTAGCGTTGTTTTTCTGCCCCTGCTGTGCCTGGTGTTCGTGCGTTCCTCAACACACCCCGGACCTGACAGGAGCATGGCTGTTTTGGAGGAGATGACATTGGAGGAGAAGATTGCCCAGTTGCTGATCATCCGCGTGAGCTCCACCGAAAACGAGCAGTACAACACCGCCTTGGTGGAAAAGATTCGGAGGATGCAGCCCGGCGGCGTGTGCTTCTTCAAGGGTACTCCCCTCAGAGAAGCGAGACTCACCAACAGGATACAGTCGGCAAGCAAAGTGCCGATGTTCGTGGCCATCGACGGCGAGTGGGGTCCTTCCATGCGCCTCGACAGCTGCGTGGCGTTTCCGAGGCAGATGACACTGGGGGCGCTTTCCGCCAAAAACGACTCCCTGATATACAAGATGGGGCTGGAGGTGGCGGAGCAGTGCAAGGCCGTGGGCATCAACCTCAACTTCGCGCCCTGCACCGACATCAACAACAACAGCAGGAATCCAGTGATAAACAGCCGCTCCTTCGGGGAGGACCGCGAGAAAGTGGTCAGAAAGGCAGCCCTCTACATGCACGGGATGCAGGACGGCGGCATCTGCACATCCATAAAGCACTTCCCCGGCCACGGCGACACCGAGGCAGACTCGCACTATGGACTGCCTGTAATCAACAAGACCCGCCAGCAACTTGACGAACTGGAACTATACCCCTACAGGGAACTCGTGAAAGAGAACCCCGACATGGTGATGGTAGGGCATCTGAACGTGCCGGCCTTGGACTCGTCAAAATCATCGGTCTCTTCTCTCTCCCATTCCATCGTCACAAGACTTTTGAAGAACGAACTCGGATTCAAAGGGTTGATAATAACCGACGGCATGGAGATGAAGGGGGTGCTGAAACAGAACCGCTTCGCTGGCGACGTTGAAGTCAGGGCACTGCTGGCGGGCTGCGACATACTGCTCCTGCCATCTGACGCTGACTCGGCAATATCAGCCATCAAAAAAGCCGTGGAAAACAACGTCATACCCATGGAACTCATAGATGAACGCTGTCTGAGAGTTTTGAGATTCAAGGAGATGAAGGGTCTTCTCGACCACCGTAAAGTGGACATCCCCAAGGTTAGGGAAGGGATGAACCGCATGGAGTCGGAACTCGTGAACAGGTTCATCGAGACTAAGGCTCTCACACTCCTGAAAAACGACGGCATCCTGCCGCTCACGTCCGCCGCCTCCACCGCGTTCCTGTGCGTGGGACGACCGGAGCTTCAGACACAGTACAAGAATATTGTGGCACAGTACAATCTCCCTTATTTCTACGCCGACAAAAAGATTTCCACCAAGGACGCACAGGCGCTAAACACTAAACTTGCACCCTACAAGAAGGTGATAATAGCCTTCGGCGGCTCCAACCAGATGGGAGGATCGGGGTACGGCGTGGACGCGGCCACAATGAAAACGCTCGGACAGATTGCAAAAAGCAAGGAGGTGGTCTTCATTCATCTTGGAAACCCATACGCGCTGAACCTTTTCAACTCTCTCAACGACTGCAGGGCGGCAGTTGTGGCCTATCAATTCACTCCAACAACCCTCGAGTCGGCACTTTACGCCTGCCACGGCAATATCCACTTTGAGGGCACACTGCCGGTCAGCATCGCAGGATACCACTCCGGCAGCGGGATAACCGACGACGAAAAGAGCGACTTCGTCTCTCTTCTTCCTTCCGACATATCGAGGCAGCTCGACAACATGCTGTCCGACGGCGTCAAGAACCGCATCTATCCCGGGTGCGTTGTCTTGGCCTTGCACCACGGGATTCACGTATACCACAAGGCCTTCGGCGCAATGGAATACGGGAGCGGCGAGAAGATAACAACAAAGACAATGTTCGACGTGGCTTCCATCACCAAGATCGCCGCCACGACATTAGCGGTGATGAAACTGTACGACAACCACGAGATACACCTGTCGGACCGCATCGGCAAGCACCTGCACTACCTCGCCGGAACCGACAAGGCCAACATCACCATTGAGGAGCTCCTCACCCACACTTCCGGCCTTCCGGCCTTCATCCCTTTCTACAAAAGCATCTCCGGAAACCCTGCATATCTTAGGAACGAAAAAAGCAGCGAATTTTCCGTCAAGGTGGCCGACAACCTTTACCTCAAAACCGGCTACCAGGACACCATCAGGCAGAGGGTGGCAAAGTGCAAACTTGGGGAGAAAAAATACGTTTACAGCGACCTCAACTTCCTTCTTCTCAAAGATATGGTTGAAACCGTCACGATGCAATCCATCGAGCAGTTCCTTTCTGAAAACTTCTACACGCCAATGGGACTCTCCCGCACCGCCTTCAATCCTTTGGACAAAGGCTTTTCAAGACATGAGATTGCCCCCACTGAGAACGACATGACATTCAGGAACCAGCTTGTAAGAGGCTATGTCCACGACCAGACATCAGCATTGATGAAAGGCAACGCCGGCAACGCCGGACTGTTCATGACCGCCGAAGACCTCGGGGCAATAATGCTGATGCTCAAGAACAAGGGTGTATATAACGGTAAACGCTATCTTTCTCAGCACGCCGTGGAAAACTTCACGAAAGCGCACCACATACACCATTGCCAAGTAAGAGGCTACGGGTTTCACACTCCGAAAAGCACCGGCGAGTCGTCGATAGTGCCGAAACAGGCCGCAAACTCCATCTTCGGTCACCAGGGATTCACCGGTACCGTTGTGTGGTACGACCCGAAGGAGGATCTTATCTTTGTGTTCCTATCGAACAGGGTGTGCCCTGATGTCGAGCCCAACAAATTGTCGCAAAGCAAAATAAGACTGAAATCCCACGAACTCATATACAGTGGTATCGGAAAATAAAAGAATGATGAACAAGCAACCTTTACTTCTCCTTATAGAAACAGCCACTGAAGTCTGCTCAGTGGCACTGTCGCGCGGCACTGAAATCATAGGAATTAAAGAGAACGCGGAGGGACTGTCCCATGCGAAATCCCTGCTGCCCTTCATCGACACGGTGCTTGGCGACAACAATCTTACAGCCAAGAATTTGGACGGTGTAGTGGTGAGTGCGGGTCCAGGTTCATACACTGGTCTTCGCATAGGCGCTTCAACGGCGAAGGGAATCGCCTACACCGCCGGAATCCCCCTGATTTCAGTAGGCACGCTCTTCGGCATCGCCGCCTCCTGTTTGGGACAGCCAGATGCGGCCGGACAAGGCAGCACACTCATCGCACCCATGATCGACGCCAGGAGAATGGAGGTCTTCACCGCAGTCTTCGACGGCGGTCTGTCAACTGTCGAGGAGGTGTCGGCAAAGATAATCGACGAAAACTCATTCCACAACTATTTAGAAGAGAGGATAGTTATGTTCTGCGGGAACGGGATGCCGAAATGCAGGGATATTCTGTCCAAGCACCCCAACGCACGCTTTGTTGAAGAGCGTGTCTCGGCAAAAAACCTGCTGATCCCGGCACTCTCCAAGTGGAAGAATGGCGACTTTGAGGATACGGCCTACTTTGAACCCTTCTACTTGAAAGAATATGTTGCCGGCAAGCCGGTTGTAAAAGGACTTTCCTGACATGGACATCAACGAACCCATAAACAACTCTAAGAAACTCAACATAATAGCCATTGCTGAAGAGACAGCTTCCGGCGAGGCCGCGGTGCAGCACGGATTTCAGATAGCACGCGCCTTCAAGGCCTCGCTGACCATCTTCACCGGATTCAGCCTTTCGATTGACGGCCCTGACGGTGCCGCCACGCTCGCCTATATCGAAAATGCCGCAAAGAACTGCCCTGACATCGAGGTAAAGGTCATTAGCGGACATGTCTTCTCCGAAACGTTGTTCACATTCGCCGAAAATAGCAACACTGCCATGATAGTTGCCGGCATCGGCGACAAAAATTCCATTTTCTCCCCAAAAAAAGCAATCAAGTTCATGAAAAACTCGCGTTTTCCTGTCTTGGCTGTCACCGGAAAGCCCCTATCCGCGGATTGTTACAAAGATGTCCTTCTCCCGTTGGACATAGAGAGGCAGAACAAGGAGAAGGCGCTGTGGGCAGGGTACTTCAGCAGATTTCACGGCTCGACCGTTCACGTGCTGTTTCCTGAATACAAAGACGAAGGTCTGGCAAAATTGGTGAAAGACAACGTCGACTTTGTGGAGAAGCTCTACGGAAACCTTGAGATAGGGTACACTCTCGAATCCTACAGAAGCAGTGGATATTTTGACGAGACCGCCTTGGAATACGCAAAAGACAAAGGCATCCGGTTGTCGGTGATAATGATGACAAAATACTACACTTTGGCCGACATCATAACCGGCCCGAGGGAGCGCGGAATCATAGGCAGAAGCGACATTCCGCTCCTTTGCATCAACCAGCGCGACGACCTTTACGTTCTATGCACATGATTTTTTTTCAACACGGGTGCTTTCATAACAAAAAAAGTGTATCTTTGCCGTCCCAAAAAATCAAGAACAAAAAAACATTCGCAAGATGAAAAGAACATACCAACCTTCGAACACCAGACGCAGGCACAAACACGGTTTCAGAGAGAGAATGTCAACTGCAAACGGCCGCAGGGTTTTAGCTGCACGCCGTGCGAAAGGCAGAAAAAAACTAACGGTGTCTGACGAAAGTCTTGGCAGAAAATAATCCGGAAGTTCCGGTATTTTCATGGCACAAAAGAAGGCGTTAGTCTTCTTTTTTTTGTATCTTCGCCGCCTTAATTTAAAGAAGATAAATTTTCCTTGGATAGAATGAAAAGATTTTTGTCAGTACTTTGCCTGGTGATATGCGCGGCCACGTGCTTTCCTCAACGCGGCGCCAACATCGACGGTATAGTTGCCGTGATCGGCAAGACGATAATAATGCGCTCCGACCTCGAGAAGCACTTCAAGGACTATGCCGCGCAGTACCGCACTGTTGAGGATCCCGACGAGGTGTACTGCACGCTTTTGGAGAACATGGTTTACAACAAGCTGATGGTGAACCAGGCGGAGCTTGACAGCATAGAAATCAGCGACGAGGAGGTTGACTACCGCCTCAATTCGCGCATTTCCTACTTCCTGCAGCAAACAGGCGGGGATATAAAATACATCGAGAACTACTTCAACAAGTCGATGAACGAGATTAAGAAGGACATGCGCGAGATGATGTACGAGCAGGCGCTGATAGAGCAAGTGCAGTCGGGCCTCACGGGCAGCATCACCATAACACCTTCAGAGGTCAACCAATTCGCCTCGAAAATCAGTCCCGACAGTATGCCGCTTGTGAGTACATCATACCAGTTCGGCGAGATAGTGAAGATACCTCCGGTCAGCGATGAGGAGGTGAAGGATGTGAGGGACCGTCTGACAAGCTACCGCGAGCGTGTGCTTCGCGGCGAGAAGTTCGGCGCACTGGCCCGCCTCTACTCCGACGACCCGGGGAGCGCCTCGAAGGGCGGCGACCTCGGCTTCGTGGAACGCGGCACGCTCTACCCCGAATTCGAGGCGGCTGCCTTCAACCTGAAATCGGGGGAAATATCCCAGGTTGTGAAAACCAAAGCAGGCTACCATATCATACAGCTCATCGAACGCAGGGGCGAGTCAATACGTGTCGCCCACATCCTGATACAGCCCAAGCCCTCCACCGACGAGCAGGTGAAGGCCATCACATATCTCGACAGCGTGAAGAACATTATCTTGAAAGAGAACCTCACACTCGAGGCTGCCGCAAAGAGATTCTCGGAAGGCAGCACCAAGATGAACGGCGGAATGGTTGTGAACCCATACAACAGCTCGCACACCTTCGACCGCCAGTCGATGGACGATGCCACCTTCGCAACAATCAACAAACTCATACCGGGAGAGTACTCCGAATGCGTGCCTTTTGTGAACGACGACGGAGTAATGGCCTACCGACTGCTGTATCTCAAGGAAAGAGTGTCAGAGCACAAGGCGAACATCGTGGAGGACTACGACCTGATAAAGAACGCCGCCCTGGAACAGAAGAAGTTTGAGGCAATGGAAAAGTGGGTTCTTGACAAAGTGAAGGTTACCAACATAAAGATTTCAGAACAATACAGATACTGTCCTTTCGTTACTAAATGGCAGATCCCTTAATATCAACAAGCACATGGAATTAAACAACAAGTCAGACATAGAGGCAATAGAATCGTTTGTAGAGAAATACAAGATCCTGCGTCAGGAGATTGCCAAGGTTATAGTGGGGCAGGACGATGTGGTGAAGAACGTCCTGATGGCGATGTTCAGCCGCAGCCACGCACTGCTGATAGGCGTGCCAGGCCTTGCCAAAACATTGATGATCACCACGATAGCCAAGGCCGTGGACATGACCTACAATCGTATTCAGTTCACGCCCGACCTCATGCCGTCCGACATCATGGGCGCCGAGATTTTAGACGACAACAGGAACTTCAAGTTCGTGAAGGGTCCTGTTTTCGCCAACATAGTGCTGGCCGACGAGATAAACAGAACGCCGCCCAAGACACAGTCGGCGCTTCTGGAGGCCATGCAGGAGCGTTCGGTGAGCATGAACGGCACGACTTACGAACTTCCGAACCCGTTCTTCGTGCTGGCCACCCAGAACCCCATTGAGCAGGAGGGTACATACCCGCTGCCGGAGGCGCAGCAAGACCGTTTCATGTTCAACATCCTGCTCGACTATCCCAGCAGCGACGAGGAGGTGGAGATTGTGAAGCGCACCATACACGGCGACATGGTTGAGCCCCAGCGCGTTCTGACCGTCGAGGAGATTGTGTTCTACCAGAAACTTTTGCAGAAGGTGCCGATTCCCGACAACGTGTACAGGTATGCTGTCAGACTTGCCACACTCACCCGTCCTGGCACTGCCCAGGGGCATCCGTGGGCCAACAACTACCTTTCGTGGGGCGCCGGGCCGCGCGCGTCGCAGTTCCTCATCATCGGCGCGAGGACCCACGCGGTGCTCAACGGCAAGTATTCGCCCGACATTGAGGATGTGAGGGCCGTGTCCTACAACATTCTCCGCCACAGGATAATCAGAAACTACAAGGCCGAGGCTGAAGGGATAACCATAGAGCAGGTTATCGACAAGCTGCTTGCGGCGGCTGACACCCAATAACATGAGCCGCACTCGCAGGACTTATTGGAAATGGCTGCTCTTTGTGTCGGCGGCCATAATATTTACGGTCATAATCGTATATTCCAACAAGTTGATACGGAAAATCGCCGCCGAGGAACGCCAGCGCATCGAAATCTGGGCCGGGGCCATAACATACAAGACACAGCTCATCAACGAGACCGAGAAACTATTCGACTCCGTCAGAATCGAGGAGGGAAACCAGGCAGCAATTTTCGCCAAGGCCGTGAAAAAGGTGGCCGACGCCTCCCTCGACGAGGATATAACCTTTTATCAGGACATCATATCCTCCAACACCACCGTGCCCACCATCATTGCCCGCCCTGACGGCAACATCGACGCGGCGGCGAACGTGCCCGACAGCGTTCTGCGGAAACGCAACATACGCGAACTCGGCAGCGCAATAAAAGAATACGACAGTCTCAAGCTCCCTTACTACCATCGCGACTATGTAATGATATACTACAAAAACTCCCATATCTACGGCGATTTCAGGGAAATGATAGAAAACCTCCTTGAATCGTTCTTCCAGGAGACAGTCATCAACTCCGCCTCCGTTCCGGTGATAATAACCGACAGCACGCAGATAAACGTGATAGCGGCCGGCAACATCGACTCCTCAGTCATCGTCTCCCCCTTCAAAGTGAACGCCCGCCTCGAGAAGATGCGCGACGAAAACGAACCCATAGTCCTTGACTGGCTAGACCACGGAAAATGCTACGTCTTCTATGAAGAGTCGTCGGTACTCAAGCAGCTGCGCCTATTTCCTTTTATTCAATACGGCATTATACTCGTCTTCGTGCTGATTGCATACCTTCTGTTCAACGTTTCGAGGCGGTCCGAGGAGAACAGGGTATGGGTCGGGATGTCGAAGGAGACTGCACATCAGCTCGGCACACCAATCTCATCGCTTATGGCCTGGACAGAGTTGCTTAAGGAGATGCCTGTGGATCCCTCGATTCCCGAAGAGATGGGCAAAGACGTGCACCGTCTCGAGACAATCGCCCAGAGGTTCTCAAAGATAGGGTCGGTGCCAGAACTCGGGAAGGCCGACGTTGTAGAGCTCATCGACAACTTCACCAAGTATCTGCAGACACGTATTTCCTCGCTCGTGAACATAACCTTCGAAAAACCCGATCACGAAATATACCTCAACCTCAACAAGCAACTTTTCGAGTGGGTTATCGAGAACCTGTGCAAGAATTCCGCCGACGCCATGAACGGGAAAGGCGACATCACCATATCAATCACCGAGGAGAAAGACGAAGTTTTCATCGACATAGAGGACACAGGAAAGGGGATTCCCTCCAAGATGCAGAAAAGAATATTCTCTCCCGGCTACACTTCGAAGAACCGGGGCTGGGGCTTGGGACTTACGCTGGCCAAGCGCATAATAAACAACTATCACCGGGGAAAACTCTTCGTGAAGTCCTCGGTGATAGATGTAGGCACTGTGATGCGCATCAAAATGCGCCGTCCGCGCTAACTTTTCTGCCTCTTTGCCGGCTTGAACGCCTCGTTGCCGAACGAATAGGTGATGCCTGCCAGGACGTTGATTCCGAAATTGTTGAACCCATAGTAATTGGTTGCATACTGGTGGCCGATGTTGTTTATGTTGGCGAAAGCAGTGAACTGTTTGTTGATTATATACTCGAACCCAACGCCGAAATTGAGCACGGGCTTCACCGAACTCTTCGAGCCGTCAGGATTCCTGCGGATGTCGTTCTCGAGCGCATACACTATACTTCCCTCGGGATTCCCGTTCTGGTCATACAAGATGTTTCCGTTCATATCGACTGACGGAGCCCACCGCGGAACAACAGCCCATCTGTTGAATCCCACGTTGGCGTTGGCCGTGAATATGAACCTCTGCCTGAAGATGTACTTTCCTTCAAAGCCGATCTCCCACATGGGCTTGTAGAGCGGGCGCCCGCCTGTGATTGCGGCTGAACCGAACCAATCATAGCCTTCTAAGAAGAAAAATGAATTGAAGTTAGCGTTCAGGTTGAGATAAAGATGGTTTATGGCCTCCCAGCTCAAATTCGCGCTAACGTTAAGCTCGGTGCCCTTGTCGGCATAAACCAGGTCATAACGGTTCTTCAGCAGCGACGCTGTATCGAGCATGAAGAACGGCAGGTCGCGGCGGTAGGAATAACGCGCCGACACATGGTAGTTGAGCTTTTGCGTGATACGTCCCTTTATCCCGCCATAGATGCTGATCTGTGACTTAGTGAACTTCAGCGAGTCGATATCAGGCTTGAGGTAAGGGTTCTCATAGAGAATCTTCTTAAGCGACACATATTCGCTCTTCCCGTCAACGCCGACATAAAGGTTGAGCACATTCCTTATCAGTCCCATCTGAAGCTCGGCAACTGGATACACGGGACACTGCACTCTGTTGTACTTGCTGAGTATCGGCACGCCCACACCGGCGATGAGATGGTACTCCCGGATTTTGAAACTCATGGTAGGGCGCAACTCGAACATGAAGCTGTTCTCGGAGCGCCGCCTCAGAAGCGTGTTGTCGGTGCCCATGGGAACACTGTCGCTCCATGTGTTGTTGAAATAGTCGAGGTTTATGTCGAGTTGGTAGTGCTGGATTCCCGACTTGAACAGTTTTGCGTCGTAGGCGAGAAAACCGTGCAGGCCGGCGTTGTGTTCGTTGTTCTTCCAATATGTGTGTATGAAGTCGTAGTTAACGCGGAAGTCTTCTTTCAGAGGCCTTTCCTCCTGAGTGTAGTTTGAGCGGAACCCCACCTCGGCATACACATGGTTGAAGTTGTTGCGGATTGTGTCTCTGTACTCTTTGCCGTAGTAGTAGTCGGGAATATGCCAGTCGCGCGAGAACCCGTACAGATTGGCGAGTTCATGATTATAGCCTATTGAAGAATAGAGAGTGTGGTTCTTGAAGATTCTGTTGAAGAAGAGCTGCACGCGCGTGTCGCTCGTAGGGGCGTAGGCATACTTCTTCTGTTCTTTTCCTATCGGGTTTGCCCAAGATGAGAAATGGTGGAAATTGAGGCCGTAGGAATATTTCTGGTTCTGGCAGTTGTGTACCGACAGCTCCGCAAGGGGGGTTATGGGGTATCCGAAACCGAGTTTGATGTAGTTGCGATAGTAACGCTCCCTGACCTCGGGGTTCAGCTTTCCTACCTCCATGTCGCCCGGCTTGAAGTCGAGGTCAGGTTTGGAAGGGGCCACAATATAGTTGAACTCTACTGGTTCGGCAACCACAGTATCCTTCAGCTCGGCTTGCCGGTTTATTTTGTTTGAATTGGCGAGCCTGGGCACGTATTTTATAAGAAGCTGGGCCGAGTCCACGACCTGGGCGTTCAGGCAGAACGCGGTGGTTATTGTAATTATGGCTAAAACAGTCAGTCTTTTCATCTTTGGATTTTTTTCGTTCAACAATGCCGTTAGTTCTCCATGCCGTCGAGTTCGGCTATTTTTTTCTTTGCAACGCCCACAAGGTCATCTCCTGAATAGTTGTCAACTATGCTCTGATAGGTGTGTCTTGCCTGGAAGTAATTCTCTTTCGCCTTGTAGAGGTCGCCGTAGAGGATGAAAGTACGTGCGTACCAATACTCCGATGAGTAGTCGCTGCCGAGAATCGCCTTGATTCTGGCCTCGCAGTCGGCGAGGTTGTTCTCTTTGTTCAGGGCTATGTCGGCAAGATGGTATGCGGCTTCGGCGCAAAGGTCGTTGCTGCCCTTAGGCACAAGCTGCGCGTAGTGCCCCTTCGCCGTCTCCACTTCGCCGAGTTCAAGGGCGGAGTTGCCGGCTATGAGAAGCGCCTCGCTGAGCAGGTCTTGGTCGGGTTGGTTCATCCTGATGATGTTGCCCGCGCTTGTGAGCGCCGAGCGGTACTCCTTCAGGAAATATGCGCACCGCATAGCCCCGTTGTTGGCGTATATCACCTCGTCATCGGAGGTTGTGCTCTCCATCAGCTTGTTGAAGTATGTGAGCGCCTTCGAGTATTGTTTGTCATTATAGAGTATCGAAGCAGCCTTGTGCAGCGCCGTCACATTATGTTCCGTCTTGTATTTCTTGATGATAACCTCATAGTCGGCGAGCGCCTCGGAGTACTGTTTCATCCCGTATTCACACTCAGCTTTGTAGAAATGTGCCTTCGCCACGAAAGAGCCGTTTGGGAACTGCCTTATGTAGTCGCGGCAGGCCGCCACCGAAGCCTCGCAGTCGCCGCGGTTGTACTTGGTCTCGGCTGCCCTGAAGGCTATGGAGTCCTGCCTGTCGGCGGAGATGTTCATGTTCTTCGACCTGACATAGTCGAAGAACTCGCTTGTGTTGCCGTTTTCGGTGTATATTGTCTCAAGGTTGGCAAGGGCGTCTTTCGACTCCTGAGAACCAGGGTAGGTCTCGACCACGTACTTGTATGTGGATATCGCCATCTGCGGGTTGTCGTTGTTGAGGTAGGCCTGTGCCAGACGGGTGTGAGCCTGGCGGATGTACTGGCTCTTCGGATGGTTCTTGATGAACGACTTGTAAGCCGAGATTGCGCTCGTGAAGTCGTTTTGGGAATGGTACGTAACCGCGAGGTCGTATTCGGTGTCATCCTTGTAGTTCGACGAGCCGTAGCTGTTCAGAAGGCGTTCCAGTGTCTGAATCTTCTTGTTGTTGTTTTTCTGGTAGCCGTAGCACTTGGCAAGCTGGTAGATGGCGTAGTCGGCGTTCGACTGTCCGAGACGTTCGCACTGGTCGTAGTATTTGATGGCGTTGGGAAGATCGAGCTGCATGAAGTAGCAGTCGGCCAGGCGAGCCGAGGCGTCGGCCTGTATCTCGGTGTCCTGCGATTTCTTGGTTTTGCCGAGGTAGTTCTTGAACGCGGTGGAAGCGTCCCTATACCTCTTGAGCTTCAGGGCCGAGTATCCGAGCGAATAGTACGAGTCAACGAAATACTCGTTTGAGGAGGCGCGGTCGGCGTTCTGGTAGGTGTGGAACGACGAATACGCGTCTTTGTACTGTTCGTTGCGGTACTGCGCCTCGGCCTTCCAATAGAGCGCGTCGAGGTGGGTCTTCTTGTCCACCGGCGCAGTAAGAGTCTTGTTCAGCAACGATACGGCGTCCTTGTAGTTCTTGTTGTTCACTTGCTCGAGGGCCCTGTTGAAGGTGCATCTCTGGTAAGCCTTGAGTATTGCCGGGTTCTTTGTCTTGAATTTTTCAATGGAGCTTATAGCCGCCTGGTAGTTCTTTGTGGACAGATAGATTCTCGACAGATAGTCGGCGGCCTCGTCGCTGTATTTTCCGTGAGGATATGTGTTGAGGTAGTCCTGCAGGGCTTCGATACCGTTGTTGAACGGACTTGTGGAGGTCTCGCACTGGAGCTTGGCGTAGTTGAAGAGCGACTCTTCCTTGACAACAGGATCAAAGTCGTGTTTTGACGCCTCCTTGAAACTTTGCGCCGCCAGGGTGCGCTGTCCAGTCTTCATGTAGCAGTCGGCGATGAGGAAGTAGCACTGCTGTGTCATCTTGTCGGGCGACTTGTCGTTGACCGCCTTTGAGAAGTTTGACATTGCCTCGTCATATTCCTTCACGCGGTAGTTTGTGAACCCCATGGCGAAACGGTCGTTCCTGTCGAATTCGACCTGCACTCCGTCCTTGGACTTGGCGAAGGTCGCCGCAGCCTCCTCATAGTTGTTGAGGTTGTAATGCGAGAGCGCCACGCAGCGCACCACCTGCGCCTGATTCTTGTCCTTGGGCTTCTGAACGTCAGGCGCAACTTCAAGCACCTTCTCGTAGTCGCCCTCCTTGAAGTAGATCTGGGTGAGGAAATACGGCACCTCGTCATGGAACTCAGGCTCGTTCTTTATCTTCAGGAAGCCTTCAAGCGCCTCGTCGTACTTGCCGTCCTGGTACGCCATGTATGCCAGGTAGTAAAGGCTTCTGAGCTGGTATTTTCCCTCGTTCTCGCTTGCTTTGCGGAACATCATCTTGGCGTTGTCCTTGTCGCCGTTCATGAAGTATGAGTATCCTTTCTTGAAATGATATTCCGAGATGTTCTCCGGCTGTATCTCCGACTCGTAGATTTGCTCGAACTGGGCTATGGTTTTCTTGTAGTTCTTTCTTGAGAAGTAGTAGCTGCCGAGGTAGTACCTCGCCTCGGGCACAGAGGTGTGCACCGGATACTTGTCGATGAACGATTGCAAGAGGTATCCTGCGTCCTGGTTGTCGAGTTTGGCGGCGCACACACCCTGGTAGAACAGCGAGTTGGTCTTCAGATCGTGCTGTTTGTCCTCCGTGTTCTCGAAGACATACTTGAAATATTGCTGGGCTGAGCCGTATTTCTCCTTGTTGAAGAGATCCACCGCCGTCTGGTACTCGTACTGCGGCGACTTGAAGTTCTCGGTGCGCTGCGCCAGGGCAACGTTAAGTCCTAATGCGCCGGCCACTGCCAACGACAGGCATATTCTGATAAGTCTCATATACGTGTTGTTAGTTTACCTATTTTACAAACGAACAAAGATACATTTTAATATCCGTTCATACTTTTCCATAAACGGATACTTATAAACACGCATTTTTTAATATTTGCTGCTCATCATGACTTTGCAGGCAGTGAATTCTGTGGTTCGCGCTTCCCGGGCGCGCATTGTCTGAAAAATCCTTGAAGGTTGCCTGGGTTGTGGTTTTTTTTATATCTTTGCCAATGTTTTCAGATAAATTAACTTAAACATCTTGATATGAAAATATTAGTTTTGAATTGTGGAAGCTCTTCCATCAAGTACCAGCTTCTCGAGATGGAGCCGCAGCCCGAACTGCTGGTCAAGGGACTCGTTGAGCGCGTCGGCCTCGAGATGGGCGAATTCACCCACAAGCCTGTGGGAAAGGACAAGTACTACCTTCAGACTCCCATACCCACGCATGAGGAGGGCATACGCCTCGTCCTCGACACCCTCACCGATCCTGAGAAGGGTGTCATCAAGTCGTTGGACGAGATCGGCGCGGTGGGCCACCGTGTTGCTCACGGCGGCGAATATTTCAAGTCGAGCGTGGTGATAGGCGACAAGGAGCGCGAGGAAATCGCAAAGCTGTGCGAGCTGGCTCCGCTCCACAACCCTGCAAGCCTTACTGGCATCGACGTGATGAAGAAGCTGCTCCCTAACATCAAGCATGTGGCCGTCTTCGACACGTCTTTCCACCAGACCATGCCGGCTGAAGCTTTCCTCTACGCACTCCCTTACGAATACTACACCGACAAGAAGATCCGCCGTTACGGGTTCCACGGCACCAGCCACAAATATGTGGGCCCGAAGGCTGCCGAGCTTGCCGGCATTCCATACGAGAATTCAAGGATTATAAGCTGCCATCTCGGCAACGGTGCCTCAATCTGCGCCATCAAGAACGGCAAGTCGGTGGACACCTCCATGGGATTCACCCCTGTGGAAGGACTGGTGATGGGCACCCGCTGCGGCGACATCGACGCCGGCGCATTGCTCTACATCATGGACACCGAAAAACTCGACACCAAAGGACTCAACAACCTCATCAACAAGAAGAGCGGTCTGCTGGGAATTTCCGGGAAAAGCGTTGACATGCGCGACATCCGCGCCGGCCGCGACGCCGGGGAGGAACGCGCCACACGCGCCTTCAACATGTTCGCATACCGCGTGAAGAAATACATCGGCGCCTACGCCGCCGCAATGGGCGGTGTGGATGTCATCCTCTTCACCGGGGGCATCGGCGAGAACGCCTGGTTCCAGCGCGAGAAGATTTGTGAAGACCTCGACTTCCTCGGCACAAGACTCGACAAGGAGGCCAACCAGAAGTGCTGCGGCGAAGACGGAATCATCTCGACGCCCGACTCCAAAGTTAAACTTGTAGTTGTAACCACCAACGAGGAACTCGTGATAGCCACCGACACATACAACTTGCTGTAATACAAGTGTTTCCAATCGAAAAAGGGCTTCGTCAAAGACGAAGCCCTTTTTCGTTCTATTGCACAAAAACGTTCAAGACTTTGAGACAACGGAGCCGAACAGGTCGTACTCGGCGGCGTCGGTGATTTCCACGTCATAGAACTCTCCTACGTTAAGTTGCCTTTCCTTGCCGACGAAAACGGTGTTGTCCACGTCGGGGGAGTCGAATTCGGTGCGGCCCACGTAGCAGTCGGTTTCTTCGCTGTCGATGATGACCCTCATGGTGGAGCCAACCCTCGAGTTGTTGATTTCGCGGGATATTTTCTCCTGGAGTTTCATTATCTCGTTAACCCTTCTGTTTTTTTCCGAGGCCTTCACGGGGTCGCCGAGTTCGTAGGCGGGCGTATCCTCCTCGCGCGAGTATGCGAATACTCCGAGTCTTTCGAAGCGGCTGCGGCGCACAAACTCCACAAGTTCCTTGTGCTGTTCCTTGGTCTCAGTCGGATAGCCGGATATAAGCGTTGTTCGGAGTGCGATTCCGGGTATTGTCTCGCGAATGCGGGCTATGAGGTCGTAGATGTAGGCAGAGCCTCCGCCGCGGCGCATACTCTGCAACACGCCGTCGCTGATGTGCTGGAACGGGATGTCGAGATAGCGGCAGTACTGCGGATACTGATTCATGACATCGAGTATTTCATACGGGAAGTTGAGCGGGTATGCATAGTGTAGTCTGATCCATTCGATACCTTTAACCTGGGCGAGGCGATCCATCAGGTCGGCGAGCTCGCGTCTGCCGCTGCGGTCGATGCCGTAATACGTGAGGTCCTGGGCTATGAGCATTATTTCTTTGACACCCTGGTCTGACAGGCGCTGGGCCTCCTCCACAAGAAGGGAAACAGGTTTCGATACTTGGCGGTCGCGGATGAGGGGTATGGAGCAGTACGAGCACTGGTGGTCGCAGCCCTCCGAGATTTTGAGATATGCGTAGTGGCGCGGTGTTGACAGCATTCTGTCGGCGGTGTTGAGAAGTTGGAATCCGGGCGAGTCGAGTAGTGTGGGCAACTCGGCGAAAGAGAAGAAACCGTCGACTTCGGGCAGCGCTTCGAGAAGGGCTTCGCGGTTGCGCTGAACGAGGCAGCCCATCACGTAGAGCCTCTTTATCTGGCGGCGCTTCTTCCGTTCTATCTGGTTGAGAATCTCGTTGACCGACTCCTCACGGGCGTCATGGATGAAACTGCATGTGTTGACAATCACCACGTCCGTCTTCATCGCGCTCTCGAAATAAAGTTCGTGCCCGCGCCGGTGGAAGTCGGCGGCCAGCACTTCAGAGTCCACTATATTCTTGGAACAACCCAATGTTATTATGTTTATTGTCATGTGTCTTTAGTATTCTTTGTGTGTGAAATAATCAATCACAAACGCAAAAGTAATGAATTATCTGACACGTTGAGTTTCGTTCTTCAGCTTTTTATGAAAACTGCTTTCGCTATCAAACACGGCCACCACATTGCACAGGCTTTCAATGCTGCTCGAATCCTGCACCCAGCCGAATGCCCTGGTTTCCTTTGTCTTCAGTGTTATTTTCGTAATCATGATGGTTTATTGTAGTTGAAAATAAGTACTTCGTCGCTTTCCAATCTCTTTCAATGTATCTCATAGTTTCTCGAATTTCCAGTCGGCGGTGCAGTCTAAAACTCATCGGCTACTTCCGTCCACTTGTACACCTTGTCGCCGCGCCTCACAAGCCCGGCAACTTTCATTGAGCAGAAGTCGCCCTTGACGGCGGTTTCAACGGACTTGTCATCAACCCTGACCTCATTCACCGTGTCTTCGTACACGCCGGTTGTGGGACCGATTATGAGAATGTTGTCGCCGGTTGAAAGGCTGCCGGTCTCGATGTGTATCTCGGCAACGCCGGCATTTGAGAAATAGTTCGTTATCTTCCCCACGTGCTGTTTCACGCGGGTGGCCTGAGAGCCGTACCTCTCGGTCCATTCGCCCATTTTCCTTCCGAGGTAGTATCCGTCCCAGAAATCGCGGTTATAAACGCTGCGGAGGCGTTCCGTCCATTCTGAAACCATTTCCTTCGAGAACGTGTTGTCCTCTATCGCCTGAAGGGCATCGCGGTAGCATTGGGTAACTATCTTCACATATTCTGGCGATCGGCCGCGACCCTCTATCTTCAGCACTGAAACGCCCGCCTTTACCATCTTGTCGAGGAAGCCGATGGTACACAGGTCTTTTGGCGACATTATGTATTTGTTGTCAACGAGAAGTTCAATCTCGTTGTCCGCGTCCTGCACCTTGTAGGCGCGGCGGCAGGGCTGCAGGCAGGCCCCCCGGTTTGCCGGGTAGTTGAAATTGTCGAGGCTGATGTAGCATTTCCCCGACACCGCCATGCATAGTGCGCCGTGCACGAACATCTCAATCTTCACAAGTTCGCCGCCCGGCCCGGTGATGTTCCTTTCCTTTATCGCGGAGCAGATGTCGGCAACCTGCCTGAGGTTGCATTCCCTGCCGAGGACGATGACATCGGCGAACTGGGAATAGTAGTCCACGGCCTCGATGTTGGTGACGTTGCACTGGGTGGAGAGATGGATTTCCAATCCGAGCCTCCGCGCGTGGCTTATCACAGCCATGTCGGAGGCTATGACAGCTGTTACATTGCACTTCTTCGCGGCCTCAAGGACTTCCTGCATCTGCGCGATTTCATCGTTGTATATGATTGTGTTAACAGTCAGGTAGCTCTTCACGTTGTTGTGGGCGCAGATGCCGGCGATGTTCTCGAGGTCGCCGAGCGTGAAGTTGGCGGCCGAGCGCGACCGCATGTTCATCGAACCCACTCCGAAATAGACGGATCCCGCGCCTGCGGAGATAGCCGCCGACAGCGCCTCGTAGGATCCTACCGGCGACATGATTTCAACCGCGCTCATGACTTCTTTTCCTTGGTGGAAAGCATTTTCAAGAATGAGACCTCGTTTTTGGTGAGGAAGCGCCAATGGCCGCGCGGCAGGTCTTTTTTGGTCAGTCCGGCGAAAACAACCCTGTCGAGCTTCACCACCTCATAGCCCAAAGCCTCGAAAATGCGCCTGATTATCCGGTTCTTCCCTGAGTGAATTGTTATCCCGACGTGTTTCTTGCTTTCGTCTATGTACTGCACGTCGTCGGGAGTGATCTTTCCGTCAGAGAGTTCAATGCCGTTGCGAAGTATGTCCATGTCAACGGATGCAAAATTCTTGTCGAGCTCCACGGCGTAGGTTTTCTCAATTGCCGAGCTGGGGTGCGTGAGTTTCTTTGTCATGTCGCCGTCGTTTGTGAAGAGCAGCAAGCCCGTTGTGTCGCGGTCGAGGCGGCCTACGGGGTAGATGCGCTCCTCGCAGGCGTTTCGCACCAGTTCCATCACATTGGCGCGGTCGCGCTCGTCGTCTGTGGTGGTGATGTAGTCCTTGGGCTTGTTGAGCAGCACATAGACGGGTTTTTCGCGCTGGAGCACCCTGTCGCCGTACCTGACCTCGTCGGTCGGCAGCACCTTGTGTCCCATCTCGGTCACAACCTCGCCGTTCACCGTTATGGCTCCGGAGGCAATCAGCACGTCAGCTTCGCGCCTGGAGCATATACCGGCGTTTGCTATGTATTTGTTAAGACGCACCGGACCGTGCTTCTCCTCGAACTCCAACGACAGAACCCTTTTCTTGCGCGGCAGCATCCGGCCTTCGCTTTTCCTGCGGTCCATGATCTCGGTGAGAATCTCCGACTCAGCTATCACGTTCCTGCGGCGCGGCCGTCTCTGGTCTTTCTCGGAATAGCTTTTCTTGAAGGAACGGTCCTTGTCGGGCTTGCCGAAATGCGACCTCCCGGAACTCTTGCCGCCGTGGTCGCGCCTCCTTTCCTTTCCAAGACCCGTGTCTCCGGAATCTTTGCCACGACTTCTTCTCCTTTCAAATCCCGAATCTTCTGAACCGTCCTCGTAGCCTGAGTTGAACTTTCTCCTCTTCGGTTGACTGTTGCCGCCCTTACCGCCGCCTCTGCGGTCGGAAGGACGCCTGTTCTCTCTGCGCCTCGGGGTGAAATCTTCGTCCGGCGATATCTCTTTGTTAAATCTTCTGCTCATTTTGCTGGTATATCGAAACTAAAAAATACTTTCTGCTGCTATTATTTCTTCTCCGTTTCAGGCTCTTCTTTGTACTGGCATTCAGGATAACTGGTCTTCACGAAAGAATAGACGAGAAGGCACACTCCCAACACAATCAGCGGCAGCGACAGCCACTGGCCGTTGTTCAGCACGTGGCCCGCCTCCGACTGCACCTGCACCTCCTTCACGAACTCAATCAGGAACCGCGCCACAAATATCACCGTGAGGGTTATTCCTGAAGTCCGGCCGGCGGCAACCCTGCCTTTCGCGAACTTGAAGTAGTAGATTGTCAGGGCAGCGAAAACCGACATATAGACCACAGACTCGTACAACTGCGCCGGGTGGCGGAAGGTTCCGGCAATGCCGAAACCGCCGTATATGAAGTCGAAGCCCCAAGGCACTGTTGTTATGCTGCCTACTATCTCGTGGTTCATAAGGTTTCCTATCCTCACAAAAGAGGCTGCAACCGGCACCGCAATGGCCAACCGGTCGAGAATCCACAGGAAATTGATCTTATGCCTCCAGCAATAGTAAATCAGGAAACAGAAAATACCTATAACACCGCCGTGACTTGCAAGTCCTTGGTATCCTGTGAAATGCCAATTCTCGTCGAAGGGAAGCAGTATCTGCAGCGGGGCTGTCTTGAACATCTCCGGCTCGTAGAAAAGGAAATGACCGAGCCTCAGGCCGACAACAGTCCAAACGATGGTCCAGATGGATATCTTGTCGAGCAGCTTCTGCGACAGCTTTTCGGTCTTGAAAATCTGCTGAAGCGTGTAATACGCGAGAAGGAAGCCTGTGGCAAGGAGTATTCCGTACCATCTCACCTCAACGGAGCCGATGCGGAACGCCACCGGATCCACTTTCCAAGTTATTGTGCAAAGTGCCTGGTATAACATCGTCTCACTCTTTTGTTAGGAATATTTGCGTCTTAAGAGGTCGCAGAACGACAGGTACGCGTCGGAAGCCGAGTCCCAGTAGTACTTGTTCTTCAGCTTTTCGAGACAGTCGAACGCCTCGTTCATGTCCTTGCACTCGTTGAGCATCTTCACCGACTCGCTGAAATCCTCTCCTCTGTTATGGAAAAGTTCTTTGATGTAAGTGAATTTATCGTTGATGGAGATGGCCTTTGTGAGGTCGAGGACCTTGGCGTGCTGGTACTGCCCGCTTATGGAAGTGTCTTCCTTCTTCTGGTTGAAAAGGTCGTTGAGCGAGCGCTGTGATGGCTGATGGACATTGCTTTTCTCATGTTTTTTAGGAGTCACGTGGAGAAGGTCGTCCTCCTCGGAGAACAATGTCGCGGAGTTATCCTTGATTTCACTCTCCACCTCGATGCTGGTTTCAATCTCGAGGTTCTCGAAAATGTCAGGGTCTTCGTCCTCGGCTATTATCACCGGCTTCGGGGTCTCGGGTTGTTCTTTATTTGCGGAATTGGCCTCTATTTCAACAGAAATGGCCTCCAGTTCCTCGCTTATGTCAGTTGCCTCATAGCTCTCGTGCTCGGTGTCGAAGAAGAGGTTCTCGTCATCACCTGTCTCTGCAGGACTTCCATCTTCGGGATTCTCAATTGAGTCAGGAGTTTCCTTGACGTCTTCATTGGAGGGTTCAACGCTGTCGGCAACTGGAGTGTCCTCTTTGGCGGGCACTTTCGTCTCCTGCGCGGGTTCTGCCACTGCTGCGGGTTTCAGTCCCTTTTCTTCAGCCTCGTTTACGACTTCATCGTTTACGGCTTCGCGCTCCGATGTCTCGATGCGGGATACTTTGACGTAAAGCTGTCGGATCTTTTCCAACAGTATCTCCTTCTCTATCAGAGCCAAAGGAGCGGTTTCTCCGTTGCCTGACAGACATTTGTCAATGTTTTCAACCAATAAATCAAAGGTTTCTTTCATTTCGGATATTTTTTCGAACAAAGCTACGACAAATAATTATAATTTTGCCGCTCTAAAAAGTTGCAAAAATACTAAATTCTTTAACAACTGTTTTCAAAATGTTCTTAGAAAAAAAAGCGAGCAGAAACAACAAGAAGGGTTGGATAGAGGTTATCTGCGGGTCGATGTTCTCGGGGAAGACCGAGGAACTGCTCAGGAGAATACGCCGCGCCGAGTTCGCCAACCAGGAGATAGAGCTCTTCAAGCCGGCCATTGACACCAGATACGACGACACCGACGTGGTCTCGCACAACGAGAACTCCCGAATGGCCACGCCGGTAAACAATTCCTCCGAAATCCTGCTCTATGTCAACATGAGTACCGTGCAGGTGGTGGCCATTGACGAAGTTCAGTTTTTCGACAGCCACATTGTTGACGTCTGCACCCAGCTTGCAAACGCGGGCATCCGTGTGATTGTCAGCGGGCTGGATATGGACTACAAGGGTAATCCATTCGGTCCGATGCCCCAGCTGATGGCGGTTGCCGAATACGTGAGCAAGCAGCACGCCATCTGCACTCAGTGCGGCGACCTCGCGCAATTCTCCCACAGGATTGTGGCCGGCGAGAAACAGGTGCTGCTCGGCGAGAAAGACGCATACCTGCCACTCTGCAGGCACTGCTTCAACGAACTTCGCAACGAGGGAAACAGGCAATAGAATTAGTCTGCGCTCTTCACATTGCTCCGCAAGCTCTTGCTTATCATGGATTTGAGCTCGCGGACGCTGCTCTCCACGGCACCTTTTTTCCCGGGTGCGAAGTCCTGGGCATATTTCGCCTTTCCTACCTTGTATTTCAGCCTGTCGCTCATGCCAATTATGTCAAGGCCTATCCTTACAGGCCTTATCAGCGATATGTTGTAGTCGTAGGTCATGTCGAGGTTGTGCCTGCCCGAAACCACCGCGCTGTACTTGTCTATAGAGACCAGGAAGGGATAAACGTCGACCTCGTTCTTGAATATTGTGATTTCCGTCGAAAGACTGTCGATCCTGTTCTCGGTATTTTTGTTGAAAAGGAGTTTTTTCGAGATGTTCCTGTATGTCTCGCTGTCGAGCACCACGAGATCCTTGCCGCTGATTGCCGCCGCGCCGCGCAAGGTTGAGAATTTTATGTCGTAGTTCGACTTCAGGTAGGTTTCGGCAGCGAAATGGAACTCGGCGTCACCGCTGAACGACTTGAGCATCGGGAGCACGGTGTCGACATCGGGAATCATCTCTATGAGTTTGTCGATCTTTATGTCGAGGAGATGGAAATCGAAGCCGAGGAAGAGGTGGTTCAGCCTCGGTGTCTTGTACATGGCGGTCAGCTGCATCTTGGCGGCGTCGTTGGTCAAACCCATCTCCTCCAGCACGAGAATGCCGTCCTTGATGTAAACCTGCCCTGCGATGTTTCGGAATTCCACATCTTCAACCAGTGCGGCCTTTACCGTGGTCTTCATGTTCAGGTCAACGCCGAAGGGCACTATGAACGGGGCGGGTTCCTTCCTGTTTTCCATCTCCGTGGCCTCGCCAACAAGGGAATCGGGTGCGCCGAAGCCGTCAATCACGTCAAGTATTTCGTTGAGGTTTAGATAGTTTGCCGATAGGGCAAGTTCCCCTTTCAACAATCCTGCATCTTTAAGATATGCCTCAATGCCCTTGATTTGGCCGTTAATGTGGACATCGGAGCCGCCGAACCGGAGATTAACGTTTTTTAACTCGCATTTTTCAGGGGTGAAATCCACGTCGAAGGTGGGTGACACTATGTGGTGCTCTATGTCTGCTAACTTGGCGTCGACGTTTTTCAGGGATATTTTCATGACAGGCGACCATTGCAGAAGAGGGTTGTCCTCCCCATCCTTGTAAGAGGCCCTTGCGTGAAGGTCGAGCGCGTCAGACACAAAGTCCATCTTCCCGCCCCTCTTGATCCTTGCTGTTTCTCCTTTGTAGTCAAGCATTAGGTTGTCCGGATCGTACATCACGAATTTCCCCTTTGGGGATGCAAGCCTCACTGAAACTGTGTCCATGTCGAGACGCATGTCAGAAAGACTGTAAGTGGTGCCGATTTTCAGTTCCTTGGTCGAATCGGTGAGATCGTTTGTGTAAGCGTCGAGATTTATGCCTGTCAATGTTGTGCTAAAATCTGTTAAATTGTCGACTTTCAGGTGTTCTGTCGATATTTTGGCATTAAGCCATTCATCAATTTTATAGGGTTTTTCCTTCGTTGGAAAGGTGAGTTTCGCGGTCAGCAGCGGTGTTGACACCGAAGTGGTGTCATGATAGAGAATGTTCACATCCGTGAACTTGCAGTCGGCGGTGGCGGCAACGTCGTCCAAAGAGAATCCCTTCTTCGGGTCGTATGCGAAGTCGGTTTCTATGTAGATGGCGGCGAGCCCGTCGCATTTGGTGAAGTCCGACGGCATGAATTCCGAGAAGTCCCTGATATGGAGGTTTCCGTTCGCCACTATGTCGAAAAGCATCTTTCCGAACAGGTTCTTTATTGTTCCCGACATGTTCAGCCGGTTCCGTTTCTTTGTGGTAGCCGTCAGCGACTTGACGGCCATGTCAGTTTGTCCGTCGGTGTCCATGTCGAGCGCAAGAAGCGCATCGATATTCTCGAAAGAGAGCGGGAATCCGGAAATCATGATGTTGGCGCCGCCGAGCGAGATATCTGAGGTGATGTCGGGGAAACTCTCTTTGTTGTACAGTCCTTTGACATTTCCTCGCAGGCCTATTTCCCCATCGACGCTGATGTTGTCGAGTGCGTTTCCGATGAGTGCGGCGGGAATCTTTTGGAGTACGTCCTGTATATCCCACTTTTCCGTGGAGAAGTTCACGTCTATGCCGGTGCCGTTACGCAACCCGTCGTTTTCAACATTCCCCTCCACAGTCATGGCACATTCGCCCACTCTTACGTTGCCGCCGTCAATCCGCAGGCTCCATTTATTGAAGTCTGCATTCACTTCCGAGGCAATCGCCAGATCTATGGAATCAACATAAACCATGGTGTCCACTTTCAGGAAACACTCCTTTACATCAGCCCCGACTTTTCCGTTCAAGAGGTTAAAATTCCTTAATTCTCCCGAATAGTCGAGTCTGGTTTTTCCTCCAGCGAAATCTATTTTGGCAGAGTCGCCCGACACGAACGCCGCCCCCGAAGCCTCCACCGCAAGGTCGCCGGCAATGTTGTCTTCGTGGAAACTGCCTGAAAGCGAGATGTCGGCGCTTTGCAGCCGGCATAGAATGTCAGATTTGCGGTTGTCGTACCTTATGTCAGTATTTTTCACCTTTACACTTTGAAGATCAACATATTCAATCAGCGTCGAAGAGGTATCGTCACCAGAGGTTTTCAGGATGTTGTAGTTAGGATTGCCATCTTCGTCAACCATGATGTTGACAGTGCCGTCGCTGAGCATGAAATCGTTGACTATCACCTTGTTGTTGCGCAAGTATTCTCGAATGTTGACGGCAGCCACAAGACTGCCCGCATGGAGGAGCGTGTCGGCCCCGCTCTTCAGTGTGGTGTTTTTCAGGTCTATCCCCACCTTGGGGAATGTTTTGAAGAATGTGAGCTCGGCCCGTTCCATGCCGAAGTCGCAGGCCAGGAAGCGCGCGGCGTTTTTATTGACCGCATTGGTCAGTTTTGCGGGTGAAAAAATGTTAAAACAGAGTACGGAAAATGCAATGGCGACAATGACCACTGCCGAGACAAGCGCTATCGCCGCAATCTTCAGTGCTTTCTTCATCGCTCTTTTGTGAATGAGTGGTAATTACCGTAATTATCGCTGTACTCGAGGACGGAAGCGTTGAGTTTCTTCAAAGTATAGGTCTTGGGAATGCTTCCTCCCATCTCCATCTGGTGTATTTGCGTGAGTGTCTCTCTTTCAAGAGTCCAGGTGAAATGCTGCGCCTCCTCCTCGGTGACATCGTCAGACGTGTCCCAGGTATATCCGGTTCCTGCGAGGTCATAGTATTCGTGCACGGTACCCGACACCCACCTCCCGGCCATGAGGTTCCTATCGAACTTATCGCGGTTGAACGTAGTGTCGCAGCCACACAAAAACACCACCGCCGCCACACAGGCAGCGGCCTTCAACAAAACACCTCTTTTAAGTTTTGCCGCCTTCATTCGGAGTCTTTTCATTCAGGCTGCAAAGGTAATTTTTTTTCGCTGCATTCGGCCGGAAAAATGCCACACCTTAACAACAGGCGGAATCCAAAGGAACCTCACCTTGCGCTGCGCGTCGCTATCTTTTTACCGTTGCGGTCGAAAGTGTAGAGCCACGAGCCCTTGCGGGTAACGAACGTGTTGCTCCCCACGCTCACAACCTCGCCCACGGAAGACCGCGACTTGGTATGGTACTTGCGGCCTTTGACGTCGTACAAATACAGCCAGCTCGACGTGGTAACCACAAACCAGTCGGAGCCATAGCCCTCCAACTTGCCTACACTCTTTGACAGCGTGGCCACTTTCCTCCCTTTTTCGTCGTAAACATAATACCAGCTGCCCTTTTCGTCAACTGAGGAGATTGTCTGCGAAGCACTTTGCGCACGTACGCATATAAATCCGAAAGTCATGATCGTCAAAAATACGAAACGAGCGGCTATATGATAACTGTCTTTTCTATTCATAACATTTTTTTTTGCAAAACTAATAAAATATCGCACAAACTCATCAATCACAAAACCGAACGTGGATAATATGCTGCGATGACAAGATTATTTTGTCAACTGTACTTTAAAAAATGTACCTTTGCCGTCATGAAAGGACGTAACGACAAGCCGCACATCGGCATTTTCGGAAGGCGGAACAACGGCAAGAGTTCGCTGATCAACGCCATCACGGGACAGGAGGTCGCCATTGTGGACGCCACGGCCGGCACCACCACCGACCCCGTGCGCAAATCCATCGAGATCTTCGGCATCGGGCCCTGCATCGTCATCGACACCGCCGGCATCGACGACGAAGGTGCCGTCGGGGCAAAGCGCATCCAGAAGTCGCTGGAAGTGCTGAAAACCATCGATTTGGCCATCCTCGTCATCACCGATTACGAGGTGGGCATCCCTGAACGGCAGCTGCTGGAGCAGTTCCGACAGTATGAACTCCCATACCTCATCGTCAACAACAAATGCGACCTCACCACTCCTCGCGAGATGGATGTTGATGGACGCAACGTTCTGAACATCAGTACAAGAACGCATACTGGCATTGATGAAATGCTTCAGGAACTTGTACAGATTATGCCGGAGTCGGCGTACCGCACGCGCTCGCTGCTCGGCGACCTCATAGGCGAGGGCGACGAGGTGTTGTTGGTGACCCCCATCGATACAGAAGCCCCAGAGGGGCGGCTCATTCTCCCGCAGGTGCAGACCATCCGCGACATCCTTGACAACGAGGCCATAGCCATTGTAATGAAAGAGAACCGGTTGGCTGACTACCTGCAAAACCATCGCGCCCCGAAATTGGTCGTCACCGACAGCCAGGCATTCCATGAGGTGGAGAGAATCGTTCCGGAAAGCATCCCGTTGACAGGCTTCAGCGTGGTGCTGGCCCGGCAGAAGGGCGAGTTCGAGGCCTACCTCAAAGGCACCCCGAAGCTGCACGACCTTCACGACGGCGACCGCATTCTGATGTTGGAATCCTGTACGCACCTCACCTCCTGCGAGGACATCGGTCGGGTGAAGCTGCCGCGCCTTATTCGCAAGTTCACGGGCAAGGAATTAACGTTCGATTTTGTGTCGGGGCTAACCCAAACCCCTGACATACAGCAATATGCGATGGTTATCCAATGCGGCGGCTGCATGGTTACCCGCAAACAATTGAAGGAACGGTTACGCCCTGCCATCGAGGCGGGCGTCCCCGTCAGCAATTACGGCATGGTGCTGGCCTACGTCAACGGCATTTTCGACCGCGCGGTGGCGCCGTTCACCACCCCGTAGGGACGCGATTTATCGCGTCCGTTTGTTGCGGGCGTTTTGTTGCGGGCGTTTGTCGCGGACGCGATAAATCGCGTCCCTACGGGGATTTCCATTTGGCGGGATTTTGTTCGATATATTTGGCGATACGGTTCATTTCATTTTCATTGCGGATAATATGGTCGTGGTAACGGGATTGCCATTTGAACGGGATATTTTTTTGCCGGGCGAATTGCGTCACCCTTGCCTTCAACCCCCGTATAACCGTTCCCAACGTTTCATTCAACATCGGATTCACATTCCCCGTAATCCCGCCCTTGCCCGTTGGCGGACACGATGGTTCGCGGACGGATTCGTCGGGTTCGTGGACGCTAACGGTGGTTTCGCTGACGCGATGAATCGCGTCCCTACGGGGATGGATTGCGGCAATCAAATGTACGTGGTCTGGCATTATTACGTACACAGGGATTTCGGCGTACGGATAATAATCTCTCACCTTTTCGATTTCTGCCGTCAATTGTATCCCTACAGCTGACAATTCCATCTGACCATTGCGTATTTCTCCAAAATAATGCACACGACCATGGGTGCAGAATGTGACGAAATATACCGCATCGTTGTATTGATGCCAATCGGCACGTGGGGTTTTCCTGTCAGGGAGAAACGATGGCCTGACAGAACGAATTTCATCTCTATGGACTTGATCTTTTTTCATTCTCGTGGTTTTCAATTTTTTTATGTCTATGACATTTTTGTCATTCAATGTTTTCATTTGTAAAGATACAACCTGAACGCGCGGTTGTCAAGAGGCAATGCCAATTTTTTTTGTTGTTGAGTCTCAGTAATATACAAGTTTATATTAACAATTCAACCTTTAATTGTAAAAATCATAAGGATAGATTTCGCATGGTTTTCCAACATGAAACCGCAAAAATATTTTTCCCTCCCATGTCACCTTTTGCCACTCTTATCCGTTTAACAGTTGAATCGATTCGGAAAATAACGGAAATGTATAACCTTATAAAAATAATGTCATGAACCCAGATATTTTAGGAATCATAATGATAATCATCATAGTAATCGGTTGTTGTGTGGTGCTACCGCTGATGATTGTGTGGCTGGTCAACAAACGGAAAAACCACGAAATCGACAAGAAAACGGAAATTTTGATGTTATTGTTGGAAAAGAAGCCCGACATAGATCCGGCAGAGGTGCTGAACAAGCTGAACATGTCGCAGAATTCCGACAACAAGTCGCTGAAACAAAAATTATTGGGACACCTTTTGGCCGGATGCATCTATCTGTTGGTTGGATTAGTCATCTTTTTCACCCACCTGTTCAATATGATTTTTTTGGGCAGCAAAACGATGGGAGTTGTCGGCGGCGGCGTGCTTGCAGCCATTGGCATTGCCTTTATCATCTACTATTTCGTCAGCCGAAAGATGTTGCAGGGCGAAATAGAGGCAGAGGAAAGGCGATTGACGGAACAGCAAATCTCCGAATGACACGAGAACAATTCATAGCCTTAGTTTCGGAAGAGCAGGAGTCTTTGCGGAGATTCCTGCTTGCCCTGTGTGAGGGCGACCGGATGGAGGCGGAGGACATCGCGCAGGAGGCGATGGTG